>NZ_JAZEZK010000003.1:0-248915 GCF_037028485.1 Acinetobacter sp. 102
AGATATAAAGAAATAAAATTTGAAATAATTAATATTTTATTTATTTTCTGATCTCTAAATTTTTTTGTAATTGAGCCATGTTTTTTATTTTTAAATTTGGAAGTAATTTTGATGTAAGTAATATGTTAATTGGATAGAAAGTTATTTTTGTTGTGTATGCTTTGGCTTTTTATTTTTAATATTTGGTCTTACACATATAAAAGACTTATTTTTTAATATGTTGTTATCTAATTGATTTTTATTAATGCAATAATGTGATGGATTTAGATGAAAGTTGTTTACGGTAAAATTAAAAATCTTCAGTATGTTGATGCAATGATAAGTGAGCTCCCTAAACCAAAAAAAGTTAGAGCACAAGCTGGAGCTACAGCATTGGTATCGATTTTTTCTGAGTCTGGAGGGATGGGTGCTGCTGCTACCTTGGGTGGAGCAAATGGCGAACCAGGTTATTATATTTATTTCTGTATTGATCATATCAATTTTTATGCCGCGCTTACTTCTGTTTTCTTTAAAGAAGATGAAGACGTATATGTCGTTTATGATGAAAATGTGGAAGGTGACTTTAATGTCTTAGCAGTTATGAATAAAAATAATAAGTTATTAGGCATATCTTTGCCTTTTGGAGAAACGGTAGAAATGGTAACAAATAGCCACAGCCCCAAGAATTTGGCTATTGTTGCATCGGGAATGTCGATATTCATGCTTATAATATCATTGTTCTTGACTGATAACGGCACTATTAATGTAGACATAATGGATTATGTCTTTTTATATGCATGTATTTTAGTTTTACCATTTGTTGTGATATTTGGGATAGGGGCGAGTGCGAAAAAAGAGTTACTCCGTTATGCTCTCATATCGGATCAAATTTATAAGTTGTTAGGAGTAAAAGACTTAAAAGTATTTGAGAAAAGGGATCTTACATTAGCTTATCATGATGTTGAGAATAGACAGTTATGTAAGGATATACATGATTACACCCAGTTTTTAGATTACGATCCTCAGCCACTAGTAGATGTAAAGACTAATTGAGTCATATAAAATCTATAAATAAATGAGAAGAAGTAAAAAGCCACTAAAAAATTAGTGGCTTTCTCGAAAAACTAAATCAGCTTATTTAATTTTCTTAAAGATAAAATCATTAATCTTATGACCAGATTCAAGACCACGACGCTCAAATTTAGTCACTGGACGCCATTCTGGGCGAGGGTAGCTATTGCCTTTACCTGCCAAGTTTTCCATATCTGGACGGTTATCTAGGATATCAAGCATCCACTCTGCATACGGTTCCCAGTCAGTTGCTGAGTGGAAGGTACCACCAAGCTCTAACTTCTGTTCAACCAGTTGCATACGCTCATGAATCACAAAGCGGCGTTTAAAGTGACGCTTCTTCTGCCACGGATCTGGGAAATAAAGCTGTACACAGTTAATGCTGTTGTCTGGCATTTCACGTAACACTTGGATTGCATCGGCATCCAGTACAAACAGGTTCTTTAAGCCCGCCATACCCGCTTCATAAACACACTGTGCGATACCAGGCACATGCACTTCGATGCCGACAAAGTTACGTTCTGGATTGGCTTTTGCCATCAATACCAAAGAGCGACCCATACCAAAACCGATTTCAACAGTTAAAGGGCGTTCAGGATGTTCAAAATGCTGGCGTAAATCACCAACAGGGTATTCCAAAATTAAATCACGATAATCTTCTAAAGCAGTACGTTGTGAAGTATTGAGCGGAGCTGAACGACGCATAAACGTCACAATTTCACGGTGCTCAGGCAAATTGTCGAGTTCCGTAATTTGCGTTTCTAACTGATCGTTTGACATGATTCTGGAGATATAAATATAGAAATGCCGTATTTTAAGTGTTCAGGTGGTCAAGTCAAACTTTAAGTGATTTTATTTAGCCGATCATTTCTAAAATTGCTTAAAATTTGTCAAAAAATCTTCATGTAGCTGTCACAGAAATTGCATAGCCTAATTACAATTTTAACACTAAGTAAAAAACCATGAACAATTTTAAATACCATTCGATCGCCATTTGTTTAGGCCTGTTAGGTGCATCTTCACTCTTTTCTGCTGCACATGCACAACTGATGTTTAGCCAGTATGTCGATGGCAGCAGTAATAAAAAGGGACTGGAAATCTATAACCCCGATGCCACAACCGTGAATTTAGCCGATTATGAAATTCAGCAGTTTAATAATGGTGGCACAGTCAAAACCGCAGCTTTTCCTTTACAAGGTAGCTTGGCCAGTAAACAAAAATTTCTGATAGGTCGTTCTGAATTACAGGCACAATTGGGCGATAAGGTTAATCAAGTTGCGGGATTATCTTTTAATGGCGACGATGCCATTGTGTTGCTTTATCGCGGTACACCCGTAGATCGTTTTGGTCGTATTGGTGAGCGTCCAACGGCAGGTTGGGGCACAACGGTATTCAGTACTGCGAATAGCTTTAAACGCATTCAAACAGTTAATCCTGTAGTGAGTGTTGACCCGACCAGTCCATTTGACCTTGACCAATCTTGGCAGGCATGGACAGATCGAAATGATTTTTCGAATTTAACAGGTTCAACCACCACTCCACCTGTAGATGCAGTCAGCTGTAGCAGTAGCGATACACCAATTGCCAGCCTTGCGCAATCGACTCAAAATCAAAACTATACTATTCGTGGTGTAATCACGGCGGATTATCGTTATAGCAATGGTTTCTCAGGTTTCTATGTACAAACCCCTGATAGCAAAGCTACGCCAAATGTCAGTAATGCGATTTTTGTCTATATTCCTGCAAGCAGTGTAGTCAAAGGTGGGCAGGTTGGTGATGAAGTTATCCTACGTGGTCGTTTAACCAGTTATCAAAACCAACTTCAACTGGATCAGTTACAGCAGGATATTAAAACCTGTAACCAGAATATGGCATCGCTGATTCAACCACTGGACTTAAACTTGCCATTTAGCAGCTTGACCGATACTGCTGGTAATTCACCTAAGCGTTATCAAGGGATGTTGGTGAAATTACCGCAAACGTTGACGGTAAGTGAAAACTATAATTTTGGTCGTTATGGCGAACTTTCTCTAAGCCTTGGTCGCTTATTTATTCCGACCAATCTTTATCCTGCACTTTCAAATGAAG
The DNA here is from genome assembly GCF_037028485.1 of Acinetobacter sp. 102. NCBI lineage: Bacteria > Pseudomonadati > Pseudomonadota > Gammaproteobacteria > Moraxellales > Moraxellaceae > Acinetobacter > Acinetobacter sp. 102. Next base: position 3,139 of record NZ_JAZEZK010000003.1, read on the forward strand.
CCAAGGCTTTAGCGCAACAAAATCTGCTTTCAAAGATTATCTTTGATGATGGTTATAACAATCAAAACCGTGCACCGTGGTTGCCACAAAACTTTAGTGCGTTGAATACGCTACGTTCGGGCTATCAGTTAAAGAATGCACAAGGGATTCTAGAATATCGTTTTAATGCATGGCGTGTACAGCCGATTGCAGGTGCAAACTTGCCAGAAGTGGTGAACACGACCAATCCACGTACAACGATTGCGGCTAAACAAAGCAAACATATTCGTGCTGCGGCATTTAACGTGCTGAACTATGACAATGGCAAGAATGGTTTCCCAACCGAGCGTGGCGCCAACAGTCAGGCTGAATTTGATAAGCAACATACCAAAATCGTCAATGCATTAAAATCAATCGATGCAGACGTGTATGGTTTGATGGAGATTGCCAATAATGGTTATGGCAGTGATAGTGCAGTTGCTAACTTGACTAAAGCTTTAGGGCCAGACTGGAAATATGTGATTCCAGAAGGACTTAATCAGTTGGGTACTGATGTGATTGCGGTTGCGATTATTTATAACAGCAAACGTGTTCAGCCAGTGAATAAGCCTGCGGTATTGGATTTAGGGGATAAAAGCCGTTCAACCATTGCACAATCCTTTAAGCCTGTACAAGGTGGACAAATCTTTACAGTGATCCCAAATCATCTTAAATCGAAGAGCTGTCGCGGTGTCGATGAAAACTCTCTGGATGCAGATCAACGTGATGGGCAGGGCTGTTGGAACCCAACCCGAGTGAAAGCGGTTGAGCAACTCACCCAATGGATTGCCAAGAATCCAACCCAAGTGAAGAATCCGAATATCTTACTGTTAGGCGATATGAATAGTTATGCCAAAGAAGACCCAATCTTAAGTTTTGAGAAAGCCAATTACAAAGTTTTGCTGAATGACAGCAAAGTCGGTGAGGGGAGTAAGGCATATAGCTATGTCTTTGGTGTGGCGAGCGATGCCGATGGTTATGGCGGTGCAGGTAACCTTGATCATGCCATTGCCGATGCCAATCTGTATAAACGTGTGATTAAAACCTTTGCATGGCATATCAATGCCGATGAACCAACGGTATTGGACTATAACGAAGAATATAAAACTGATGAGCAAAAGGCTTTGTTCTTCTCGGCAGATGCTTATCGCTCGTCAGATCATGATCCTGTGATTGTAGATTTGGATATGAAAAGCTCGGATTCTCAACTTGAGCCAAATAATCCGAAGAATATCATCGTTGAATTTTTAAACTCATTATTTGAATGGTTAGGCAAACTTTTTGGTCGAGCGTAATCTGATTTCCGTGACATTGTTTGGTTTGTTTTTTCATAAATTAATCAATCGTCACGGAATATAACTTGCAAGGCAGAAAAAAATTCATTAATAGTAGTGGTGTAGATGTTCTTAGCATGAAAGCTATTATAAATTTTGGTTATTTCTGTTCTCGAGTTTCGTAGGAACGTTCTAGGGCATAAGTTGTTAGATAACAAGGATCAATTATGAAGTTGTATTATTCACCTGGTGCATGCTCATTGGCAGCCCATATTATTTTAAATGAAATAAATGTCGATTTTGATTTAGAACGAGTTGATCTAAAAACACATAAAACTTCAAAAGGTGCAGATTATTACGAGATTAATCCAAAAGGCTATGTCCCTGCTTTGGAAATTAATCCAGGTTTGATTTTAACTGAGAATGTGGCAATTTTACCGTTTTTGGCACAGCATGATCCTAAACAGGATTTGATTCCACCATCAGGAATGGGGCGTGCTAAAGTCCTAGAGTGGTTAGGCTACTTGAATTCAGAATTGCATGATGCTTATTCAGTATTCTTTGGCGGGAAGCTCACTGACGATGAGAAAACCAAAGCCTATGCAGAAGTTGATCGTTTGCTTAAATATATCGACAATTATTTAGCTGAATCGGATTGTGATTATTTGGTCGATGATAATTTTGGTCCTGCGGATGCCTATCTATTTGTTCTTACCAACTGGTCAAACCATATTGAACATGACTTAACGCCATATATCAATATTATTGCATTGCGTAATAAAGTGGCTGAACGTCAGTCTGTACAAATTGCGATGCGGGATGAAGGTTTATTAAGCTAATTCAAACCAATAAAAAAGCCTCTGTTTACAGAGGCTTTTTTATTTCAACTCAATTATTGTTGAGCTTTTTCTTTCACATCAGCAGCAGTTGATTCTACTGCACCAGCAACTTTAGCCGTTGCATCACGTGCCGCAGCCTCAGTTTTAGCAGCAGCTTCAGCCGTTGCAGTTGCAGTGTGATCAGCAGCAGCATCAATTTGATCACCAGCAGTATCTACAGCCGTTGCAACATTGCTCGCAGCTGCATCAGCCGCATTTTGAACGTCTGCACCAGCTTGATCAGCAGCATGTTCTAAATGCTCACCCGTGGTTGCACCAGTTTCAGGTGCTTTATCTTTATTACAGCCTACAAGCGCAACAGTAGCAGCAAGACCTAATGCAACAAGTAATTTATTCATTGTCTATTTCCTTTTCTTTGTGGCATCCAATCGGATATGGATACCGAAAATATAAACATAAACTTGATGAATAATAAAGTTGAAAATTTGTTGATAACTTGTAAAAACACGCACTTACATCGGAAAATGTAAGTGCGTGCACATGTTCTGAGTAGACTTATACTCCAGAACGGATCATATAATCAAAAGCAGACAGCGATGCTTTGGCGCCTTCACCTGTGGCAATGATGATTTGCTTGTACGGTACTGTCGTACAGTCACCTGCGGCAAAGACACCTTTGACATTGGTTTCGTTGCGATCATTAATCACAATCTCACCACGATTACTCAACTCAACCGCACTGCTCTTTAAGAAATCTGTGTTTGGTAATAAACCAATTTGTACAAAGATCCCTGCAAGTTCAACTGTGTGTTCAACATTAGTAGCACGGTCTTTGTATTTCAATGCCGTTACCTGAGCACCATCACCAACCACTTCAGTACTTAAGGCATTCATGATCACAGTGGTATTTGGTAAGCTATTTAATTTGTCCTGCAACACTTGGTCTGCACGAAGTTTGGTATCAAACTCAACCAAAGTCACATGCTCAACAATCCCTGCAAGGTCAATCGCTGCTTCAACACCAGAGTTACCTCCACCAATCACCGCAACACGTTTGCCTTTGAATAATGGACCATCACAGTGTGGGCAGTATGCTACACCACGAGTACGGTATTCAGCTTCACCCGGTACATTCATTTCTCTCCAACGTGCACCTGTAGACAGGATGATGGTTTTCGATTCAAGCTTGGCACCATTTTCCAGTTCCACTTCAACCAGACCATTGGCCGTTTGATCTGCACCAGTGATTTTGCTGACACGTTGCAAGTTCATGATATCGACACCGTATTCACGAACATGTGCTTCCATGTCTTGAGCGAACTGAGGACCGACAGTTTTTTGAACAGTGGTGAAGTTCTCAATGTCCATGGTATCCATCACTTGACCACCGAAACGTTCAGCCACAATACCCGTTTTGATGCCTTTACGTGCCGCGTAAATCGCTGCTGTACCACCCGCAGGCCCACCACCAATCACCAACACATCAAATGCATCTTTGGCATTGATTGCGGCTGCATCTTTCTCAGCCGAGTTGCTATCCAACTTCGCTACAATTTCTTCCAAAGTCATACGACCTTGACCAATATGCTGATTGTCTTGGAACACCATTGGCACAGCCAAGATTTTGCGTTCTTCAACTTCGTCTTGGAAGAAAGCACCATCAATCATGGTTGCCGTGGTATTTGGATTGTTAATCGCAATCAAGTTGAGTGCTTGAACCACATCCGGACAGTTATGGCAGCTCAGCGATACAAACACATCAAAGTTGGCAGTCAAGTTTAAGCCTTTGATCTGAGTGAGTACTTCATCAGACACTTTAGGCGCATAACCTGATACTTGTAATAATGCCAAGATCAAAGAAGTAAACTCATGTCCCATCGGTAAGCCAGCAAAGAACACACGTGGTTGTTCACCTGCTTTGGCTACACCGAAACTAGGACGGCGAGCGTTTGAACCGTCAAAACGCGCCGTAACTTGGTCAGAAAGTTCCGCAATTTCAGTCACGAGTTCTTTAATTTTTTCTGCTTTGTCGGAGTCATTTAAAGCAGCAACCAACTCGATTGGACTTTCTAAACGTTCTAAGTAAGCTTTTAATTGAGTTTTAATATTTTGATCTAACATGTATTTCTCCAAACGCTAAGACTTTTAAATCAGCTAAATTCATTCAATGAGGCTATAGTACGCAAAAGTACTGAATAGGTAAAACAGTATGTTTTTATGAGTTTGATCGGTTTTTTGAATTTTTAATAAATTTACTATTTTTTGAAGATTTCTTTCACAAAAAATTTGAGTACAATCAAAGTTGTTATATAACTGCAATCATTTCGTGGCATAAATAAAGGGTAAGTAATATGACCTTACAACGTGGCATTTATCAACACTATAAAGGTCAGCTGTATCAAGTGTTTAATGTGGCTCGTCATAGTGAAACCGAAGAGGAATTGGTGGTCTATCAATGCTTATATGGTGATTACTCAATGTGGGTACGTCCATTGGCAATGTTTAGCGAAACCGTTCAGCTCGATGATGGTCAAATTCTGCCACGCTTTAAACTAATACAAACGACTTAAATTAAATACACTTTGCATAAGCGTAGTTGGGGGATCAGATATGACCAGCACTGTATTTTTAAAACGTATCTCTGATTTATATGATGAGTTTAAACAACATGATGCTCGACAGTCTGATCGTTTAAGACGCTACCGAAATATTGAAGCTGAGTCAGCTAAGCTACTTGCGATGTTGGTTCGTACTCAACGATCAAAACGGATTCTAGAAATTGGGACATCTACAGGCTATTCAACACTTTGGCTGGCGGAAGCAGGTAAAAGCGTCGGTGGGGCTGTACAAACCCTAGAAATTAATGCCTTTCGCAGTGCGCAAGCAAAAAAATATGCGGAAGAATTTGGCTTGGAGCCGTTTATTGATTTTTGGGTGGGAGATGCTGCTGATTATCTGGCCCAAGCGGTTGAACCTTATGATTTGATTCTACTGGATGCTGAACGTGGTAGTTATGTGAGCTACTGGCAAGACTTAAAGCGTTTATTGCAGTCTTCGGGAAGTACTTTAATTGTTGATAATGTGATTTCTCATGCAGCAGAGGTGAAGGAATTCCTCGAACTGATTAAAGATGATGAAGATTACATGAGTACCATTCTGCCGATTGGTGCAGGTTTATGTATGGTAGTGTTGAAGTGAATTGATTTTACTTTGATGATGTAGTCGATATGCTTGAGGGCTACAGCCAATCACTTTATTAAATGCACGGGTGAAATTGGCAGGATTAGAATAACCCAGCTCATAGGCAATATGGGTAATGGTAAAGCTAGAATTTTCTAATAACTCAATCGCACGCTCAGTGCTGATTTGCTGCTTTAAAGCTTGAAATTCAACGCCTTGTTGCTGTAAATAGCGTTGCAAGGTCTTGGTCGAAATGTTTAATACTTTGGCACATTCCATGAGGGTTGGGACTTGATTGGCTTGTCGCAACATCATGCTGACCCATTCCACAATTTCTCCTTGATGATAGATCTTCTGGATTTGTTCCTGACAGCGTTGTTCAACTATTTTTAAACTATGTGCATCTGCCAAAGGTAAGGGGAGTGCTAATTGCTGCTGATCAATCACCACGCGGATACCTGAAAGCCAAGTATAGTTAAAGTGGAAATTGGCTTTTACTAAGGTTAAATAACGTTCTTGATAGCTTGGCTCTGGAACACTCAAATAGACTTGATAACGTTGTAATTGCTGACCTGCCAACTCTAATAGGCTGTAGTAGAACGCTACGGCAATCGCTTCAATATGAAAGGCCAAACATTGCTTATTCATCTGCAAAATTGGTTCAAATAATAGTTCAACTTTTTGTGAGCCTGTTGGAAACTGAATGCTGAGCTTAAAACTTGGCATAATCAGTCTAAAATATTGTGCAATCAGCCTAAGTGCATGTTCCAGATTAGGACTGGTCATGAGTGCATAACCGACGAGACTATGTGAGCTGAGCTTGATATTTTTGCCCAGTTCAAAGGCCAAGTCTTGGGTATTGGGCAGACTTAAACCAATCTCAATGAATTGTTCAATTTGCTGAATCGATAATAATTCTGTTTTTGCCAGTTCTTGCTGCACAGCCATCAACAAATCATTATCGTATTGATGCGTACCGATTAGAATTTCAATCAGTCGTAAATAATAACGTGATGGAATAACAGGGATCTGTTGCTTTTGCACAAGAAAAACTCAGTAAAGTCTTAAAATGATAATAGCAAGTCTTAAAATGATAATATAGAGGGCCGGTGAAGAGACACAATCAACTCAAGCAAAACATTTTGTGTTTGATTGAGGAGTTTCTAATGAATATGCATACTCAACTGGATGTCGAGCAAGCGACAACAACATTTAAGGATAAGAAACGTCATTTATGGCTATTGGGTTTGGCTGTACCGACCATTGCGATGGGTGGTTTGGCGGGCTATCAGTTTGGCCCTAAAAAAACGAAAAAGTTCTTTGCTTCATTTGGGCCATTATTTATTCATGGCGTTATTCCAACATTAGATAAATTAATTGGTGAAGACACCGAAAACCCACCATTAGATGCAATCGCGGATTTAGAAGCCGATCCGTATTACGCTCGAATTGTTAAACTTTTTATTCCATTACAATATGCAACCAATATTTATGGGGCTTATTTAGCCAGTCGTAAAGACACCCCAGTTGCAGATCAGGCCTTATTGGGAACTTTGGTGGGCATGGTCAATGGAATTGCGATTAATACTGCACATGAACTGAGCCATAAGAGTGGGCGTCTAGAGCATTATCTTTCGCATTTGGCTTTAGCGCCATCGGGTTATAACCATTTTCGAATTGAACACCCGTATGGACATCATCGTCGCGTTGCAACACCTGAAGATCCAGCATCTTCACAATTTGGCGAAAGCTTTTGGAGGTTTTTACCGCGTACTGTGATTGGCAGCTTTAAATCGGCGATCGAAATTGAGAAAAACCGTTTAGAACGTAAGAAACTGCCTTTCCTCTGTAAGGAAAATGAGTTAATTCATGGCTGGGCGATGTCTGCTGTATATCATGCCGCCATGTTTAGCAAGTTTGGTATGCGTTCAGTCCCGTTCCAAGTCACGCAAGCAGCTTATGCGATTACCTTGTTTGAATCAGTAAATTATATTGAACATTATGGTTTAAAGCGTGCAAAGAAAGAAAATGGCCAATATGAACGGACTTTGCCAGAACATAGCTGGAATAATAATAATGTGGTGACCAATTTGTTCTTGTATCAATTACAACGTCATTCGGATCATCACGCCAATCCGACTCGAAGCTTTCAAACCTTACGTCACTTTCAAGATGCGCCGCAGTTACCCGCAGGTTATGGTGCCATGATTCTGCCAGCATTTATTCCATCTTGGTGGTCAAAAATCATGGATGATCGGGTTGTAGCGCATTATAAAGGTGACCTCAGTAGAATTAATATGCATGCTGATGTGAAGGAAGAAATGCTCGAGAAGTATATTGAGCAAAATGACGCGGCTTAAATAAGCGAAAGATATAAAACAGATCAGCCCCAACGGGCTGATTTTTTATGACTAGGCTGAAATACAGAGTCGTTTAAAATGTAGATCAAATTCTAGATATTTATGCACAAAGGCAGTTTTATCATTGGTGCGAAGTAAATTATTGTAGATAAACTCTGGAACGGGATGATAAAGCTCACCTGAGCCATTGCTATAGAAAATTTTTAAATAGCGTGAAGAAACATCATATTTCCAAGAGGTTACAACAACTGGTTTTTCCATATATTTGTCCCCATTTTGATTTGATCTTTTAGTACATGGTTAATAACTCTGGTGTTCTATTCTTTGACAGTACTCCAACTGTAACCGTCTGACAATTCATAAATGAAGCTTGCTATAAATTTATAAGTATAAGAATTGTAAAAAAATAGCTATAAATTTTGGGTGTGAAATAGGGCTTGGATTGATAAAAATAATCAATAAAAAAACCACCCTAAAAAGGGTGGTTTCAAACCAATTGGTCTAATCTAAATAATTAGATTTTACCAACTAAGTCGATAGATGGAGCAAGCGTAGCTTCGCCTTCTTTCCATTTAGCTGGGCAAACTTCACCTGGGTGAGCGTGAACATATTGAGCAGCTTTAACTTTACGAAGAAGTTCAGATGCATCACGGCCGATACCACCAGCGTTGATTTCAACGATTTGGATTTTGCCTTCTGGATCGATTACGAAAGTACCACGGTCAGCAAGACCAGCAGCTTCGATTAATACGTCGAAGTTTTTAGAAAGTGTCCAAGTTGGGTCACCGATCAATGGGTATTGGATTTTACCAATAACTTCTGAAGTGTCGTGCCAAGCTTTGTGCGTGAAGTGAGTGTCAGTAGACACGCCATAGATTTCAACGCCTAATTTTTGGAATTCAGCATAGTTGTCAGCAAGGTCGCCTAACTCAGTTGGACATACGAAAGTGAAGTCAGCTGGGTAGAAGAATACAACAGACCATTTGCCTTTAAGATCTGCTTCAGATACGTCAACAAATTGACCGTTGTGGTACGCAGTCGCTTTAAATGGTTTAACTTCAGTATTAATTAAGCTCATCATTGTCTCCATGATTGAGGTTTTATTGAGAGGCTAACGCCTTACTTGTTTACGAGGTCAAGAATAAATAATTTTTAGTTATTGGGGAAATAGTATTTTTACATGACTAAAATCGGAAAATTGAATAAATCAATAAAAACGACTTTCACCCAAGAATATCTGTCCTATTTGACTGCATCGAGATGAAGCAAACATGACAAAAGATCCAGAACTAATGTGCATAACAACATGAAGTCTACGCCATCAAAATTCAAGGGTAAAATTGAAAAAATCTAAAATTATATAAAAAACGGAGATATACGATTAAATATTCTACATCAGATGAATATGTAAAATGATCTGGGAATAAAAAAGTATAATTGGACGAATAAGTGCGGTTTTAGATTTTATCTCAAACAGTTTGAAAAGGTTTCTTTGCATAGCAAGGGCTTAAGGCGTAAAATAGCCGATTATTTAATTTTTCAGGAAAGCTGTTCAGTGCAGAGTCATTTAAATGTAGATCAATTGGTTATGGCACGTGACCGTCACCGTTTAAATCGACTGCGCAAAGATAAAAAAACAGAAACAGCGGAAATCGAAAAACTGATTCAACAATCGAATCATAAAGTAAAACAACGCTTAGCACGTGTTCCCAAGATCAAGCTGAATCAAGACCTACCTGTTACCCAATACGCAGACCGTTTAATTGAGGCGATTCAAAAGCATCAAGTCATTATTGTTGCTGGTGAAACGGGTTCTGGTAAAACTACACAGCTTCCCCAAATCGCGATGCTGGCAGGGCGTGGACTCACTGGGATGATTGGTCATACTCAGCCACGTCGATTGGCGGCTCGAAGTGTCTCACAACGTATTGCAGAAGAAGTGGGCGAGAAGCTTGGCGAATCAATTGGCTTTAAGATTCGTTTTAATGAGCAAGGTTCACAAGATTCAATCGTCCGTTTGATGACAGATGGTATTTTGTTGGCTGAATTGACCAATGACCGTTTTTTATCAAAATACGATACGATCATTATTGATGAAGCGCATGAACGTTCACTCAATATTGACTTCATTATGGGCTATCTCAAGCAGCTTTTGCCAAAACGCCCTGATCTAAAAGTTATCGTGACCTCGGCTACGCTAGATGTAAATCGTTTTAGCCAGTATTTTTATAATGCACCAATTTTTGAAGTAGAAGGTCGCAGCTTTCCTGTCGAGCTACGTTATCGTCCAATCTCTGAGCTGAGTATTGTCGGTAGCGATGACGACGAGTTTGACGATTTTGAAGAAAATTTACCGCGCGCTGTAGTACAAGCGGTAGAAGAGTGTTTTGCCGATGCTGAAGCAAAAGGTCATCCTGAATATGCGGATATTTTAATTTTTGCCAGTACAGAGCAGGAAATCCGTGAATTACAGGAAACGCTGCAAAAATATGGTCCTCGTCATACTGAGGTGTTGCCTTTATATGCACGTTTAGCACTGGCTGAACAGCAAAAGATTTTTAGTCCAAGTGGCAAAGGTCGACGCATTATTATTGCGACCAACGTGGCTGAAACTGCATTGACGGTTCCGAATATTCGCTATGTGATTGACAGTGGTTTTGCTCGTATCTCGCGTTATAACTACCGTTCTCGGGTACAGCGCTTACCGATTGAAGCGATTTCACAAGCTGCAGCCAACCAGCGTAAAGGCCGCTGTGGTCGTATTGCTGCGGGTGTATGTATTCGTCTATACAGTGAAGAAGACTTTTTAAGTCGTCCTGAGTTTACTGAACCTGAAATTAAACGGACCAACTTAGCCTCTGTTATTTTGCAAATGCAAAGCTTAGGTTTGGGCAATCTAGAAGATTTTGATTTTATTGAGCCACCTGATTTCCGTTTGGTGAATGACGGACGTAAGCTCTTGGTTGAGTTAGGTGCATTAAACGAACGTAAGAATGATTTAACCAAAGTCGGTCAAATGATGGCGCGTATGCCAATTGACCCACGTTTAGCACGTATGTTGGTTGGCGGGGCTCATTTTGGTGTGCTCAAAGAAACGTTGATTATTGTCAGTGCCTTGGCTATTCAAGATCCGCGTGAGCGTCCTGCGGACAAGCAAATGCAGGCAGATCAAAAACATGCCTTGTTTAAAGAAGCTGACTCAGACTTTTTATTCTATTTAAAACTTTGGAGTACGCTGCAAACCAGTCCTGAAACACAAACTGAAAATAAGCGCCGTCAATTTGCACGTCAGCACTTTTTAAGTTGGTTACGTCTTCGTGAATGGAAACAAACCCATCAGCAATTGGTTGAATTGGCAGAAGGTTTAAAGCTCAGTTTTAATGAAAAATCAGCCAATTATGAAAACTTACACCGTGCGCTGTTAACTGGTTTGCTTTCATTTATCGCGAATAAAACAGATGAACGTAATACTTTTATGGCGGTGCGCCAGCAGAAGGCTAAAGTTTTTCCTGCCAGTACCTTACACAAGACCAATACCGCTTGGGTTATGGCATTTGAGATGGTGGAAACCTCTCAGGTGTATTTACGGACTTTGGCAAAAATTGATCCTGAATGGATTCTATTGGCTGCGCGTGATTTATTGAAATATCACTATTTTGAACCACATTGGTCGAAAAAAGCGGGTATTGTTAATGCTTATGCGCAGATTTCTCTGTTTGGTTTGATTATTGAACCGAAAAGATTAATCAATTTTGAAAAAGTGGACCAACCTGCGGCACATGAAATCTTTTTACGTGATGCCTTAACGACAGGTAATTTAGGTATTACGCCGCCATTTTTAAAACATAACTTACTCAAACTTCAAGAAGTTGAACGGGTTGAAGATAAATTACGTCGTCGTGATTTGGTGGTGGATGAAGAGACTATTTACCAGTTCTATGCAGAGAAAGTGCCAGAAGAAATTGCCAGTCGCAGCAGTTTTGAAGATTGGCGTGCAACCATTGAGTCAGAGCATCCGCGTTATTTATTTGTAGATGATGATGCGTTATGGATGAATGATCGTCCAACGACGCAACAATTCCCAGATTATTTGCATAATGGACAACTGCGACTTGCTGCCAGCTATCGTTTTGACCCTAGCCATGATGAAGATGGTGCGACAGTTAAAATTCCAGTGCAGGCTTTACCGCAAGTGGATGAAAAGCAGTGGTCATGGGGCATTCCAGGGTGGCGTCAGGATTTAATCGAAGCTTTATTAAAAGCACTACCAAAAGACAAGCGTCGCAATTTGGTGCCGATTCCAGATACAGCTAAAAAGCTCATGCAGGGGATTGATGCGGTTCATCTGCGTGAACATTTATTTAGCTACTTGGCGTTTGCTTTACGCGGTGAGCAGATTACGGAAAAAGATTTTTCTTTTGAGCGCATTGATCAGTATCTGATTCCGTTTATCAAGGTGGTAGATGAAAAAGGCAAGTTGATTGCACAAGGGCGTGATCTAGATGAGTTAAAAGCACGTTGTCGTGTTGAAACCCATCGTCCAGTGAAACAGCAACAAGGCGAGTTCCAGACCTTCCCTGAAAATTTTGTATTCGAAGCATCGCAAAAAGTAACAGGTGTTGTGATCAAGCAATATCAGGCCTTGGTGCCAAGCAAGCTATTTGCTGATCTTGACGCCAAAGATGAATCTGGCGTGGTGATTCAAACCTTTAATGATCAGGATGAAGCGATTAAGCAACATCGAGAAGGGGTGATTCGTCTTGTACATATGCAGTTGGGGGATTTAATCCGTCAATTGAAAAAACAGATTTCCAAGCCGTTGGCTCTCGCTTATTCACCCCTGGGTGATCGTGCCAAGCTGGAACAAATGCTGGTTTATGCAACCTTGCAAGTTTCAATTCAAGATCTACCAAAAAATTCGGCTGAGTTTCAGCAGTTACTCACTGAAACTAAAAAGCAATTTTTAGCAAATGGTCAACAGACATTAAGTGATTTAACTGAAATATTTACTCAATGGCAGCAGATCCGCCGTGAGTTATTGGTGTTGGATCAAAGCATCTTTGGTCGAAGTGTAGATGACATTGAAGATCAACTTGATTTAATGTCATTAGCAAACTTTGTTTATAGCCGTCCTGCTGAAATTTGGCAGGAATACCCGCGTTATTTAAAAGCGCTGCTATTGCGTTTAGATCGTTTGCCCAATAATCTACAACGAGACCTTGCTGCAATTGATGATGTCGATCCATGGATGGACAAAGTATTTAAATTTAAAAATGATCCTAAAATCAAAGAACTGTATTTGATGTTGGAAGAATTTAGAATTTCTTTGTTTTCTCAGCCGATGAAAACAAAGCTGCCTATTTCACCAACTAGATTACAAAAACTATGGGATCGATTAGCAATCGGTTAAACTGAGAAATATGAAAGTTAGAAGCATTCTTTACAGGAGTTTTACATGGGCATCCGTATAACAGGTACAGGTTTATTCCACCCAACCGAATCTATTTCCAATGAAGAATTGGTTGAAAGTTTAAATGCTTATGTAGAACAGTATAACCAAGATAACGCAGCGCAAATTGAAGCTGGCGAAATTGAAGCACTTCGTGGCTCAAGCCCTGAATTTATTGAGAAAGCATCGGGTATTCAACGCCGTTATGTGGTCGAAAAATCAGGTATTCTTGATCCGACACGTTTACGTCCGCGCTTGCAAGAGCGTAGTAATGATGAACTTTCACTTCAAGCAGAGTGGGGTGTTATTGCTGCTAAGCAGGCGATGGAAAATGCAGGTGTTACCGCAGAAGATATCGACGTTGTAATTTTGGCATGTTCAAATATGCAACGTGCCTATCCAGCGGTTGCAATTGAAATCCAGTCAGCTTTGGGTATTCAAGGTTATGCTTATGACATGAACGTGGCATGTTCTGCTGCAACGTTTGGTTTGAAACAAGCCTACGATGCAGTGAAATGTGGTGCACGCCGTGTACTCTTGCTCAATGTTGAAATTACATCGGGTCATTTAGACTACCGTACTCGTGATGCACACTTTATCTTTGGTGATGTTGCGACAGCATCAATTATTGAAGAAACTGAAACCAAATCGGGTTATGAAATCTTAGATATCCATTTGTTTACCCAGTTCTCAAATAATATCCGTAACAATTTTGGTTTCTTAAACCGTAGTGAAGATGCAGTTGTTGACGACAAGTTATTCCGTCAAGATGGTCGTAAAGTCTTTAAAGAAGTTTGTCCACTAGTTGCGAAAATCATTACCGCACAATTGGAAAAACTTGAGTTAAGCGCTGAACAAATCAAGCGTTTCTGGTTACACCAAGCCAATGCCAATATGAATGAACTGATTTTGAAATTGGTGGTCGGTAAAGAGGCTGATTTAGAGCGTGCACCGATCATTCTGGATGAGTTTGCCAATACCTCATCTGCAGGTGTGATTATTGCGATGCATCGTACTGGTGAGCAGGTCAATGATGGTGAGTATGCTGTGATTTCTTCATTCGGTGCTGGTTATTCTGTCGGTTCGATTGTAGTGCAGAAGCATATTGCCTAAAGTTTTGTTTTAATCATAAAAAAAACACCACAATTGTGGTGTTTTTTTATTGCCAACTAAAAAGTTAAGCTTCAATCGCCTGAACTGCAATTTTCTTGGCAGGATCGACTTTACGGCGTACCACTGGAACAGGTTCACCATGGTATTGGCGATCAGCAAAGTAGCTTGAGCGAACCATTGGCGCAGACCAGATATTTCTAAAGCCAAGTTTACGACCATGCTCAGCATAACGCTCGAATTCATCTGGCGTTACAAAGCGGTCAATCGGCGCATGTTGCTTAGATGGCTGTAGATATTGACCAATGGTAATGTAGTCAACATCATGTGCTCTAAGGTCATCGAGCAGGGCAATCACTTCTTCTTCAGTTTCACCGATGCCGACCATCAAACCACATTTGGTTGGTACATCAGGGCAGTATTCTTTAAACATTTTTAACAGCGTTAAAGAGTGCTGATAATCAGAACCTGGACGCATCGCTTTATACAAACGTGGCACAGTTTCAATGTTGTGGTTGAATACATCTGGCGGACATTCAGTCATGATGCGTAAGGCAATATCCATACGACCACGGAAGTCAGGTACTAGAATTTCCAATAAGGTTTTTGGGCTTAATGCACGGGCTTCTTTGATACAATCAACGAAGTGTTGCGCACCACCATCCAAAAGGTCGTCACGGTCAACCGAGGTAATCACGGCATATTTGAGGCCGAGATTGGAAATGGTTTCTGCCATGTGGCGTGGTTCATCTGGATCTAGAGCATTTGGGCGACCATGTGCAACGTCACAGAATGGACAGCGACGTGTACAGATATCACCCATGATCATGAAGGTTGCTGTACCACCACCGAAACATTCTGGTAGGTTGGGGCAAGCCGCTTCTTCACATACGGTATGCAGTTTTTGCGAGCGCAAGGTTGTTTTGATACGCTGAACTTCTTCTGGAGCGGTCATCTTGACTCGAATCCAGTCAGGTTTGCGAGGTACTTCAACCGTAGGGATAACTTTTACAGGAATTCTCGCGACTTTTTCCGCGCCACGAAGTTTTATACCCTGTTCAGGTTTACGGTGTTCAGACATATAATTTCTACAGCCTTTGACTTGAGATATCCCGTTATTATAGTCAAATTTACCGTAATAAAGCATGAAAAGTGGTATTCATTTTGAAAATGTAAATATATAAAAATATATAGTTGTGAAATACATCATCTGGCTGCATATTGGTTATCATATATATAGCAAAACGGTTAAGAGACAAAGGAGCTTTGAATGCCACGTAAGAAAGAGGTCGTTGGTGGGAATATTGTCAAATATGATGCAGTAATTCTCGGTTCTGGCCCAGCTGGCGAAGGCGCGGCAATGAAGCTTGCAAAAGCAGGTAAGCGTGTTGCAATCGTTGATGTTCGTGATCAACTCGGTGGTAACTGCGCACACGTAGGCACAATTCCAAGTAAAGCTTTACGTCAAACAGTTTCAAGTATTATTCGTTATCAACGTGACCCAATGTTTCAAAAAGTAGGTGAGTGGAAACAATTCACCATGAAACAGGTACTACGTAATGCGCATAAAGTCATTCAACAGCAGGTTGATACGCATACACGTTTTTATGATCGCAATAAAATCGAAGTTTTCCACGGTCGTGCGTATATCCAAGATAAAAACACCGTACTGATTTTTGGTCAGGATGGCATTAAAGATACCATTATTTGCAAGCAAATCGTGATTGCAACGGGTAGCCGTCCATACCAACCAAAAGGTTTAGATTTCAATCATCCGCGCGTATTTGATTCGGACAAGATTCTTGACCTTGATTATTCAATCCAAAAGATCATCATTTATGGTGCGGGCGTAATTGGTTGTGAATACGCTTCTATTTTTATCGGACTCGATCATAAAGTTGATTTGATCAACACCCAGCAAAAGCTTTTAAGCTACCTTGATGATGAAATTGCCGATGCATTGTCATATCACTTACGTGAACAAGGGGTATTGATTCGTCATAATGAGCAAATTGATCGTTTAGAAACTTTTGATGATCATGTGGTCTTACATTTACTCAGCGGTAAGAAGATCAAGGCAGATGCGATCTTATGGTGTAATGGCCGTTCAGGTAATACCGATGGTCTAGGCTTGGAAAATGTGGGCTTGGTACCGAATGGTCGCGGTCAGCTCATGGTCAATGATCAATATCAAACTGAAGCTGAAAATATTTATGCTGCAGGTGATGTGATTGGTTGGCCTTCACTTGCTTCCGCTGCGTATGACCAAGGTCGTTGCGCAGGTGCAAACATGGTAGGCGAAAAGAATGTGAAGCCAATCCGTGATGTACCAACAGGTATTTATACCATTCCAGAGATTTCTTCAATTGGTAAGACTGAACAAGAACTGACTGAAGAGAAAGTGCCTTACGAAGTTGGTCAGGCTTCTTTCCGTCATTTGGCACGTGCACAGATTACTGGTGATACCGTCGGTGAATTAAAGATTCTGTTCAATCGTGATACTTTAGAGGTCTTGGGTATTCACTGTTTTGGTAACAATGCAGCAGAGATTATTCACATTGGTCAAGTGGTGATGCACAGTCCAAACAATACCTTGAAGTATTTCGTAGAAACGACATTCAACTATCCAACCATGGCTGAAGCCTATCGTGTTGCGGCTTTGAATGGTATGAATCGACTATTCTAAATGTGATAGACGTTGTATGATCAAAATGCCAATCAATTCGATTGGCATTTTGCTATTTTGCGTCTGATAAAAGGTAAATATGAAAACTCAAAAAAATAATCTGATCATTATTGCGATCATTGTGTTGATTGCAGCTTATTTCGGTCTTGATTTTAAGCAAAAACAAAATACCAGTAATTCTTCCTCTATACCAAGTACGAGTAGTGCTGTAGCGGTCGATGATCAAAACAAGATCATGCAAGCCTATCAGCATCAACGAAGTAATGTACAGGTCCAAGCACAAGGTGTTGTGAAAGCGATTTTGCCAGATGACAATGAAGGTTCAAGACATCAGAAAATGATTCTTAAACTGGAGAATGGTTTAACCGTATTGATCGCACACAACATTGATTTAGCCCCAAGAATCGAAGGGCTGAAAAAAGGCGATACAGTTGAGTTTTTTGGTGAATATGAATATAGCCAAAAAGGTGGTGTCATTCATTGGACCCATCATGATCCACGTGGAAAACACATCGATGGTTGGTTGAAATACCAAGGGAAAATCTATCAATAACAGTTTCCCTTGGCTGGTTGCTTGCAAGATGTGCGCTAAATTAGCTTGTAAGCGCTGATTTTTGACGAATTTTCCATTTAGGTAGGACTTTAGCTAAATAAGCGTCCATGCACCACACAGGGCCAATCAGAAGGAATTGTAAATCTTTAAAGAATGAAGGCTTCTTGCCCTCAACTTTATGCCCATAAAATTGTCCGATCCACGCAATCACAAAAACACCGATATAGAATCCAACTCCCACAGGTAGGATCACAATTAGCCACGCCATGACGGCTAATAAAGCAGCCATTGCTATTGCAAGTACGACATCCAGACGTGCGTAAAACACCAAAGTTAAAACCAGCAATAGGGCGGTGAGTAAGGTGCTAAAGTGCGCCAGAATACCAATGATCGAAAATAGAATGGCAGGAACACAGACCCAGTGGATTTTTTTGTTGGTTTGGTTTTGGTGACTGTCACTATATTCATCAAACCATTCGTCAATCGATTTCACAGCGCGCTCCTTGCAGTATTCATTTTTATTTATTCAATATACCGAAGAATAGGATAAGGCGTAAAGCATTAACAAATGTAATAGATAAAAATAAAAAAGCCGCAATAAGCGGCTTTTTAGTAATGGTCTTAATGATTAAGAATTAGGACCATCAACACGTTCAATGCTCACATTGCCCGTACCTGAACTAGACATACCAAGTTGCTTTGCAGCGCCATAAGATAAATCTAATACACGGTTACCATGGAATGGACCACGATCGTTAACTTTTACAACAACACTTTTGCCATTGTCTTTGTTTGTTACACGGATATAACAGTTCAAAGGAAGGCTACGGTGAGCAGCAGTCATAGCATTCATATCGAATGTTTCACCGCTTGCTGTTTTGCGACCATGGAATTGACGACCATACCACGATGCAACGCCATTTTGGCTGAATTTACGAACGGTGTTCGAAGCAACAGTATTCAGTTTTTCAATCACTGAAGGCTCTTCTGCTGGGATATCGATCTTAGCAGCGATCGTTTGGCGACGTACTTTGTCACCTGAACTCTCAGTGATTGAAAGACTATTAACGTTTGAAAAACGAGAATTAAAATTTTGAGAATCTTTGCTTAGTACGCGGGCAGCCAAGTTAGAACCTTCAACATCATTGGTTAATGATGAAGACTGTACCATTTCAGCATGTAACGGGCTTAAACTTAAGCCTGCCGTCAGCGCTATAATATATTTTAGCGAAAACTGCATTGTATAAACTCCTAGAGAACATGCTTTTCTATTTCAATAAAAACACCTTGAAATATAGTGCACATGTCTAATTATTCACTTTTGCAATTACTTTATCTTGCGGCGATAATATTCATCACTTACGAAGTGTGTCTAGTCCTTAACGATAAATAGTTACAAAAAGGGCAAAAACTTACAGTTTCTGGTTAAAAAATAATCAATATTGTAACAATTTATAAATTTTGCTGATTAAGTGTACTTTTTTAATAAAAAATTTATTGACTTTTCATAATGTTGTAAAAAAGCTAGCCTATCGGCTAGCTACTTCGGTGCCTAATAACCATACAGCAGTTGCATACATGCGACTCTTGTTGTAGGTCGTAATGACTTGGAAATTTGGATAAGTAATATAGTAAATTGGACCAAATTGGTCTTGTAATTGAATAACATTGACTAAATCAAGATCATCAATTTTTACCAAAGGGTCAATTGGTGCGACTCCCAATTTTTTCAATTCACCATAAGGAACTGGCTGGGTCAAATCTTTAGCAATCACGCTATCTGGATTGTTACCTAAGTAGCGAGCAGGGAAGCCAATTGGACGATCTCGCTGCCAACCGTGTTGAGCTAAATAGTTGGCAATTGAACCAATTGCATCAGCAGCAGAGTTTCTTAAATCGATATGTCCATTACCATCGTAATCCACGCCTAATTTTTGAATATTGCTTGGCATGAATTGCGGGTAACCAATCGCACCTGCATAAGAACCCATGATACTGTTGGTTGGATAGCCTTCTTTATATGTCCATGAAATTAATGCAGCCAATTCATCGCTAAAGTAGTCAGCACGACGAGGGTAACCAAAGGCAAGCGTTGCTAAGGCGTCTCTAGTGATGAAAGAGCCTTTATTGGCACCATAGCCCGTTTCTACACCTAAAATGCCGAGAATCACCGATTTAGGTACACCATACTGCTGTTCAGCACGATTTAGTACATCTTCATATTGGCTTTTAAAACGTGCACCACGTTGAATGGTACCTTCAACTAAAAACATTGAACGATATTGATACCAAGGTTTACTTTCACCAGGGCGAGTCATGATGTTCAAAATATTGGGTAAATTACGCGCACCACTCATCGCAGCATCGATTTGTTCGCTGCTTAAGCCGTAGGTTGTCATTGCCTTTTGTTTGAAAGCAAAGTAATTAGGGTGATTGTAAAATTCATTTGCTTGTGCCCAATTACTGCTCAAGAATAAACCAGCACTTAAAGTTAAAAATTTAAAAGTTTTATTCAAAGTAGGAAGAAACATAAGTTTATAAAATTCCTCATTATCGATGTGTATGAATAGACATAACCAGTCCAAAAGTTGACATAAGGGTAATAATTGCAGTTCCGCCATAACTCATGAACGGCAAAGGCACACCTACTACAGGTAAAATACCACTGACCATGCCTGCATTTACAAATACATAAACAAAAAATGACAAACCAAAGGCACCAGCAACCAAACGACCATAGTTATGAAAGCTTTGTAAGCCAATCTGGAATGTTCTAAAAATAATTGCACAATAGAGAAGAATCAGCAGTGTAACGCCAATCAAGCCAAATTCTTCTGAATAGGCGGCAATAATAAAGTCAGTATGACCTTCAGGTAAAAAGTGTAAGTGGGATTGAGTTCCCTCTAAAAAGCCTTTACCTGAAAAGCCACCAGAACCGATTGCAGTTTTAGACTGAATAATGTTCCAACCTGTACCTAGAGCATCGGCTTCTGGGTTAAATAAAGTCAAAACACGTTGGCGCTGATAGTCGTGTAGTAAAAATTCCCATGCGATCGGAATAATGACACCTGCTACACCCGCTGCACCTGCAATCAATTTCCATGATAAGCCACTGAGGAAAAGCACGAAAATCCCACTGGCGAGTACCAATAAGGAGGTGCCTAAGTCGGGTTGTTCAGCAATGAGGAGAAAAGGCACCACAATCAGCAATAAAGACAGAATGACTTGTGAGAAGCTTGGCGGCAGAGCTTTACGTGACAAGAACCACGCTACCATCATCGGCATACCAATTTTCATAAACTCACTGGGTTGCACGCTACCAAAGCCGGGGATGTCAATCCAACGCTGAGCACCCATACGAACTTCACCAAAAATCACCACTGCAAGCAGCGACAGCACTCCAAATACATAAAAGTAGGGAGAAAATGCTTGATACACTTTTGGTGGGATCTGAGCCAAACTAAACATGACCACGAAACCGATACCAAAGCTCATGGCTTGTTTACTTACAAGCCCAACGTCTTGTGCAGATGCACTATATAAGACCGTGAGCCCTAGTATGGCATTGAGAATCAGAAATAGACAAAGCCATGGGTCGATATGCAGTTGTTGCCAACGAGAAGGCTGATTGGCTGTGCTCAAGCCATCACGAGGTGCTTGACGTAAAAATTTGTATTGCGGGCTTGGAGACATGCGATTCTAAATCAGGTAAATCAACGCTTCGCGAATGCTAACATAAACGCTGATTTAGACAATGTAAATTTAGAAATTGTGACATTTATAAGAGATTAATTTGGCATAAAAAAAGCGACGATTTGGCAATCGTCGCTTTCTCAGCATTCTAGGCTTATTTTTGTACCAAAAGTTGGTCGAAGTGCTTGGTAAAGACTTCAAGTTCCACTTGGCTTAAGCTCGGAATCAGTTTTTTAATCACGATATGAACAGCAGTTTCTACGCCGCTGGTCGCAACGCTGGCAACGCCACGTTTCACCATACCTAGACCAAGAGTTTTGTTGAATTCAGTCATAAAGTGATGGATGAGGGCATCAGCAAAAGATTTAAACTGCTTTGTTAAAGCATCACGTTGCTCTTTACCGTTTCCAGCAGCAACTTCTGCAAAGCTTTTTTTCATGTCGTTGACAAGATTGTCTGGTAATACCGTACCGATACGTTGTTTACCCTCATTATCAATAAACAAGCTCTTTTCCATGAATGCTAATGATTCAAGCACTTGTTCATTTGAAGCTTTGCCTAGGAGCTGCTTCATCAAGGTTTCAACAATGCCGCGAATTTTAATCGCAAGACCTTCAGTCGTATCACGTTTGTCACTTGGTGGAAATTGTTGAACCAAGTGAACCAACATAGTGTCAATTAACTCATCAGTTAGCTGTAGAGAAATTTTGTCGCGTAAAGGGTATTGAGGCTCTTTACTGTCACGGTTGGCTTGTGCAAGTTGAATGTCCTGACTCAAACTTGCTGACGGAAGAATCCCGAAATAACTGGTCATTGAAGAACGTCCTCTATATCAAATTTATTCGTTTTATTGTCGTGCCAAGCGAATTGGCTCGGGCATCCATGACAAATCTGATACTCGGCATGGGTTAATATCCAAGCCCCCACGGCGAGTATAAGTTGCATAGACCATCAGTTTTTCTGGTTTTAACAGTTGCCAAATATCCGCAAATATTTGCTCAACACATTGTTCATGGAAACCATTATGCTGACGGTACGAGATAATATAAGCTAAAATGCTGCGATAACAAGGCTTTTTACCTTGCAAACGAATAAAAACAGTGCCCCAGTCGGGCTGACCCGTCACTGGACAATTGCTTCTCAATAAATGTGAATACAACTCGATTTCAACCTCATCTTCAGCGCTTGTATCTAACTGCAACAAAGTCGAATCAGGATGTTCTGATAAACGCTCAGGAATGAGATCGTCAATACAGATCCCTTGAGGTTTAGAAATCGCTAAATCATCAACTTGAAACAGTTGCAGCTCGACTTTAGCACCCGCAGCATTAGATAAATCACCTTCAACGGTTTCAATAAAGGCTTGCTGAGACTCAAATTGGGTGAAGTTCATGCTGTTGAAATAAAGTTTAAGCGACTTTGATTCAATTAAATTGGGTGAATGGGCTGGTAATGTCAAACGGCCAATCGCAACTTGTGGTAAGCCAAGTTGGTTCAACCATGAAATTTCAAAAACATGCCACCAGTCTTTACCCTGCGTAATTCCGTCAACATGTAAATATTGCTGACGTGACTCGGCACGAGCAATCGGAAATAAAACATCGGGTTGATATTGAGTTGGGTATTGGGTGTCTTTACCCAATAAAGAATGTTCAACACTCATTCACGCATTCCTGAACCACGAGCTAATAAATGATAGGCAACTGCATAGAGGACAACACAGCACAACGTCACGATGCCTAAAGAGAAAGATACATTGACATCGCTATGACCCAAGATACCGTAACGGAATGCATTGACCATATATACAATTGGATTAACTAAAGAGACGTTTTGCCAAAATGGGCTGAGTGCACTAATGGCATAGAACACACCACCTAAATAGGTGAGTGGTGTCAATACGAAAGTCGGGATAATTGAAATATCATCGAAGGACTTGGCATAAACCGCATTGATAAAACCGCCCAGTGAAAATAATAATGAAGTAATGATGACGGTATATATAGTCACAAATACATTATAAATTTCTAGATGAGTAAAGAATAGGCTCATTATCGTGACGATCAAACCAACCAATACACCACGGCTAACACCACCAATCACATAACCCCATAAGATTAAGTGTAAGGGTACTGGGCTCATGATCAGTTCTTCAATACTTTTCTGGAATTTGGCACTAAAGAAGCTTGAGGAAACGTTAGCATAGCTGTTGGTGATCACGGCCATCATAATTAAGCCAGGCACAATAAACTGCATGTAGCTAAAGCCACCCATTTCACCAATACGTGAACCCACCAAGTTGCCAAAAATTACGAAGTACAAACTCATGGTAATTGCTGGTGGAAGTAAGGTTTGTGGCCAAATTCGCATAAAGCGACGAATTTCTTTAACCACTAAAGTCCAGAGTGCGGTTTGTAATTGACTGAAATTCATTGATCCGCTCCTGCAAGATTTTTCTCGACCATTTTCACGAACAATTCTTCCAAGCGATTCGATTTATTCCGCATACTGCTGACTTGGATATTCTGTGACTGTAATAACAAGAACAGATCATTCATGCTATGCGCTTTGTCCATCGTTACTTCTAAGGTGACGGGGTCAATTAAATTGAATTTAAAACCAATAATATTGAGATCAAATCCATTGATCGGCTCAGCTAAATCAAAAATGAATGATTCTTCATTCAGCTGATTGAGGAAACCTTTCATCGAGGTATCTTCTTTAATCACACCGCGGTCAATGATTGCGATGCGACGGCACAGCATTTCTGCTTCTTCTAAATAGTGTGTTGTGAGAATGATGGATGTGCCATTTTCATTCATTTCGGTGAGGAAGTCCCACATCGAACGACGCAACTCAATATCAACGCCAGCTGTCGGTTCATCGAGGATCAGCAGTTTAGGTTCATGCATCATCGCACGTGCAATCATCAAACGGCGTTTCATACCACCAGAGAGCATACGCGATTGAATATTACGTTTTTCCCATAAACCGAGCTTTTCTAAATAATGTTCAGCACGTTGTTCGGCCAATTTCTTCGGAATGCCGTAATAACCCGCTTGGGTCACTAAAATATCGAAAGTTTTTTCGAATTGACCAAAGTTAAATTCTTGAGGAACAACGCCAAGACATTGTTTTGCATGTGAGGGATGGGTATCTAAGTTATGCCCAAAAATCTCAACTGAACCAGATGTTTTTTTGGTTAAAGAGCTGATGATACCAATCGTTGTCGATTTTCCTGCACCATTAGGTCCTAATAATGCATAGAATTCACCTTCAGGTACGGTAAGGTCGATCCCTTTTAACGCCTGAAAACCATTACGATAAGTTTTGGACAAACCGCTCAACACCAAAGCATCAGTCATAAACGTCTCACGTTGTTAAATAGAACGGGTATTTTGAGCGATATGAAAAAATAAACCAAGTAGAAAAATAGGTTTATGGCGTGTTAAAAACAGAACGTTGTCTGTTGGGCTTGATTCAAGCGTAAGGAGATCGGTTTTTGTTAAATTAAACTGTTTAAAAGTAATTAGATAATTCTATAAGACCAAAATCGTTGTTTTAATAGGCAATAAACATTTTTGTTTAAGGCTATGTATTTACCAATATGCTTTTTTTGCCTATGATGTGGCTCGCATGCGCTCATAGCTCAACTGGATAGAGTACAGGTCTCCGAAGCCTGTGGCGTGGGTTCGAGTCCCGCTGAGCGCACCAAAATTATTAATTTCTTACATAATATAATAAGCATCGTCTCTCTAAATGAGCTTTTAGAGGATTGCGATTGGCTCAAATTCTTTCTTTTCACTTCTCTATAAATGTTGCACTGAATAATTGATCAACTTTAACGTTTGATTCAGTTGAGCCGGTGGAATGCGTGATTCTTGCAAGGACGTAATCCATTGCATTTGGCAGGCCTTCAGTTGTTGTAAAGAACTAATCGACTGAATTTTTTGTATCAATGGACGCGCCATCAAACCACAATAGGTCGTGAGTGTTTGAATCATGACTTGCTGGATTTCAACAAAAGGTAATTTTTCTAACTCAAGAATTTCAGGTTCGATTTCAGGTTTTAGTTCAACTTCAATCGGTTTTGGTGCGATTGCGATTGTTTCTTGTGTTGTAACGGGCTCTGATGGTGTTTTGAGATCATTAACTTTTAATTCTGACGCTACATTTTCTTTTTGAACAATAGGTGTTGTTTGTTCAGCCAGTAGGCCCATATCAATCAGTTGTTGAACCAGTTCAGTCGGTGCAATCCTTTCCTTATAGTCTTGATCCAGTTCTTTAAAATCTTCATGATCAATTAAAAGTAGTAGACGACGTTGACGTGCAGTCAATGCAATACTACGTTCTTGTAGTGCAGTTTGCCCAAGCTCTGTTTTAAAAAAATGTGACATCTCTTAATCTCCCCAAATCAAGATCTAGACGGAGATTAAGATAAGGTTAAAAAATGACAATAATGTTAACAATTTATTAAATATCATTGTCTTGTTTAAAGTAACTGGCAAATAAGATAAAAATTGAGAACTTTATCCTTTATTTCACTCATTTAGTTTCTAATGCTTTGCGCAAATATGGGTCAAGATCATCCTGACGTATTAACCATTGAATGTAATCAGCAGGGAGGTCTTGAATGGCAGTGCCTTTATGTTTACCAAAGGTAATGCTTTTAGGAATACGGGCGTCTTCAGAAGCAAGATAAAGTTGTTCAATATTTTGAATGTTAAGCTGATGAATAATATGCATCAGAATGTTGGCGGTTAAGATAATGTCTGCATCAGCTCGATGTGCACCTTTCAACATTTCCCGTGCTTTATCACTGCCTTTTGAGATCAAATAAATCAAGGCGGAAATGTTATGTGCCTCTGCATCTTCCCATACGCGACGAGCTAAGGCCAAGGTACAAATTGGTTTTAATTTTGAGGTATCAACGCCACAACGTGCAATAGCTGCAATATCATAATCAACGTTGTGACCAATGATATAAGTTGTTTGAGCAGGAAGTTGAAATTCATTATAAAAAGGTTGGTCTACGAGATCAGATTCTAAAATATGATGTACCGCCATCGCAGCAAATGAAATGGGCTGGCCAACTTGATAAAGCTGATCAAAAATTTGTTTTTTATCGAGACTGAGTTTGCCATTTTCAATTTCAATCGGGGCATAGGCAATTTCAATCGGCAAACCATTCAGTGTATGTGTTTCAGTATCTAAGATGATTGCTTGCATAAAACTAACCTAGCTTGAGTTGAGTGTGCGAATATCTTACAAGAAATTCATAGTCAGCAGTGCTGAATGAAGGGGATGCGATTTAATTTTCTAGTTATCAAAAAGAGTTTGAATAAATAAACAGCAAAATAAAAAAATACTTGAACAATTTGATATTAAGCGCATCCTTATGGAAGTAATTGCCTTAGTAAAAGAAATACTAAGCACTAAAATGAAAACGATAATAATCAGGGAAACATGACATGAACATGAAATTATTAACGGTTGCACTGCTGAGCTCAAGTGTGTTGCTTACAGCTTGTAATGATGATGACGACAATATTTCGTTTGTACCGAAGCCAGAAATTCCAGAAAATAATATTAAAAATCCTGTGGTGGGTATTCCTGTCGCTTATACCAAAACAGATTTTAGCGCTGTGGCTGCTGAAAGTTCGGTCATGACGTATAAAATGCTAGGACAAAATGGTAAAGAGACCATGGCAACCAGTTTATTGTTTGTCCCTGGTGGACCAACGCCAGCAGGTGGCTGGAAAATTGTTGCTTGGGCGCATGGTACAACAGGGGTTGCAGATCAATGTGCACCGAGTCGTAATGCGACTAATCCTGCTATTAAAGATATGATTAGCCAATTTCTGGCAGCAGGTTATGTGGTGGTTGCACCTGACTATGAGGGTTTAGGAGAGCCAAGTGGTCGCGAACTTCATCCTTTCTTGAATGTTAAAAGTGAGGCATATTCAATTACCGATGCGGTGGTTGCTGCACGCTATTATTTAGCAGGGCAAGGTAAACTGCTTTCACGTCAATGGATGACCGTTGGGCACTCTCAAGGTGGGCAAGCCGCATTAGGTGCAGCACAATATCAAAGTCGTGCTAAGCTTGACTATAAAGGGACAATTGCTGTTGCACCTGCCTCAAATTTAGCTGCGATTTTAGTCAATGGTAATGCGTCAGTTGAGAATGCACCTTTAGCGCAAAAAATTGCGATGTACGCACAGTTAGATACATATACTGCATTGATCACAGCTGGGCTTAGAAATAGTGCGCCTGCTTTAACTTATCGAGATGTATTTAAAGTTCCTACAGATGATGTGGCAAGTAAAGCTGAAAGCTTATGCGCTAGTGGCGACAAAAGTTTAGGGCAGGCTTTTGTCCAAAGTATGGGGATTTATGCTGCAAGCCATAATAATAGTCTAGATGGTTACCCGCGAACTCAAACTAACTTTATGGGTATTCCTGTGATAAAAACATTCTTGGATACAGATTCCCAGCCAGCTCAAGTGAAGTTGAATCAACCTGTCACTATTTATCAGGGCGACAAAGATACAACTGTTCCTAAAGCTGTAACGGATGTGTTGGTCACAACTGCTCAAAATAAAGGATCAAAAATCCAATATATTACCAATGCAGAGTGGGACCATAGTACTGCCTATGAGGCGAATATTGTGAATATTGTGGATGATGTAAAAACGAAAATGCCTGCCAATAATTAAGAGACCAGAGGAGCCCGATTTTCCCTTTTGAGAAGATTGGGCTTTTTCAATTTTAGCCTCTAATATATAAAAATGTATAAAAAATAGCTTGTTGATTTTGGCTTATCAAAACCACTGCTAGGAATGAATAAAATTCACGAATAATTAAATAAATATCAATCTGTGAAACCATAAACTTCGTGCTACAATATGCACCAATCTTTAGCACGGCTTAAAAGCCCTAATATATAGGACCCTCCGCTAATGTTTGCCAATATTTCTATTGCTGAATTTGATCCAGAATTAGCTCAAGCGATTGCTTCTGAAGGCGTACGCCAAGAAGCGCATATTGAGTTAATCGCATCTGAAAACTATTGCTCACCAGCTGTAATGGAAGCACAGGGATCAAAACTTACGAATAAATATGCAGAAGGCTATCCTGGCAAACGCTACTACGGCGGTTGTGAATATGTGGATGTGATTGAACAACTTGCGATTGATCGCGCTAAAGAGTTGTTTGGTGCAGACTATGCAAACGTTCAACCACATGCGGGTTCACAAGCAAACTCTGCGGTTTACCTCGCGCTTCTTAACCCAGGTGATACCGTTCTTGGTATGAGCTTGGCTCACGGTGGTCACTTGACTCACGGTGCTAAAGTAAGCTTCTCTGGTAAAACCTATAACGCGGTTCAGTATGGTTTAAATACTGAAACTGGCGAAATTGATTATGAAGAAGTAGAACGTCTAGCGTTGGAACATAAGCCACGCATGATCGTTGCTGGTTTCTCTGCATATAGTCAAATCGTTGATTGGCAGCGTTTCCGTGACATCGCAGACAAAGTAGGTGCATACCTTTTTGTTGATATGGCGCATGTTGCAGGTTTAGTTGCTGCTGGTGTTTATCCTAACCCAGTTCAAATTGCAGACGTTACTACAACAACGACGCATAAAACACTTCGTGGTCCACGTTCTGGTTTAATCCTTGCGAAAGCAAATGAAGAAATCGAAAAGAAACTTCAATCTGCTGTATTCCCAGGCAACCAAGGTGGTCCTTTGATGCATGCGATTGCCGCTAAAGCAATCTGCTTCAAAGAAGCAATGTCTGATGAGTTTAAAACTTACCAACAACAAGTTGTGAAAAACGCGCAAGCAATGGCTGAAGTATTAATTTCACGTGGTTTTGATGTTGTTTCTGGTGGCACAGAAAACCATTTATTCTTATTGTCTTTGATTAAACAAGACGTAACGGGTAAAGAAGTTGATGCTTGGTTAGGTGATGCTCACATTACCGTAAACAAAAACGCAGTTCCAAATGACCCGCGTTCTCCGTTCGTGACTTCTGGTATCCGTATTGGTACGCCAGCAGTGACGACTCGTGGTTTTGGCGAAGCTGAAGTACGTGAACTTGCAGCTTGGATCGCTGACGTGATCGACAGCAAAGGTGACGAGAAAGTTATCGCTGACGTAAAAGCTAAAGTTGAAGCTGTTTGTGCAAAATTCCCAGTATATGCAAACTAATTTGTATATCTAAAAAAGCGCCGTAAGGCGCTTTTTTTATGGATAAAGAAAACCTAAAAGTATCAATCATTCCAATTTCACAGCATCAAATTGGTGCTTTCTTTTTAAAAGCGCACCTAGAATAATCTAAAAATGATCATTTTAGTATTACGAATATGGAAAATCGTATTACCAAACTGGCATGTCTTTTGCTTCATACAATACAGATAAAGTTGTCTAGGGTTCCGATGTGTCCGTAGGGAGACATGACTGGTCCGAGAGATAACGGTTCGATAGAACTACACGGAGGGATAAAAGCCCGGGAGGACAGGCATATCGCCATAACGAGGTTAAGCATCCGCAAGAGGTTTGTTATGAATCAATCGTTCTATCACGACAATAAAATACTGTGGGAAGAAACACTACCGGGTGGGCATCACTGGTCTGATCGCATTCAACGTGGCGCAGTTTTGCAGTTTGAAGCACTGGAACATCGTGCCAATGTGTCTTTGTTCTGTGTCAATGCCGATGACAAGTTGGAGCGCTTTAATATGCCGGATAGTTTGAAAGCACAACATACGGCTTTTCTCTCGACAGGGCATGTTCTGTATTCTGATCTGGGTCGTGTGATGGCCTCCATTGTTCAAGATCAACATGGCTGGAATGATGTGTTTTGTGGTCCGAGTACGGCACAGCATATTGCACAACATTTTGGTCAGAAAAACTTTCAGGATGCGCGTAATGACATGCATCAAAATGGTCTAGATAGTTTATTGGTGGAATTGACCAAGTTTGGTCTAGGCCAAGCGGATTTGAGTGCGACGGTAAATTTATTTTCAAAAGTCCAGCCTGATGATCATGGTCGATTAAGCTACATCACAGACGATAATCAAAATCAAAAGATTGAACTGCGTTTTGAAATGGATTGTTTGGTGTTTCTTTCTGCGGCACCGCATCCACTCGACTCATCCACACCTTATCAGCCCTCCGATATCCAACTTCGCCTATTCAAAGCCAATACCTTAACTGAACAGGACGTTTGTCGGGATTCATGCACGCAAAATCAGCGTGGTTTTGCCAATAACACACGCTATTACGCATTGTCGAATTAAGGTGGGGAGCGAGAAAATGACAGCATCTGCAAAAATTGAACAGATTGTTTTAGATGAGATTTGCCTTGCAGGCGAAGCGTGGATGGGGGAGGTTAAACAAGGTCAGTACTTCCGCATTATTGATCTGGAAGGCAACCAAGCCGTTGATACCTTATTTATCAGTGCCAACAATGCCGAAGAGCGTTATAGCGCAACAGATACTTTGGCGCAAAATCAGCAGCTTTATCTGGAAAAAGGCACAACCTTATTTAGTAATTTTGCCCGTCCTATTGCCAGCATTGTCGATGACAATTGCGGCAGACATGACACCTTAGGCGGCGCGTGTTCATGTGAAAGCAATACGGTACGTTATGCACACGATAAATATCCGATGCACAGTTGCCGTAATAATTTTATGTACGCCTTGGCACAGCACCCAATTGCCAAAAAGCATCAGCTCAATGTCCGTCATATTGGACCCAATATTAACTTTTTTATGAATGTACCTGTGACCGCTGAAGGCCACTTAAAGTTTGAAGATGGGGTGTCTGCACCGGGTAAATATGTCGAGATCAAAGCGGAAATGGATCTGAT
This sequence comes from Acinetobacter sp. 102, assembly GCF_037028485.1. Taxonomy (NCBI): domain Bacteria; kingdom Pseudomonadati; phylum Pseudomonadota; class Gammaproteobacteria; order Moraxellales; family Moraxellaceae; genus Acinetobacter; species Acinetobacter sp. 102. Next base: position 34,181 of record NZ_JAZEZK010000003.1, read on the forward strand.
CATTCTGATTTCGAATTGTCCGCAATTGAATAATCCTTGTAATGCCTATAACCCGACCAAAATTCAACTTGTTATACGTGACACGTGAGGTGACATAATGTTTAAAAAAGTACTCATTGCCAATCGTGGTGCGATTGCCTGTCGTGTCATTCGTAGTTTAAAGAAACTTGGGATTCAATCTGTTGCGGTTTATTCCGAAGCGGATCGGGATTCCTTACACGTCAGTTTAGCTGATGAAGCGATTTTTATTGGTGATTCAGCTGCACAGCAAAGCTATCTTAATATTGAAAAAATTCTGGCTGCAGCACAGCATACTGGGGCCGAAGCGATTCATCCTGGTTATGGTTTTTTATCGGAAAATGCCGCATTTTGTGATTTGTGCGAGCAACAAGGTATCGAATTTATTGGTCCGACTTCACAGCAAATGCGTGATTTTGGTCTAAAACATACTGCACGTGAATTGGCAATTCAAAACAATGTACCCTTACTCCCAGGCAGTCAGTTGCTTATCGACTTGGCTGATGCCGTGTTTCAGGCCGATCAGATTGGCTATCCCGTGATGCTGAAAAGCACCGCAGGCGGTGGCGGTATCGGGATGCGTTTGGTATGGAATGCGCAGGAATTAAAAGAAGCCTATCAAACTGTTTCTTATCTGGCACAAGCCAATTTTAAAGATGCAGGGCTGTATCTGGAAAAGTTTGTCGAAAATGCGCGTCATATTGAGGTACAAATTTTCGGTGATGGTCAGGGTCATGTCATTGCACTTGGTGAGCGTGATTGTTCCGTACAACGCCGTAATCAAAAGGTGATTGAGGAAACACCTGCACCGCATTTGAATGATGAGCAACGTACTTATATTCAAAAAGTTGCGATTCAATTGATGCAGTCGGTGCAATATCGTTCCGCGGGTACGGTGGAATTTGTGATGGATACCGATACACAACAGTTCTACTTTTTAGAAGTGAATACACGTTTGCAAGTGGAACATGGGGTGACGGAACAGGTTTATGACGTTGATCTGGTTGAATGGATGGTGAATTTGGCCAGTGGGGATTGGCAAGCACCGCAACAGATTGCGCCACCCAAAGGTCATTCGATTCAAGTGCGTTTATATGCCGAAGATCCGATTAAGAACTTTCAACCTAGCGCAGGCTTATTGACCAGTGTCAAATTTGACCCTCAATCACGGGTGGAAACCTGGGTGGAAACAGGCTCAAATGTTTCTTCATTCTATGACCCGATGATTGCAAAAATTATTGTCACGGCGACAGATCGCGAGCAGGCGATTGCTGCCATGCAAAATAGCCTAAGCAATACGGAAATTGCAGGGATTGAAACCAATCTCGAATACTTACAGGAAATCATTGCAGGAGAGGTGTTTCAGCAAGGCATACAGACCACGCGTTTCTTGAATCATTTTGAATGGAAAACCCAAAAAATAGAGGTGTTACAGGCAGGGATTCAAACTGCAGTGCAAGATGTAACAGGTCGCTTGGGCTATTGGGACGTCGGTGTTCCGCCTTCAGGCGCAATGGATGCATTGAGTCTGAATGTTGCCAATCAATTGTTGGGCAATACATTTAACAGTTCGGGACTAGAATGTACCTTGCTTGGACCGACTTTAAAATTTCATTGTGACACTCAGATTGCCATTACAGGCGGCGAGATGGAAGTCAGTTTGGATGGCCAACCGGTTGCGATGTGGTCAACGATCAATGTGCGTAAAGGGCAGGTGTTAAAATGTGGTCGTATCAGTACAGGTTGTCGCAGTTATATTGGGATTAAACATGGATTTAATCTGCCTGCTTATTTAGGCAGTTTAGCCACATTTACCTTAGGGCAATTTGGTGGTCATGCAGGGCGTAACTTATTGATTGGTGATATGTTGCCAATCACTGAGGCGAAAACCGAGCAAACAGTTGTATTAAAGCCTGAACAAATCCCTAGTTTTAAAACTGAATGGGAAATTGCGGTCATGTATGGCCCGCATGGTGCACCTGATTTCTTTACGCCAAATGATGTTGCCATGTTTTTTGATCAAGACTGGGAGATTCATTTTAATTCGAGTCGTACTGGTATTCGCTTGATTGGACCGAAGCCTAAATGGGCACGGATTGATGGAGGTGAGGCTGGTCTACATCCGTCGAATATCCATGACAATGCCTATGCGATTGGTGCAATTGATTTCACTGGAGATATGCCGATTATTTTAGGGCCAGATGGTCCGAGTTTAGGCGGTTTCGTTTGTCCTGCGGTGGTGATTAACTCAGAGTTGTGGAAGTTGGGGCAACTGAAAGTAGGCGATAAAGTCAGATTTATTCCTGTCAGCTATACACAGGCGCAACAGCTAGAACAACGCTATCAATCGGCTTTACAGGATGAAACGATATCGCAGGTTAATTTTTCACCTGTATTCAAAGCTGAGCCTGTTACTTTAAAAAATGCGGTGTTGGCGACTTTGGATCAGGGCGCTGATAAACCCAAAGTGAGCTATCGCCCTGCAGGTAACCAATATCTGCTGGTGGAATATGGTGAACTGGTCTTGGATCTTAATTTACGTTTCCGTATTCATGCCCTGATGCAATGGGTACAGCAACAAAATATTCAGGGCATCATTGATCTGACGCCGGGCATTCGTTCATTACAAATTCATTTTGATTCGACAGTCTTAGAGCAACTGGATTTACTCCGCTTGTTACAGGTCGCTGAAAGTGAATTACCTGATATTGAAAATATGCAGGTACCGTCTAGAACTGTGTATTTGCCGTTAGCTTGGGAAGATTCACAAACGCAGCTTGCAACCGAAAAATATACCCAATTGGTTCGTCCAGATGCACCGTGGTGCCCAGATAATATCGAGTTCATTCGCCGTATTAACGGTCTTGCATCTAAGCAAGCAGTAAAAGATGTGGTCTATGACACGGCTTATTTAGTGATGGGTTTGGGAGATGTCTATCTGGGTGCACCTGTTGCCACACCGCTAGACCCGAGACATCGTTTAGTCACCACCAAATATAATCCTGCTCGAACATGGACGCCTGAAAATGCGGTCGGAATTGGCGGCGCCTATATGTGTGTTTATGGCATGGAAGGGCCAGGTGGCTATCAGTTTGTTGGACGTACCACACAGGTGTGGAGCCGTTATCGTCAAAATCCGAATTTTGAACCGCACAAGCCGTGGTTGCTTAGATTCTTTGACCAGATCCGTTTCTATGAAGTGTCCGAATCTGAGCTGTTGGAAATGCGTGAAGACTTTAAAGCAGGACGTTTGCAATTACGGATTGAAGAGGGGGTGCTGAATCTCAAAGACTACAATGCTTTTCTAAAAGACAATGAAAGCAGTATTCAGGCTTTTAAACAGGTTCAACAAAGTAATTTTGAAGAAGAACGCCGTCGCTGGCACGAAGCAGGCTTGGCTGAATATGTTTCCGAAAACATGGATGTAGTACTGGATGATTCAGAAATAATTGTTCCGAGTGGTGGCATGATCGTGGAGTCACATATGCCAGGCTCAGTCTGGAAAATTGAATGTACCGTGGGGGATATTATCGAAGAAGGTGAAACCTTGGCGGTAATTGAAGCAATGAAAATTGAAATCCCAATCCTGGCGCCTGCAAAAATGAAAGTTGACAGTATCTTGATTGATAAAGCACAAACGGTAAAAACAGGACAGGCATTATTCACGCTTGCACCTGCCGTATAGCGATTAAATTCATGATGCAGAAAAGGCCCTATGATGAAACATAGGGCTTTTTTTATGTGCATTTATTCAGCAATGCACACGTTTTTTTCTACTTTATTTGGCTAAAAAACTGGCATAGATACTGCATTAAATATTACGAATTATAAATTTGGTATTACTAAGGCTGAGGTGGTTATGAAAACGCAATCAATCCTAATTCAGTATTTCAAAGTTGCAGCGCGCTGTTTTGCCAATTTACTGAGCGTCCGTGCAGGTCTGTATGTAAAGCAAACCCAGCTTCCTAAACAGTAGTCTTCATTATGAATGCTCGTCCTAAACTAACCCGAATCAGTATTACCGTCCCTGAAAAAACGGTTGAGGCCTTAGATCAAACTATTGTCGAAGAGCATTATGAAAGTCGCTCTCAGGCAATTGTCGACATGATCAACAAGCATCTCATTGCTGAGCAGGCACAGCAAAATGCAGTCATGGTTGGCACGCTGACCTTGCTCTATGACGCCAGTTGTATGCCGTTGCGTATGCAGCTATTAGATTTACAACAGAAATTTTTAGAACAGGTGATCAGTTCATTACATATTCAACTGGATCAACAAAAAATATTGGAAGTGATGCTATTACAAGGTGGCAGTAATGACCTTAAACAAATTAGTCAACAATTTACGGCCTTAAAAGGAGTCATTAAAGGGCATCTGGAACTCATGGATGCCGTGATGCCACCCTTACAGCAAAATGAATAGGAAGCGTCGGCATTGGTATTGTCGCAAAACGTGGGATTCACATGTTCTCTGGGCAAAATTTCAAAAAAGATATGGGGTGATTATGAAGCAAGCAATAGCAACTTTATCCGTTTCAGTGCTGTTGGGACTGAGCCTTACAGCGTGTGATAATTCGGCCAAGGTGCCAACAGCGGAGAAAGCAACCGAGGCCAAAGACTCAATGTCGACGACACCAATGACGATTGGTTATAGTGATTGGCCTGGTTGGGTGGCTTGGCAAGTGGCGATTGAAAAAGGTTGGCTCAAAGACGCAGGCTTAAATGTTGACTTTAAATGGTTTGATTATTCAGCCTCAATTTCTGCCTTTGCTGCCAATCAACTGGATGCGGTGTTTATTACCAATGGAGATAATTTGGTGAATGCCTCGGGCGGAAGCAAGGGCATGATTATTATGGTCACAGATTATTCTGCGGGTAATGATGTGATTATTGCCAAGAATGGCATCAATAGCATTCAAGATTTAAAAGGCAAATCCATAGCTACAGAAAAGGGCTTGGTCGATCACCTATTATTATCGACCGCTTTAACGGATGCCAAGATTCCATTCTCAGATATTAAACTGGTCAATTCGGTAACCAATGAACTTCCTCAAGTGTTTGGCAGTCAGGATGTTGCTGCAATTGCAGTTTGGCAACCTGTTGCCAATCAAGCCCTAAAAGCGGTGGCGGGTTCCAAGATTATTTATAGTTCCAAAGATAAACCAGGCTTGATCTACGATACCTTGGCGGTAAATCCAAGTCATTTATCTGCGCATAAAGAGGATTGGAAAAAGCTGATTCAAGTGTGGGATAAAACGGTGAAATACATCCAAGACCCTGCCACCCATGCAGATGCGGTAAAAATCATGGCCAACCGTGTTGGTGTTGATCCTCAACAATATGAGCAGTTTATTAAGGGGACGCATTTACTGGATATTGCTGCGAATAAGAAAGTGTTCCAGAAGGGAACAGGCTTTGATTCGATTTATGGTTCGACCTATCACGTCAATCAATTCAATGTCAGTAATGGGATTTATAAAACTGAAGTGGATGTAGATGGCTTGATCTATCCAGCGTTGGTGGATGAGTTGAAATAGATATTTTCTAGTATAAAAAATCGTTCTCAATGAACGATTTTTTATACTCTCAGATTCTAAATTAACAGGACGATTGTAATAGAACCCTTTATCACAATCGTCCTTGTCTAGATCAATCACATAGAAATAGGATTAGTAAGTTCGCGTGGCATTTTTTAATAAATGCTTTTGCTCGTCAGCCAGCCATTGTTGTGTATCCGTGGTGGTTGCGGTTGTGGTATGAAATACAAAATCAGGTTGATAGATATCCAAGTGAAAATAAAGTCGATACAGCTCACCCTCAATCTGTTTCAGTTGGGTCAGGGTATTGGCATTTTCTATTTCAAAATCATCCAGTGAAATTGATTGCTGCAAACGACTGGTGATGGTACTAAAACCAATATGACAACCATTTAAAGTGACCGAGACTTCATAGCTTTCAATTGCTTTTAGATCATTATCAGGATGATCAATTAGACCATTCCTCAGTTGAATTTGTTGTTGAGGAAGGCGTGATTGTGCATAAGCCATGTGTTGATCGCAAATCATCAAGCCCCCATCCATAGGTACAATCTTTTGTGTTGCCACATGTTGCATTTGAAATAGACGTAAACCAAGCAATAAGCCATGCTGAGCCTGTTGTCGCCAATCTTCTACGTAGGCATGGGAAGGTGAGAACTCTAAAATGCTATTGCCGATCGGGTAAAGCTTGGCGGGTTCAGGCCATTGAATATGATTTTGATAGTTTTGATGAACCTGCCAAGAGAGTAATTCACGATCTGCATCCCATAAAGTATCGCCAATCCATCCTTGTCGTTCATATACTGGGGTTTGATTGGCATCGATCAGTCGAAGGTCAATGCTGAAAGATTTGGACTGAAACCAATACACAATGGTTTTTTCATCGGTCATGCCATTGAAGAAGCTGATACTTTTACGTCTAAAGCATCCCAGTAAATAGCGCGGTAAGGGGAAGTGAGTATCCATTGGGGTTGGCTGAAGTTGCACTAGTACGTCAAATAGGTTCATTCGCTTGCTCCTTGTTCATTTAAACCAAAGGAGTACAGCGGACGGGCATTTTCAAGTACCAGCTCACCCGACTGAATGCGTTGCTTGAGGTACATAAAAGTTTGAGCGGTTTGATTAAATAGATGCTCACCACCTTTCATTGGCGGATATAACGGCGCTTCATTAGGAATCAGTGGTTGAATCAGATAGTCATAATCACAGGAGAAGAACAGCGGAAATGAGTAACGCTCTTGCTGTACCCGTCTTACACGATGCTTGGTTGCCAGATAACGACCGTTGGATAAGATTTCCATCATATCACCAATATTCATCACCATAGTGTTTTCAATTAAGGGAATATCGATCCATTCGCCTTGTTTATTGAGTACTTGTAAACCTTCCGCCGTTGGAAATAAAAGGGTGAAACATTCATAGTCGGTATGTGCACCAATACCTGATTGATCTTGTGCTTCGGGATTGTAAGGGTAGTGAATCAACCTCAATTGGCTTGGCGCATGCTTTGAATGCGGTTCAAAAAAGTCCTCATTCAAATCAAGTGCCAAAGCAAAAGCTTTAAATAGTTGATTGCCGATGGCTTTGATATGTTGATAATAATTTAAGACCGTGTGTTTAAAGTGAGCATCTTCAGGCCATAGTGTTGGGCCGAGTAAAGGACGACGATGCCGTTCACCGAGATAGTCATAATTAATGTCATAAGATTCTTTTAGATCATAGACATTGGTTTTGAATTGTTCTTCGCCGATTGGCACATAACCACTATGATTTTCGGATAGACCAATATAATGTTGCATTTTAGTGGCTTGGTCTTGGCTAAAATAATGCTGCGCGGTTTGTTTTAACTGATCGAACAGTTCGGGTTGAAATTGCTCCCCCTGAATGTATAAGAAGCCAACGTCTTTACAGGCTTGATCAAGTTGCTTCACCACCTGTTTGCGATCTTCTAAACTCGTGCTGTTGAGGAGTGAAATATCAATTAAGGGCAACACATAATCATGGTTCATGAGATTCACCATTGGCTGGTCGTCCAGCAATAAATGAAGCGTATTGGGTCGTCCCAAACGCTATTTTATTTCTGTGTACTCATTTGGGTCATACGTGGAATTTTAGGTAAATCCTGCAACGCGGGATCTAGGGCTTCCTCTTGGTGATGTACCAACAGATCAACACGTTCCCGTAGTCGTTTAAATTCAGGCGACTGCATCAATTCCATGCTTCGTGGGCGTGGTAAATTGACCTCAATAATCTCTTTGACCTCACCCGGATTGGCTTTTAAAGCCACAATACGATCTGCCAGTAAAATGGCTTCATCCATGTCATGCGTGACAAATAAAATAGTAATATCAATGTTTTGCCATAAGTCCATGAGATGCTTTTGCATTTTTTGTCGGGTGTAGGGATCAAGTGCCCCAAAAGGCTCATCCATCAGTAAAATCTTGGGTTCATTGACCAAGGCCCGGGCAATCGCGACACGCTGTTTCATCCCACCAGAAAGTTCATGTGGAAACTGATTTTCATATTTTTCTAAGCCAATAATATTGATCCATTCACGCGCCATTTCTTCGGCACGGGTTTGACTGATGCCTTTCATCAAAGGCCCAAACATCACATTTTCTTTGACGGTTTTCCATGGAAATAAGGTATAGCCTTGAAACACCATGCCACGTTCTGAACTTGGGCCTTTAATTTTTTGTCCTTCAACCAGAACCTCACCACTGTGGTAGTCATCTAGACCTGCAACCACACGGCTTAAAGTTGATTTTCCGCAGCCCGAAGGACCAATCACACAGGCAAACTCACGCTTATGAATACGTAAATCAATCTGGTTCAGTACGGTTCGTTCTGAATCACCATGCTGAAAAATTTGTGTTAGTTGCTTAGTTTCCAACATTACGGGACGCGTATAAATATGCTCAAAATAGGCTTTGGCATCAAAATGATCTGTCATATTTATACTCCTTTTTTCCATTTAAACAGGGAGTTGCCGAGTTTCATTAAAATCAAATCACATAACAGTCCAATCACCCCGATAATCAGGATGGCGGCATAAACATTATCGAAATTTTGATAACGCGCTTGTTGCGTAATGAACCAGGTAATTCCTGAGGTCGCACCAATCAGTTCCGACACGATCAAATAGGTCCAAGCCCAACCCAATAGGACACGTTGATCACGATAAATATCAGGCAGTGCTGCAGGAATCACTACATGGAACAGGCTTTTAAGCTTATTGGTACCTAGGGTATAACCTGCTTCAACCAAGCCGCGATCAACCATTCGAGTGGTATTGGCAATGATCAGAATTTGCTGAAATAAGGTTCCAATTACGATAATGGCAATTTTCGGAGCATCATTAATGCCTAAAATCGCCACCGCCAATGCCCCGAAAGCGGGTGCGGGCAGGTAGCGAAAGAACTCGACAAAGGGTTCAGTTAGCTTGGAAATAGTATTGGAAAAGCCACAGAGGATACCAAGCGGCACACCGATCAATGAAGAGATAAAAAACGCCGTAAACACAATCTTGATACTGTGCCATAGGCTTTGATGTAACCAAGGGGCATCGGCCTGTTGCGGAGGCGTGGTAAACGAAGTGAAAAGTGCTTTCGCCACTTGATGTGGTGCAGGCAAATAAATTGGATTGACCAGAATACCTGTAGGCGGTGTTTTGCCTTGATTGACGGCATCTTGAGCCTCTGCATAGTAAGCCTGCTTATCTATTCGGGTGCCTGCCTGTAGATAAGTGGCTGAGCCTGCATTGGTAATTTGAACTTGTGGATGCCAGATAAATGGTAAGTAACTGACACAGCTCCAGATTAAGATGGGAATCAGAAAAGATCCCAAACTCAATAAAAGCTTTTTCCTTTTTGACAATACTGAATGATGCATAGGTGCACACCCGTAGTAATACTAATTGAATAAAACGTAATACTAATTAGCAATTTTGATGCCAGTGCAGATGCTGAATCGCAAAATAAGGGTGAAGTGCAGTCAATGAAAAGAGAGATAGGCACTTTGTAATGCTTTTAATGTGTTTGTACCTATCTGTAAGTGAGTCCTTAATGCTTGAATAGATTCAGGTTATTGAATTTTATCAGCAGTTGATCAGGAGATTCCAGCCACGCTGGGTCAGGCTGAATACAATCGATGGGACAGACAGCGAGGCAGGTGGGTGCTGTGTAGAAACCGACGCATTCGGTGCAACGTTCTGGGTCGATTTCATAGAGTTTTGCACCTTCATTAATCGCTTGATTGGGGCATTCAGGCAAGCACATATCACAATTGATACATGCATTGGTAATGATGAGTGCCATATCAATCTGCCGAATAGGCAAGTGCTGCAGATTGCAACTCGGTTGTGGCGTGGGGCAAATTACGAATCAATAGGGCATATTTAATATCGATCTCAGCGGAGAGTGGAATTTCTACGATATGACCTGAACCTTTGGCATTTTCAATGGCATTGCCCTTAAGATCACGCATCTGTTCTAATTTGAAGTTGATATTGCCTTTGGGTGTCATTAACTCAAGTGAATCACCAATCACAAAGCGGTTTTTAACCTCAATGCGAATATAGTCACCATGACGGCCAATCACTTCACCGCAAAATTGTTGATAGTCAAAATGTGATGAACCATCGGTATAATTTTGATAATCGCTATGCACATGGCGTCGCAAGAAGCCCTCGGTATAACCACGATTGGCCAATCCTTCCAGTTGTGTCATCAAGCTAGGATCAAATTCTTTACCCACTAGTGCATCATCAATGGCTTTGCGGTAAATCTGTGCAGTACGGGCACAATAAAAATAAGATTTGGTACGACCTTCAATCTTTAAAGAAGCGACACCCATTTGAGTTAGACGATCCACATGCTGTACTGCGCGTAGATCTTTGGAGTTCATGAAATAGGTGCCATGCTCATCTTCTTCAGCGGCAAACATATCTTCATCATTACGCTGCACCAAAACAGTTTGCGCCGTATTAGTGTTGTTTGATGTCTGTGAGCAACATTGCTGTTGGGTATCGACTTGCTGAACAGGAATGACATCACCATTGGCATCTTCTTGCGCTGAGTGGATTTTATAGTCCCAACGACAGGCATTGGTACAGGCGCCTTGATTGGCATCACGTTTATTCATATAGCCCGATAACAAGCAACGACCTGAATAGGCCATACACAGTGCACCATGTACGAACACTTCCAGTTCAATTTCAGGGACATGTTTCTGGATTTCTTCTATTTCTTCTAGCGAAAGTTCTCGTGACAAGATCACGCGACTTAGACCATAGTCTTTCCAGAATTTTACAGTAGCCCAATTGATCGCATTGGCTTGTACCGACAGATGAATCTGCATCTCAGGGAAATGTTCACGTACTAACATAATCAAACCAGGGTCTGACATAATCAGCGCATCGGGTTGCATGGCAATAATAGGTTCGATATCTCGGATAAAGTTTTTGAGCTTACTGTTATGCGGCTGGATATTGACCACCACATAAAATTTTTTGCCTAGGGTGTGGGCTTCATCAATCCCGATTTTTAAATTGTCATGATCAAATTCATTGTTGCGTACGCGTAAGCTATAACGTGGCTGGCCTGCATAGACCGCATCGGCACCATAAGCAAAAGCATAACGCATATTTTTAAGTGAACCAGCAGGAGAGAGTAATTCAGTATTCATGATGCGGAATAAAAGGCATATAAAAAATAAGGAATTATTTTAGAAAGTTCAGCATAAGGATTCAACCTAGCATTTTGCTCAGGATTTTATAGATGTTTAGGGGAAATCTAGGCCATAAAAAAGCACCCGAAGGTGCTTTTTAGAATTAGTGATGACGGTGCTTTCTTTTCTTCTTGTATTTTTTAGACTGGTAATTGTCATAGTCACGGTCTTGACCGACTTTACGGCCTAGAGCAGAACCACCTGCCGCACCAGCAGCAGCACCGATATAACCGCCAGTCGTACCACCGAGGTTTTTACCTACAGTATAACCACCCACGCCGCCTAAACCACCACCAATGGCAGCTTCAGTACGGGTACGTTTGCTACTTGCAGCCGCTGCACCACCAGCACCACCGAGTGCAGAGCCAATCATTGCGCCGCTGTTTCCACCCATTTCTTTACCAATTGCAGTACCTACAACACTACCAAGCGCAGAAGTTGCAGCAACACGGGTTGCATTATCAGCATGAGCAGCAGTAACCAATGATGAGCTCGCAAAAACAGCAGCACATAACCAAGCATTTAATTTCATTTTTGACTCCGTGTCCGAAACATGACGGACCTCTTTTTCATGGCTGCAAATGTAACAAAGTTTGAGTATGAAAGTGTGGAGAAGCTTTTCTGAATTATTACTCTTTGGTGTCTGGATTGTAGTGTTTTGTTGCTGAGAATAGTAAGGAATGAGGGTTAAGTTTGATTAAACAATAAGATAGTTAATCACTGCACAAAAAAATGAAACCTTATTTTAAGGTTCCATTCATTTTTGAATTAATCTAATGGAGCATCTTTGCTGCTTTGTTCTTCAATTTTGAGCTGGCGAGGATTCAGTTCAGTTTGCAAACGTAGATAGTTTAAGTCACGGATATTCTTTTGGGTTGCGACCACGCCAAACAGACTTAATAAGAAGGACATGATGTAAAAGCCTTTTTCACTCATGGTCAGATCCGCATTCCATAAGCTCACCAATAAAAGACCGATACAAAGTGCCATCGAAGCCCAGCATAGCCCATAGTAAATCGTCGTAACGGGAATTTCTTCGAGTTGGTCACGGACAGTTTTCTGTAATGATGCAGCAGAGAAAAGTCCATAAAGCAAGATCACTAGATAATAGCCTTTTTCATGCAAGGGCATATTGGCATTCCATAGACCAATCATAAAGCCAACGCCACCTGCGAGTAAGGCCACCCAACTCGCAGCGATAAAGGCTGAGGTGGGGCGGTTTATAAAATTATTCATAGATTATCCTGTTGTTTTATCTTTCTATTTGTCTTTCATTATTTATATATAAGCCTTGATCAGAGAACAAGCAATGAAAACTAAAACTGAACAATTTGTGATGAAATGGGTGAGGAATAGTAAGTTCCCCTGATTCTCTATGTCTTTTAAGCAGTAGAGTCTGTAAACTATGCGCAATTTTTTGATTTTGCTCGTGCTTCATTGGCACTGAGTCTTTAGATTTTGAGATATTCCGCCCATGAAAGCATCACTCCGTTTAAGACTCGATCAACTTTGTGATCGTCACGAAGAGCTGACTGCATTACTCGCTGATGTAGAAGTAATTTCGGACAATAAACGTTTTCGTAAACTGTCCCGTGAACACAATGATTTAACTGAAATCACCGAGGTTTGGAGCAAATATCGTCAAGCGGAAGAAGATATCGAAACGGCTGAAATGATGAAATCAGATCCTGATTTCAAAGACATGGCCGAGGAAGAAATCAAAGAAAATAAAGCACTTTTGGTTGCGCTTGAAGAGCAGTTAAACGTGTTGATGATTCCGAAAGATCCAAATGATGCCAACGCAGCCTATCTTGAGGTGCGTGCGGGTACAGGTGGTGATGAAGCGGCGATTTTTTCGGGTGATCTATTCCGTATGTATAGCAAATACGCTGAAACACAAGGCTGGCGTATTGAAGTGCTTTCTGAAAACGAAGGCGAGCATGGCGGTTATAAAGAGATCATTTGCCGTATCGATGGCGAAGGCGTGTATGGTCGTTTGAAATTTGAGAGTGGTGCACACCGTGTACAACGTGTCCCTGCGACTGAATCACAGGGTCGTGTACACACTTCGGCTTGTACCGTTGCGATTCTGCCAGAAGTCGATGTAGATACCACCGTTGAAATCAATCCTGCCGATTTGCGTATTGATACTTACCGTGCATCAGGTGCGGGTGGTCAGCACATTAACAAAACCGATTCAGCGGTACGTATTACTCATATCCCATCGGGTGTAGTGGTGGAATGTCAGGAAGAACGTTCACAACATAAGAACAAAGCCAAAGCGATGGCTTTGTTAGTCTCACGTTTAGAAAATGCGAAACGTGCAGCAGCGGATGCAGCCACCTCAGAAATGCGCCGTGACTTGGTCGGTTCAGGTGACCGTTCAGAACGTATTCGTACGTATAACTACCCGCAAGGTCGTATGACCGATCACCGTATTAACCTGACTTTATATAAGTTGGATGCGATTATGGAAGGTGATTTAACTGAATTACTGGATAGCTTACACCGTGAATATCAAGCGGATCAGTTGGCGATGCTTGCACAGGAAAATGGCGGCTAATGAATATTGCTCAAGCCTTAGAGATCAAAGGTGAAATTGATAGCTATGAACGTCAAGAGGCGGCGTGGCTACTCGAACATATTTTGGGGATCAATGCTTTAGAACTCAAATTAAGACTTGAGCAAGAACTGACTGAAATGCAGGAGCAAGCTTATTTAGATGGGCTGGCTCGTATCGAACAAGGTGAACCGTTGGCCTATGTCACAGGTTCACAACCGTTTTGGACGCTTGATTTAAAAGTTACCCATGACACTTTGGTGCCGCGTCCCGATACCGAAATCCTTGTGGAAACGGTATTAAAACTGCCATTAAGTTCACATGCCAATATTGTTGATCTAGGTACAGGCACGGGTGCAATTGCTTTGGCACTGGCGAGTGAGCGTCCACAATGGCAAGTGACTGCAACTGATATCTATGCACCGACTTTAGAAGTGGCACAGGACAATGCCGTTCGACATGGTCTCATGCAGGTGAAGTTTGCTTGTGGTGCTTGGTTTGAGGCTTTAGAACAGCAACAGTTTGATCTGATTGTATCGAATCCGCCATATATTGATCCTGATGATGTGCATATGCAAAAGCTCAAGTCTGAACCTGAGCGTGCATTGATTGCAGATAAGCAGGGTATGGCAGATATTGAGATTATCATCACCCAAGGTAAAGACTGGCTTAAACCGAATGGCTGGATTGTGCTTGAACATGGTTATGACCAAGGCCAAGCAGTACGTGATATTTTTGAGCAACACGGTTTTGAGCAAATTCAGACCATCAAGGATTATGGTGGCAATGACCGAGTGACCTTGGCTCGTTGGGTTTAAGCCTGTTTGTGAATGGTATCACGCCAACCTAATAATCTATTTTCCAGTAGTTTCATCAAACTATCAGATATTTTTCCAAGCAAAGCCAATAAAATAATCGCAATAATTACAATATCTGGGCGTGAAGTTTCTCGTCCATCACTGAGTAGATAACCAATTCCTTGAGTTGCAGCAATCAGTTCGGCTGCAATCATAAACATCCATGATAAGCTCAAGCTATTGCGTAAACCTGTCAGGATTCCAGAAGACGCGGCAGGCAACACAATTGAGATAACTCGTTGCAATGCATTGAGGCGATAGACTTTTCCAACCTCAATCAGTTTGCGATCTACATTATGGATGGCTGCGACCGTATTGGTATAGGTCGGAAAAAAAGCACCTATCGCAATCAGTGTGATTTTAGAAGATTCATCAATCCCTAACCAAAGTAATAATAATGGAATCCATGCCAGGCTTGGAATGGATTTGAGTGCGGAAAAAGAGGGTTCTAAATAGGCTTCTACTTCTTTGCTTAAGCCAACCCAAATCGCAAAAATTAAAGCTAAACCACTACCGATTGCAAAACCGATGAGTACTCGCCAAGTACTGATGTAAATGTGCTGGAGTAAATCAGTTTGAGCCAAATCCCAAAAAGATTGCCACAAGCTACTGGGCGCAGGAAGCAGATATGCTTCGATATCGCCATTTCTAACTAAGAATTCACAGAGTATTAACAGCAGAGTAGGAAGTAGCAATGCTTTTAGCCAACGAATGAGGTTTGGGCTAAAACGCTTTTTATTAGTTTGTGTGCTTTGCTGAGCGAGAAAATCGGTTAGCTCAGCCTTGTGACTTGAATTGCTCATGGATTATTTCACAACTTTTTGAGCAAAGCGTGGATCAAGTAGCTGATCAATCACTTGATTGACATCAGTTCCTTTTCTAACCAAGTCTTCTTCTGTCAAGATTTTTCCTGATCGTTTCAGTGCTTGAGCTTGGGTAACTGAAGGAATGTTTTGGTCAAAGTTGGTACGGCTCAATTGTAATTGTGCCACTGGTAACGGGAGCTTAGCTTCACGTGCCAATAATGCTGCAACTTTATCTGGATTGGCTTTGGCCCATTTTCGTGCTTGTTCGTAGGCTTTAATTACCGCCTCAATCGCTTCTGGGCTTTGTTTACTAAACTCTTCTTTGACGTTCAAGACGCTATAACTATTAAACGCAACATTACGATAAAGCAATTTAGCCCCAGATTGGATTTGTGCAGATGCCATTAAGGGATCAAGTCCCGCCCATGCATCTACTTGACCGCGTTCTAATGCAGTTTTGCCGTCTGGGTGTTGTAAATGAACCAATTGAACATCACGTTTATTCAATCCGACTGTATCCAATGCCTGGAGCGTAAACAGGAAAGGATCTGTGCCTTTGGTTGCAGCAATTTTTTTGCCTTTGAGATCTTTTAAGTTTTTGATCGGTGAGTTTGCAGGAACAACCAATGCTGTCCATTCAGGTTGGCTTTGAATATAGACCGTCTTGATTGGGCTGCCATTTGCACGACTAAGCACTGCAGCCAAACCCGCGGTTGAAGCGAAATCAATACTATTGCTATTTAAATATTCTAGAGAACGGTTACTACCTTGGCTAAATACCCATTTAATTTCGGTATTGGGAAGGGCCTTTTCTAACAGTTTTTGATCTTTTACCACTAAGCTGGTTGGCGCATAGTAGGCATAGTCAAGTTTAAGTGTGGTGGGAATGGCAGCAAAACTGGAGGATATAAATACCGTAGAGAAGCCTAAAGCGAATAAAGTCTGAGAGAGAGGTAATTTAGAAAAGAAAGACATGAGATAAATCAGCGCCGTATAATGAAATATCAGCGATCTTTACATGGATCACAGCGCATCCCAACTGAGTTATTTTGATTTAGAAATCATGATAATAGATAAAAATCAAATTGGTCTCAAAACACTGTTTTTATTCACGAACAATGTTGATTATTACGTTGGGCTGCTATTGAAAATATCGTGATATCCTCAGCTTAATCTTCGATATATTGCTGTACTGCATTGGCTAAACGACTTTCACCTTGTTGTTGTAGTCCATCCACCACGCCCAGAGCATCTGGCTTTTCCCGATTTTGGCTGAGTTTATACTTTCCCGTGATCTGTGAGATCGGAATTTCGATCCCGACAATGCCTTGCAGTTCTTGAGCAATATAGTCATCTGGTGCCTCCGACATTTTCCAAGGCGTTGCTTGTTTGGCTTCATGGGTACGTGTCAGTCTGGCCAAGATGCCGCGTAGTGCTTTTTCATCATGTAAGAAATTGATGCTTCCTTTGACATGAACCACTTGATAGTTCCAGGTGGGTACATGTCGATGGTGTTGTTGCTTGCTAGGATACCAATTCGGTGAGATATAACCGTGTTCACCCTGAAAAATAATTAAAACCGCTGCGCCATTTTCAATTTGAGTGTGTAGTGGATTATTCTTGGCTATATGCGCAATCAGTGTCGCTGTTTGGCTGTGCTCATCACGCAATAAATGAAAGGGTAAATGATTGGCTTCTAAGCCTTCAGCACTATGACTTATCAGTGTGGCAAAAGGGTAGTCCTGAATCAGTCGGTATAATCTTTCAAGATCTGTTTCTTCAAATATTTCAGGCAAATACATTGCTTATTCCTTCGATTATTCTAAATGGCCCAAACGTTTCTTTTTATTGGGTGAAGACTTTCTATAGCTGCCCGGACTGACTCCCGTCCATTTTTTAAAGGCACGATGGAACGCACTTGGGTCATGGAAATGCAAATCATCACTGATGTTCTGGATTGAATCATTGCTTTTACTGAGTCGTTCAATGGCAATATCACAGCGGATATCATTTTTAAGCTGTTGATAGCTGACACCTTCTTGCTTAAGGCGACGTTGAATAGTTGCGGTTGACATATTTAGTTGCTGTGCAATCTCTTTCAGTTCATCCCATTGCGATGGTGGCTGTAGCAGCAGTTGACGGCGGATTTGCAAGCTTAACGAGTTCTCATTTTTAAAGCGTACAATCAGGTTATAAGGTGTATGTTTGAGAAAATCCTTGAGTGCTTGTTTATCTTTTTTGATTTTATGCTTGAGATAATGCGCGTCAAACTCGATTTGATTTTGCTCGGCATTAAATTGAATGTTCTCGCAAAACCGTACCCGATAATCTTGTATTTCCACAGGTGGATGACATCTAAAACTCATTTTTTGGAAACCAATGCGCTGATCACTCAACCAGCACATCAAACTATGCACCAACATTAAATAGGTTGAATAGGTAAACATCCGTTTCGGATGCTCACGATCATGCAAGATCAGATAGGCTTTACTGCCTTTTTGAATCAGTTCACCCCGAATATCATCCAGCACCAAACTTAAAAATTTTAAAATTTCTTGGATGGCTTGCTCCAGCGTTTCGGCATTAAAAGCTAATTTTGCTAATAGGCTATAACTGCCTCGGCGCATGGGATGAGTATCCATACCAAGAAATTCATCATTCATACTTTCTGCAACTTCGACCCATAACTGCGCACATTGGGTCACAGGCACTCGCGCCTTGGAGGAAGTCAATAGTTCAGCTGAAATACCTGCGCGATTGGCGATATTGACAATATTCAACCCACGACTTGCAGCAACACTTAATGCTTCACGGATTAAAGCATTTGAAATGGTGTCCTTAGCCGAATTAAGATCGAGGTTGAGGTTTTTGTTCATATATCAATAAAATACAGGAGAAGAATGAAATCGAATGCTCAAAAGCCGCAGCAAATTTGCTACTTTTTGAAATTGTATCGGAAAAAACTTGCCTTTAGGCTTAGTTATAAAAATTTATATCTTTAATTTGATAGGAAACGTAAATGAAAATTCAGGGAAAACATTTTGTTATTACAGGTGGCGGTTCAGGCCTAGGCGCAGCAACAGCGGAATATCTAGTTGAAAAGGGGGCTTCCGTCACTTTGGTTGATATGAATATCGAAGCTGGGGAGCAACAAGCGCAGACTTTGGGTGCAGCAGCAGAATTTGTAAAACTGGATGTGACCGATGAAGCGGCAGCAGAACAGTTCTTTAAAGATGTATTGGCGAAACATGGCAGCGTTTATGGTTTGATCAACTGTGCCGGCATTGGTCCATCTGCAAAAGTCGTCGGTAAAGAAGGCGTACATGATTTGGCGATGTTCTCTAAAACCTTGCATATCAACGTGACAGGTACATTCAATATGTTGCGTTTCGCAGCGGAGGCCATGAGCAAAAATACTGTTGCTGAAGGCGATGAAGATCGAGGCGTGATTGTGAATACAGCGTCAGTGGCTGCCTTTGATGGTCAGATTGGACAAGCGGCTTATTCAGCATCAAAAGGTGCTGTGGTGGCGATGACTTTACCGATAGCACGAGAGTTAGCACGGCATGGTATTCGTGTCATGACCATTGCTCCAGGGATTATGGAAACGCCAATGTTGAAAGGCTTGCCTCAAAATGTACAAGACGCCTTAGGACAAATGGTGCCTTATCCATCACGTTTAGGTCGCCCAGAAGAGTTCGCGCGTTTAGTGGCGCATATTGCTGAAAACTCCTATTTGAATGGTGAAGTGATCCGTTTGGATGGAGCAATCCGTATGGCAGCCAAGTAAGTTTTACTTTAATTCGAAGATTATGCTCTGATTTTGTTTAAAACCGTTGTGGATCTCACAGCGGTTTTTACTTTGTTATTTGATATTGTGTCCGAATCGATTTCGTTTTAAGGTCGAATCAGAATATTGATTTGGATGATAATAACAACGATGAAAGCACTGATCTTTTTATCTGCAGCAATGACTGTGTCTTTAGCAGGTTGTGTGGGCAATATGAACCCGACGGGTGGCAACTCAAGACCGAATTATCCTTACTATGTGACACAGCAACCGATGCTGGTTAAAAAAATTCATGTTCCAGCAGGAACGACCTTGGTCTATAAGGAACAGTACTTCAAACAAGGCAAACAAGACCAGATGATGTCAGAAAATAAACTGACCGATATTCGATTGCCGATTGGTCAAAGCATTGATTGGGGTGGTGTGCCGGTCACCATGATTTCGCAGTTTTTTAATTCAGCTATGCGTGGTTATTCTGTCCATGCAAATTTTAAAAAACTAGATGCAGCTAAGCGAACCAGATTTTCTCAGTTATGGCAGAGTTGTGATGATGAGCTAGGCATCAGCATTAAGGACAGAAAGGATTGGTCATTTAATAAAGCCAATATTGCGGATGTTGAAAGCTGTAGTACCAACTATCAACGTTACTTTAAAAATGACCAAGAACAGCAGCAGTTCTTGGATCTTATGTATCGGGAATTGATGAAAATCAATGGTCAATAAAAGAGGCAAAGATTATTTGGCCTTAACTTCATCCCCAATCAGATAAAATGTACCGCCTGCAATGTAATGCAGGCTGCGCAACGCTTTACTGGCCTCTTGAAAGTGCCAATGTCCATCGCGGAATACCCGTGAATCAGCCCAAGCACCCACCACCGAGCCGATAAATAAATCATGCGCTTGTTGATTGTGTGGTTCTGGAATCACTTTACAGACCAGCCAAGCCAGACTACCTGCTACCAGTGGGACAGGAAAATCATCTTGGTAAAACAATTCAGTTTTGCATTCTTCTAACTTGCTTGGATGATCAAACTGGCTAATGCTTCCGAGTTGATGCACCATATCAATTTGCGCATAGCAGGGCACTTGTAAGGCAAAATAACCACTTTGCTCAACCAATTGGCGAGTCTTGGTACTTTTATCTAAGACCACTGTGACTTTGGCTGGAGTAAGTTCCAATGCACAAGCCCAAGCTGCGGCCATGACATTGCGTTCTTGCCCATACTGAGCAGAAACCAAAACTGTCGGGCCATGATTGAGCAGGCGATAGGCTTTAGAAAGTTCAACAGCGGTAATTTCTGACTGACTCATATAACATCCACAAGGTTGAGACATCGCTCCATTGTTACATAAACTTCAGCAAAACTTTATTCAATTTCCCAACGTTTATAGGCACGATTAAAACTTGAAAGAGAGGAATACCCCAGCTTTTTAGCCAGCTCATCTTTGGTTATAAACGGATTCAGCATCAGTTTCTTGGCTTTCTCCTTTCGGACTTCATCATACAAAGTTTGAAAGCTGATCATTTTTTCTTGCAACATCCGTTGTAGGGTTCTTTTGGTCAGGTTTAGCTTTTGAGCAACTTGATCAATACTTAGTAAGCCTTCTGTTTTATCATCAATTAGATATTTGACTCGTTGTAAAATATCTTGGGTTGTAAGTAGTTCATCCAATTCTTTTTGGCACAGTAATTTAAATTTTTCTGCGGTGAGCGGATCGGCCATACTGAGTGGCGCCTCTAGAAAAGCTGCGGCGGCAATTAAGCGGGTATAAGGCTGTTCATAACGTATTTCTGCGAAAGTTGATGTCAAAATGTCAGTAAAACGAGAAAAATAATCAGGATATTTACATTGTAGATCAACACTTGGTTTGAAATCTGGAATAAAGAAACGGACTAAATGCACAAAACCGGTCAGAAAGAAAATACAGCTAAATTCGTAGGCTTGTGTATCCGATTCATCATTAAAATTTAGTAAGGAACGATCATAGGCAATGTTGTAATAGGCGAGCTCATTTTCAACTTTAAAATTTAATTCGACAAATGAACATTGCAAGCTGACAAATTGATTAATGGTTTCAATCGCTTCTAAGGCATTTTTTGAAATGGCAACGGTGAAACCGAGTAAGCCATGCGAACTGATTTTTAATTGTGTACCTGCATAAAAACCGATGCCTTGTTCTTGTGTTAACTCAATGGTTCGGGCAATCACTTTTTTAAAAGCATTCAGACTGATCTTATCATTGAGATCAGATAGTTTTTCGATTTCAACACCAGTGCCCCAAAATAAGGTTTCAGCTGAAATATTCCATCGTGATACCACCTCACTCAGTAGGTGTGCATAAGAGCTGCTAATAAAATGCTGATTATGAAGACGGGGAATACTCATAGTGCGAAGTAAATTCCATTTTAAAGCTGATCCAATTCATTCTGAAATTAAAGCAGAGTGATGGATTTGAAAATGTACATTCATCGGAATTTTTTCAATCCAGCGTAATTTTGGCACGAATTGTTATGATTTTGGCACAGTTTGTTTTAGTCTAAAAATCACACAATATTTCGAAGGAGTATAATTTCTGCCAGTCGTTTGTATGCTCGGAATGATTCCAGATACGAAGAAAAAGACTAAATCGTTGTAATAAAAATGAAAAATGCTAGGAGCAAAACGTGAAGAAAAAATATTTAAATGTCATGACGCTAATGGCGGGCATATTGGTGAGTAGTGGATCTGTGGTACATGCAGGTTTGTTCGATTTTTTTGCACCAAAAGCATCATGGCAAAACTGTAATGTGAACTCTTGTTCAGTCGGCGGTAGCACCAGTGTTACATCAAGCTATGCAAAAACCAAGTATCCAATTCTACTTGCGCACGGGATGGCAGGCTTCTCTGCTGTTGGCCCTTTGCAATATTGGAATGGCATTACTGAGGACTTGGTGGGTAATGGTGCGAATGTCTTTGTTGCACAGCAAGCTTCTTTTAATTCATCGGAGGTACGCGGCGAGCAATTATTGCTACAGGCGAAACAAGTATTAGCGATTACAGGTGCGGAGAAAATTAACTTAATTGGCCATAGTCATGGCTCTCAATCGGTTCGTTATGTCGCAAGTTTGTTACCTAACAAAGTTGCTTCAGTCACAGCAGTGGGTGGTCCAACCAAAGGCTCAGATGTTGCAGATGTGGTTGACTCAGTGGTTAAATCACCTGTGGGCCCAGCACTTGCACCGATTATTGCGGCAGGGGTGAATGCCTTCTTCTCGTTGGTGGGGATTGGTTCAGGACATTATTATGATCAAGATGCACTGGCGGGCTTAAATTCA
Source organism: Acinetobacter sp. 102 (assembly GCF_037028485.1). Taxonomy (NCBI): domain Bacteria; kingdom Pseudomonadati; phylum Pseudomonadota; class Gammaproteobacteria; order Moraxellales; family Moraxellaceae; genus Acinetobacter; species Acinetobacter sp. 102. Next base: position 56,791 of record NZ_JAZEZK010000003.1, read on the forward strand.
TTAACCACTAGCGGTTCAGCAAACTTTAACCAACGTTTTCCAGCAGGTGTACCAACCACAGCTTGTGGTTCAGGAACAGAACTGGTCAATGGTGTACGTTATTATTCATGGAGTGGAACCAGTCCATTTACCAATGCTTTAGACCCGATGGATTATGCATTAACAGCAACTTCTTTACTGATTTCTGGTGAAAATGATGGTTTAGTGCCACGTTGTTCGAGTCATTTGGGCACCGTGATTCGTGACAATTATGCATTTAACCATTTGGATGAAGTGAATCAGATTCTCGGTTTAGTTGGATTCTTACAGAACCCAGTAACACCTTATCGTACTCAAGCAAATCGCTTAAAAAATCAAGGTTTATAATTCATTTACCAAAGGAGCAATCCGTTGCTCCTTTGGTTTTAACGGTTCAAACAAAGAAAGAATGATAAATAGAGCAAGGGATGATGAACGGTAAATTTTTGAATAATAAAACCATCAGTATAGTTTTAATCGTATGTTTATTGCTCTTGTTGGCTTTAATCTATTGGATATTTAAACCAGATCCTCAAAATACCCAGCAAGCACCAAATCAGCAGGCTCAATCACAGGTCTCCGAAAATGGCTTAGAGGTGAGTGCGCAAAATAATTTAAAAGGCAAAATGCCTGAATTGGCATCTTCATTGCGAGGCACCGAAATTGACTGTCCGATTCAGGTCGATGCCAATGGTAAATTGATTTTAACCGTTGGAATTCGCAGTTGTTTTGATTATTTCTTTTCCAGTTTAGGTGAAAAAACTGAAACGGAATTGATTGCCGATATTCGACAGTATCTCAGTGCGACTTTACCTGACACGGCTTCAAGTTATGCCAGTTATCTGCTAGATCAATATGTTGCTTATACTCACGCCTTGAAAAATATAAAACCGACGGGCAATTTTAAAACTGGTGATATTGATGGCTATCAAAAAGTAATTGAGCAGATGTACAAAGTACAACAGCAATTTTTTAATGCGGCTGAGATCAATGCTTTATTTGGCAATGAACGTAATTTGAACCAGTTCAATATTGATCAAATGCGTATTCATGCCAATAAAACCCTGACCGCTCAGCAAAAGGCGACTGAGTTGGCGAAATTGATTGATCAACTTCCAACAACTTTGGCTGATGGTGTTCGGGTTTCAATGCAATTTGCTGAATTGCAGCAACTGACTCAAGAGGTACGGGAAAAAGGTGGTTCCGCACAAGAGCTGCGCAATATGCGTGAAAGTCTATTAGGGCCTGAAGCGGCTGATCGTTTGGAAAAGGTTGATCAAGAAGAAGCTGGATGGCAAACGCAGGTGAATGGATATTTGGCAGCACGTGACCAAATTTTAAAAAGTGATGCGAGTGATGCCAGTAAACAACAGTCGATTAATCAGTTACGCAATCAATCATTTGGAACTAAAGAAGATCTATTGAGAGCGCAGTCATATGAAATGATGCATGATCGGAAGTAGAGTCAAAGTAATAGATGGAAATATAATCGGTAATCATTTTATTAGGCAAAGTTGAATATGTATGTGGCTGATTATATCGGTTTAGAATTAATCCAAGATATGACAGATAAGAGTTTGCCTCAGTCTGAAGTCATGGTTAGGGGAAAAAAGACAGGGGTTATGGTTGAGGGTAAAGTGTTAGAAGGTGTGGTCTGTGTATATTCGCACTGCTATCTTCTTTTCCTTAGCCATGATTGTATCTTTGAGGAAACTTTAACTTTGGCCTTAGTCGATCTGGATAAAAATATATTGTTGGAGTCATTATGGATAGGACTGGCTTATCAGACAGATATCTTTACTGGCCCGAGAATATGCAATGATAAAATCTTATTTGAATTTTTAGCCGAAAAAACATGGGTTCTTCAAGTATTACAAACAGCCAGACTTCGATTTCCTATTTCTTTAAATGCTGTGATACATCGTGGTTTTCAGTTTAAATCTTATTTCAAGTTAGAACATTAATTTATGTGACGTATGTCGTCATGAACAACCACTGCCAGAGCACGTTCTTCATTTCATGTTTCTAAATGACGTATGCCGTCATGAACAACCATTCAGGAAGATATGTTGAGTGGCCAAATTTCTAAATGACGTATGCCGTCATGAACGCCCTAATTGCGCTTTGAGCATCAAATCGATATTTCTAAATGACGTATGCCGTCATGAACTCAAAAGTGGGATTTTACAATGGTCTTGACTAATTTCTAAATGACGTATGCCGTCATGAACTATCAGCGCGGTTCGGTGATGCCGTCCCGTCTTTTCTAAATGACGTATGCCGTCATGAACTATAAAATAATGAAAATAATATAAGCTAAAACATCAGGTTATATCCAAAAAGGCAGAAATACCCAAAGTTTTTAACTGATATAGTAACTTATTGATTTTATTAAGCTGTTAAAGAGTAAGAAAAATATTGGGGTAAAAATAGCTTTTTGTCAAAAGAAAACCATGTTCGTTCCAATTTATTACTTTCCTCTAAGCATACATCGACTTAAAATCAGCATTACCTTTGATGATAAAGAAGCAAGTCACGTGTCAGACCATTTAGAAAACGAATTTGAGCTAAGCAATGAGGAAATGCATCTCTATAGTCGTCAGATTTTATTAGATGGTTGGGATATCGAAGCACAAGAAAAACTCAAACTCGCGAATGTGCTGATTATCGGAGCAGGTGGGATAGGTTGTACCAGTGCCGAGCTATTGGCACGCGCAGGTGTGGGCAAGATTACCATTGTCGATGCCGATACCATTGAAATAAGTAATCTACAAAGACAAATCGCATTTACAGCAAATGATTTAGGTCGGTACAAAGCCGAAATATTGGCTAAACATCTACAAGACATTAATCCGCATATACAGGTCAGCTATCAAAATATACGATTTGATGAAACGAATGCTGATGAACTCGTACAGCATCAAGATGTAGTCTTAGATGGTTGTGATAATTTTACAACCCGTTATCTGGTCAATGCGGTGTGTAAAAAACATCAAGTCCCACTGATCAGTGCGTCAGCCATTGGTTTTGAAGGGCAGATGTTTATGGTGGAATCGGATTCAGCCTGTTATGAATGTTTGTTTCCGAAAGAAGAGCATGCCAATGAAGGGCTACGCTGTGCAGAGTCAGGCGTATTGGCAACCACACCTGTAATGATAGCGTCATTACAAGCACATCACACTTTGCTGTTTTTAGGCTTGGGTTTGACCCCACTTAAGCAAAAATTGTTGCTTTGGAACGGCTTAAATCTATCGCAACGCATTCTTAAATTTGAAAAAGATGTAAATTGTCCAGTTTGTCAGGCAACTTGATCGGTAAATTGAGCAAAATTTGCTAAACTAATGCCATCTGTGAGGCAAGAAAGATTATGAAAAGAAATATTTTATTCGATGGATTACGATCTGTTGCACGTATTGGTGAAACAGTGGTGGTTGCAGCACAAGCAGGTGTGAAATATGCAACTGAAAAACCAAGTAACGCCAAACTTATGCGTGAGACCTTTGAATCGCTTGGTTCGACTTATATCAAACTGGGGCAATTTATTGCCAGTACGCCGTCTTTATTTCCCCGCGAATATGTTCAGGAATTCCAAGGCTGTTTAGATCAAACCCCGACTTTACCATTTAGCTATATTCAAAAAGTATTGGCCGAGGAATTTGAAGGCCGCAATCTCAATGAAATTTTCAGTTTTATTGATGAAAAACCTTTGGCTTCAGCCTCAATAGCACAAGTCCATGCCGCTCGACTAGTCACGGGTGAAGATGTGGTGTTAAAGGTTCAAAAACCTGGTGTCGAAACCATTTTATATACCGACTTAAATGTAGTGCATTGGGCGACAAAACTTTTAGAAAAAGCTGTACCAAAAATCAAGTTTGCATCGCTTTCTGAAATCGTAGATGAGATCAAAACACGTATGGTTCGTGAAGTCGATTTTATTGAAGAAGCTCAGAACCTAGATGACTTTATTCAGTACTTGAATGTGTCTGGTAATCAAGCGGCAACTGCGCCAAAAGTTTATCACCAGTTTTCGACTCGCCGTGTGCTCACTATGCAGCGTTTGTATGGTGTGTCATTGACTGACTTTGATGTGGTGAAACAATATGCCAAAGACCCAACACAGGTCTTGATTACTGCGATGAATACTTGGTTTGGCAGTTTAATGTTATGTAAGAGCTTCCATGCGGATTTACATGCAGGCAACCTGATGTTGCTTGAAGATGGCCGTATTGGTTTTATTGATTTCGGTATTGTTGGACAGCTAAATCCTGAAGTATGGACGGCATGTATGGCGTTTATGGATGCTTTACAGCATACCAATTACAACGCAATGGCTGAAAACATGCTGAAAATGGGCATGACTCATCAGAAAATTGATACCCAAGTCTTGGCTGATGATTTAGAGCGCTTATTTAGTGGTGTGTTATTGGCAGATCCGCAAGAAATTCTCAGTTCCAATCCTGCAGATTTGAATGACATCATGATGGATATGGTGGCTGTCGGTGAGCGTCACGGTATCAAATTCCCGCGTGACTTCGCCTTGTTATTTAAGCAAATGCTATATTTTGATCGTTTCATGCGTGTTCTCGCACCATATACCGATATTTATGCTGACCAACGTTTAAAAATGGTTCACAATATTGAACCTGCTTCGTTTTTAAAGCATTAATTTATTTATCGGTTCATTAGGTCATTATGGATGCCATTATAATTGAAGGGTTGAAGGTTGATACTGTGGTTGGCTGTTTCAATTGGGAACGCCAGATTATTCAACCTTTAATGCTAGATCTCACCATTCATAATGATCTATCACACGCTGCCCATTCGGATGAGCTAGAAGATACGCTCAACTATGCGCAGCTTTGTGAGCTTGCAGCCCAAGTTATACAAGAGGCGAAACCGAAACTGATTGAGCACGCTGCACAATTGGTACTTGAATGTCTATTTAGGACTTTCCCCTCGATCGAATCGATCAGTATCACCATTCGCAAACCCGCCATCATTGCACAAGCCAATGCAGTAGGAATTCGCCTTGAACGCAACAGAAACAATTTTTGCGCTCGCACTGGCGAGTAATGTCCAGCAGCAACAAAATTTCACTTTTGCCTATGAGCAGCTCGCAAGTTTGGGTACAGTGGAATTTTCTCCGATTTATGAAATTCCATGTCGAGACGGGATTGGGGCTGATTATTGGAATTCTGCCTGCCTATTAAATAGTCGCCTTTGTGTCGATGAAGTGACAGAAATCCTTAAACAATTAGAAATGCAGTCTGGTCGAGTTCGCCCGTCACATCACATCAGTTTGGATATTGATGTGATTGCGTGGGGTGAAACTTTAGATCATATGCAATTTAATCCCAAAAAGTTACCATTGGCTTTGGATGTAAAAATTCCTTTATATGATTTATGGCAGCATGCAGATTTAGCCTATCTTCAAAGCATACATTATCCTGTCATTACAATGTAATACTTTGATAAAGTAACACTATAATAATAGGAAGTTTTTTATGAAACTTATTTTAATTTTATCGACTTTAACGGTTTTACTTTCGGGTTGTGCGGCCATGAGTGTCGAGCAATGCAAAACAGCAAATTGGTTTAATGTGGGCGAAAGAGATGGCTCCGATGGGCATGAATCCCGTTTAGATAAATACTATTCTTCCTGTCAAAAAGCCAATATTGTGCCCAATCAAAAGCTATATGAACAAGGCTATCAAAAAGGTCTAGGCTATTATTGCCGACCCGAAATTATCTTTAGTGAAGCGCTCGAAGGTCGTGGCGATATTCGTGTTTGTCCAATCGAAAAACGTGAATCCTTGCGCAGTTACTACCAAGTTGCCAATGAATATTATCAAGCAGATTCAGAGTTTAATCGCTCCCAAAATGATATGAACCGTTATTTGAAAGAGCTAGAACGAAAAGATCTCTCAAGCAAAGTTCGGGATGATTATCAAAAACGTTTATATGATCTACGTATCAATAGTAGTTGGGTACAGTCACGTTATCATCAGGCTGTCAGAGATCTAGAACGCTTTAAGGCCGAACATGGTTTGTATTAAGCAGTGATGTTTGAGTGATGATTTAAAAATCCATGGCTAAGCCCATGGATTTTTGTTTGTGACGAAACACACTTGAGTTACATACGCATGTATACAGGGATGGTTAAATAGATAACAAGCGAATAATGAAGGAATTATTTATGCAAGCCAAGTTACTTATTGCTCTAGGGATTATCCTCTGTGGCAGCATGAACTCAGCCTATGCAATTGATGCCAAATATCGACAACAATTAGAACAATCGGGTTGTACCCAAGTCAGTGAAGCACAGGGTTGTGATATTAGCAAAAGCAAAGAAGAAAATAGCAAGGCGGGATTTGTCGAGCAGACGGTAGAGGTATCAAGCCCGAGTGCATCAGCAACAACGCAGCAACCACAGTGGATTGCTGAGAGATCGGATGGTTCAATATTGGCTCTGATTAAAATTGATCAACAGCAGCGGGTTTGGGTGAATGACACACGTGTTATTGCAGTAAAGAAGAATGATCAGCTAAGTTTTAGACAAGGTAAAATCGACTACACGATTTTTACAGATTTAGACAAGCAGTCGCAGAGCTTTTGGAATGACCGTTATTCAACTGATAAAGGTAAAATTGTATTTCGTTAATTTTGATCGTGTCAGTTAAAAGAAAAGGGAATTACCTCGTAATAATTCCCTTGGATAACTTAAAGATAATAACTGGTTTTAGTCATGAGTTTTGAAATGGCAGTCATGGTAATCCGTACAGGTGCTGGTAAGTCCACACCACCTGCTTCTAAGGCGGTATCGCGATGATGCAATTCATCTTCATTCATCTGGACTAAAATTTTACGTGAACGTTCATCATGTGCAGGAAGTTGTTGAATGTGTTCCTGTAAGTGTTGGCTAACTTGACGTTCAGTTTCTGCCACAAACCCCAAACTATATTTGTCGCCTGCAATTCCTGCAATTGCCCCCATACCATAAGACAGGCCATACCAAATTGGATTTAATACACTGGTGTGGCTATCTAATTCTTTTAAGCGATCTTCACACCAAGCCAAATGGTCTTGTTCTTCAATCGCGGCTTGCTGCATTTCTTCACGGACATGCGGTAGTTTTGCTGTTAATGCCTGACCGTGGTAAAGCGCTTGAGCACAGACTTCACCACTATGATTAACTCGCATCAAGCCTGCAACATGACGGGCATCACTGACACAAAGTTGTGATGGTTCATCACTGGCGGGATTCGTCCGTTGTGCACTGGTCGCGCCTGGTACCAAACTACGTAAGGCTTGATCAAAAGAATGAATTACTTTATCGAGACCTGTGTAATGACGCATAGATTAATCCTCTAAAGTATTGGGAGCATTTTCCAATAAAGGTTTTAGGCGTTTTAATAACCAAAATGAAAAAATTGCACTTAAAACAGCGGTAATGGTAAATAAGATTTTAATATCAATTTTTAAAATGCTTAAGATTAAAATTGAAAAAATTGCGGAAGAGACCATAAATACAGCATTTAAAATATTATTTGCTGCCACAACTCGTGCTCGATGTGAGCGTGGTGAATAGGCCTGCATCATGGCATAGAGTGGCACAATATAAAATCCACCACTAATGCCCAGTAAAGTCACTGCCAACATCACATGATAATAGACTGCACCGAGCGTAAACATATCTTTTAAGCTGAGTAAGTCACCCGTACGCTCAGGCACAAAGGCTAGACTTGCTGCCAGATATAGCGCGAAAACGGTTAAACCAATTGCGCCATAGGGCACCATCTTAATATTAATGTCTGACCCACCAATTTTTCGGCAAAGTAAAGAACCGACACCAATACCGACCGAGAAAAAGGTGAGTAATAGGCTCACCACATTTTCCGAAGCATGCAGGTTTTGTTGAGTTAGTTGCGGAATCTGGGTTAGGTAGGTTGCGCCATAGAACCAATACCAAGAGTTACCCAACAAAATTACAAATACGACAGGGATGCTTTTGGCATATTTAATGGTTTGAAAACTGGTACGAATAAAGTTCCAGTCAATTTTTAAATCAGGTGCGGCGACTTTCTGTGGGAGAATAAATCGACTGCATAAATAGCCTAAGCAAGCAATTGTAACGACGGTGAGACTAATCCAGAGTAAATTACCTTCAGACGTGGCAATCACGGCACCACCTAAAATCATCCCCAGTAAAATCGCAATCGATGTACCTGACTGAAACAAGGCATTGCCTGACATGAGTTCTTGTGGTTTTAGTATTTCAGGCAAAATCGCATATTTGATTGGGCCAAAACAGGTGGAATGAGTGCCCATTAAAAACAAGGCAAACAGCAGTAACCACAAGTTTCCAAGCAGGAAGCCAGCAGTACCAATTAACATGATCACGATTTCTAATATTTTAATGAAGCGAATTAGTTGCGAGCGTTCGTATTTATCTGCAATTTGACCAGCAGTCGCTGAAAAGAAAAAGTAGGGCAAAATAAATAATAAGGCAGCTAAATTATTGAGGGTACTGACAGGGGCACTTTGTTGTTGAATCCAGCCATAGGTAATAACTAACAGCAGCGCTTGCTTATAAACATTATCATTAAGTGCGCCAAAGAACTGAGTGAAAAACATCGGGGCGAACCGACGCGAAGTCATTAAGTGCTCGTCTTGTTTCATCGTGTGTTCACTTCATTGTGATTTATAAAAAAATGTGACGAACTGTAAAAATGTGATGAAATGCATGTATGATACCTATGTCTGATTGGATGAAAAATCAAAGATTTGAAGTTATTTCACCCATCAAAAACGATAAATTAAAAAACAAATTTAGAGTTTTACATGTCATCTAAAACGAAGTTTAAACAGTCGACACTGGTTCATTCTATGCATTTAATTTTTAAAATGCAGGGTTTTCCTAAACTTATTTGTAGTGGTTTCTTAATTAGTTCTTGTATATCAGTTGCTTATGCTCAAGAACAAAATTCAACTGTGCCTGAAAATCAGGCAGCTGAACAGACGGAACAACCGGTCGAATTAGCCGTTGCAGCGGCAGCGCCAACGGTTCCAGCAATCAATCTTGCTGATCAAGGGGTATTGCCTGGGCAAGACAGTTTGGCTGCATTAAAAGAACAAGAACAATCCACTAACCAAATTAACGAATTGAAACCGATTCAGTTGGATGACAATTTAGAAAATTTGCCTGTGATTCCAGTGGATCAAGGTATGGCAAATGAAATCTTCCGTGTTGCTGAAGATGCGAAAAATGAAGCACAAGCATATCGCGAAAATACGGCAAGAAATCCTGAACCTATCATTGCTGATGCATCACAGACGGAGCTGACTGAAATCAAGCAAGCGCCGCTGAATATTGACCAATTGATGGGTGAGATTCAAGCAGACAGTAAAATTGTGGTTGAGGCCAATGAAACAGGTAAAACATTAGCTGATTTGCAGCCTAAGTCTGATCAACCACAGGAAAAAGTTGGATTCTTTAAGCGAATTGTAAATCGCTTCCGACCAGAAAACTTATTAAATACCGATAAAATTCCACGTATTACAGCGGATGTGAGCGGTGCACCGCCTATTCTTGCCCTCAATATTAAGGCAAAGCTCTCAAGTTTTACTCAAGAATCATTTGAGGAATTTAATGTCGCTTTACCACAACTTCGTGCACTCACTAATCAGGCAGCACAGGCAGTCGGTTATTACAATGCAACTTATACTTTTGTAAAAGAGAGCGACAGCAAAGTTAAGGTGATTGTGGTTCCAAATGAACCCGTTAAAATTAAAGAACAAAATATTGAATTCACTGGTGCAGGCGCCAATACACCACAATTCCAAGTGATTCGCTTAATTCCAGAGCAAGATGTAGGCGATATTTTTAATCATGGTTCATATGAAGCAACCAAAACTAAAATCACCACGGTGGCTTCAGACAATGGTTATTTTGATGCATTTTGGCGATTGCATGATGTCAAAATTAGTCAGCCTGAAAAAACGGCCGAGATTAATTTAAATTATGAAACAGGTGAGCGTTATAAATTAAAGCAAGTTGAATATCGGATGAGTGATCCGAGCAAGCCTTTGCCACTCACTCAGAAGGTTTTAGATAGTTTGGCACCATGGAAAGAAGGTGATGATTATGCCTTCTGGCGTGTCAATGCATTGGCGAACAACTTAACCAACTCGCGTTATTTTAACTATACCTTGGTTGATACGATCAAGCCGGATGCCATTCAACCGCCTCTTGATTTACCACCTGACTTGCAAGCTTTGGTTGATCAGCAACGTGTGCAAGAATCACAATTGATGAGCAGTCAACAAAAAGCAGATATTGCGCGTGCAAAAATTACCTCTGCGCAAGAAGTGACGCAGGATGTCGTGGATGAATCGCAATTTTCAGGTGCTGAACCTGCACAACCTGCTTTGGCTCGTTCAATGCCAATGCCGCCTGTACATGATGATGACGATGAAGAACGTCAAAAACTCGAAGAGCAAGCACGGGTAGAACGCAAAATTCCTGTCGTGGTGACGCTGAATGCCGACCGTTTAAATAGTCTTGAAACAGGTATTGGTTATGGGACAGATACGGGTGCACGTATTCGTACTCAGTACCGCCGTGCCATCGTCAATAAATATGGGCATTCTTTCGATGCCAACGTTGAGGTTTCAGAAATCCGTCAATCGATTGATGGTCGTTATAGCATTCCTTATAAGCATCCATTAAATGACTACTTTAACCTTGTCGGCGGTTATGAACGTGAAACCCGTGACGATATTGGTCCAGATGTCAACTTATTGGTTGAATCAGCGGTACTGGGTGGTGAGCGTGTAATTAAGAATCCATTGGGTGATTGGCAACATACTTTTGGTTTACGTTATCGTTTAGACCGCCTCACCAAAAAAGGTGATGTCAATGTTGATGAATTACCTGATGCTTTTAAAGTTTCAGGAATTGATTCTGAGCAAGAATCTTTGCTATTGGGTTATGAAGCATCAAAAACCAATACCAATACCCGTTTAAATCCAACCCGTGGATTTAAACAGACTTATAAAGTCGAATTGGGGACTGAATCTTTACTCTCCGATGCCAATATGGCAATTGTAAGTGCAGGTTGGCGCTTCATCTATTCCTTGGGTGAAAATGACAATCATCAATTTGTCGGTCGTGGCGATGCAAGTTATATTTTCACCGATGACTTTAATAAAGTTCCTTATAACTTGCGCTTCTTTACTGGTGGTGATCAGTCTTTGCGTGGTTTCGACTATAAGAGCTTATCACCTGAAGAAAACGGCTATAAGATAGGTGGTCAAGCCTTAGGGGTTGGCTCTATAGAATATAATTATCAATTTAAAGATGGCTGGCGTGCTGCTGTGTTCTCGGACTTCGGTAACGCGTATGACAAACAATTTAGCAACCCAACAGAATATAGTGTGGGTGTAGGTATCCGCTGGAGATCACCAATTGGACCAATTCGATTAGATATCGCATCTGGTATTTCTAATGATAACAATCCAATTCGATTGCATTTCTTTATTGGTCCACAGCTTTAAAACTTTTTAGCCCTGTGTTTGATCAGGGCAAACAATCTCGGGTTGATTATGACGGAAGTAGAACAGCAACTTACCCCTCCAACAAAACCAAGACCACCGCGGCGCATTGCTCGAAATGTTGTGCTGATTGTGCTGATCATTCTTTTATTATTGGTCAGCTCTTTGGTTGTGATGATGTCAACGGATAAGGGGAGCCGTTTTCTATTAGACCGTGTACTTCAAAGCCAGAAAACCATTAAATACGAATATGAAAGCGGTAATCTGCTTTCAGGCATTATCTTAAAAAATGTGTTGGTACGACTGGAAGGAATTGACGTTTCTTTAGACCGTGCCGATGTGTCTTTAGGGTGGAGAGCAATTCTTAAGAAAGAAGTACACCTTAGCCATGCCGATGTTCGTAATCTAAAAATTCTTGATAAGAAACCACCATCAGGTAAACCTTTTGGATTTGATCCAATCAAACTTCCTTTTGTATTGCGTGTTGATGAAGCCAGCCTAGACCATTTGCAACTTCAAACCACAACATCTAAAGTCGATTTTAGCGATATCTATCTAAAAGATGCTTTATGGTCAGAAACAAAATTAAAGTTCAAAGACTCTCGCATGAAAATGGAGTATTTGGCCGTCCAAAATGCAACGGGAGAAATGGACTTTAGTGGAAAATATCCAATCAATGCCAAAGCAGATCTGATTATTCCATCACTCAAAAGCCTAGATATTGATGTCATTAAAGTTGCTGCTAGAGGTTCTTTAGATACCTTAAAAGTAGGAGTTGCAACACGTACCCCAGACCTGCTCACAGGTTGGGCAGTCGTCCATCCAGTTCGTGATCATGTACCGATGAATGGTGAGTTATTCTTTAAAAACTATCATTTGCCATTACTGAAAGATCAAAAGTTGTTTGTTAAGGATGGTATTGCGAAATTTAATGGGGATATCCAAAAACTGATTTTAACGTTGGATACAGACCTAAAAGGCGAGCAAGTGCCGGAGGGTCAATATACAGCACAGATGGATACTGATTTAACTCACCAATTGAATATCCGTGAGTTTAATGGCCAGTTGATGGGCGGTGTGGTCAGCTTACTGGGTTTTGTAAACTGGCATGATCATGTGTCTTGGGATGTTAAAGGTCGTTTAGAACGTTTGGATCCGAAAGACAAAACCGTACCGCAAATTGCACAAGATTTCTTGCCACCAAACTTGGATGCGAATTTAAGTTCTACAGGTTCAATGGAAAAAGGCTTGGTGCTGAACGCACAACTTGCATTTGATAAATTTGAAACTTGGGCGGTTAAGCTAGACCAAGCGGAAGAAAAAGATAATAAAGCACAACCAATGTTGCTGGATGTTTCATGGAAAGGGATTGATCGTGCTATGCCATATATTGGCTGGCTCAGTAGTGAAGAAGGTCATACTAACCTGACCTTAAATGAAGGTCGGCAAGACATCTATCTGACAACCACGATTCGTCCTCATGAACAAGCTTTGTTACCAACAGGAAAATATGATGCGCGTTTAGATGTAAAAGGCGATCTATTAGATGTGGAAAGCTTCCGCTATGAGGCGGAAAAAGGCAGCTTGTCGGGACAGGCTAAAGTTAAGTTGCCTAACGAAAAGCAACAGCTTTCATGGCAAGCTCAGCTTAAAGCTCAGGATTTTAATCCGCAAACAATTGCCGCTGCTGCACCGATTAACTTATTAAATGGTGAAATAAAAGCAACTGGTTTTGCCAAACCGAATCAACAAATTATTCAGCTTGAACAGATTGATTTAATAGGGCAATTACCACAAGACAATAAAACAGAAACGATTGCCCTCAAAGGGAAAAGTACGGCTGCCTTGATGTTTAATGACGAAAAAGCAGGTGGTGGATTTAAGAGTTTTGCAGTCAATTATGATGGCTCTTTAAATGCATTAAACCAAGGTAACGGCGTATTAAAGATTAAGGTTGCAGGTACGCCTGATTACATCAAGATCAATGAACTTAATCATGATGGTGTGGCAGGCAAAATCTATGCAACGGGTGCTGTTAATCTCAAAGATAAACTTGGCTGGGATATTGATGCCTCGCTGGTACGTTTTAAGCCGCAGTATTTTGTTTCTAGTGTCAAAGGTGAAGTCTCTGGACGAGTTAAAACACTTGGTGTTTGGTCCGATAAATTGAAACGTATTGATATCCGTCAGCTCAATGTTGCAGGTTTCCTGAATAACAAACCAATTCGTGGTCGCGGTAATCTGAGTTTATTGCTTGATTCGAACCAAGAAGGTTTCTTGCCACAACAATTCGAAGCCAACGACTTATTCTTTGCTTATGCACAGAACCAGTTGCAAGCCACAGGCAATGCGCAAAACTTACGTATTAAGTTGAATGCACCTGCCTTATATGAGCTTTACCCAGGCTTACGTGGTCGTGCATACGGTAGCTTAAATGTGCAGTCGCAGCCACGCCTAAAAGCAACTGCGAATATGATGGTTGATAATTTTGCCTTTAATGATTTGGTGACGATTCGTTCATTAAAAGTGCAAGGTGAATTACCGACTTCTGAAACCACTCCAACACAACTGACTGCAACTTTAGATCGTTTGCGTAATGGCAATCGTGAAATTGAACAAGCAACAGTAAACTTGGCAGGAACACGCAAGGCACATGTGTTGAAGGTGGAGAGCAAAAACCGTCAATCGAATTTCTATCTGCAACTTGCGGGTGGTTTTAATCCGAAGAACGACTGGTTAGGCCAATTGCAAAAAGGTAACTTTACTTCGCGTAATATCAGTTTGGTACAAAACCAAAGTGCGCCGATTATCTATACCACGGCGCAACAGGAATTGTATGTTGGTCAACATTGCTGGCAGAGTTCGAGCAGTCAGTTATGTCTGGATCAGCCTGCACGCCTTAGCAAAGCCAAAGGTAGCTTCTCCTTTATTACCAAAAATCTGGACTTAAAAGACTTTACCGCATTTATGCCTGAAGGTTTGGCGGTCACAGGTCAGCTTAATGGTTATGCCAAAGCATCTTGGGCTCAGGGTAGTCATCCGAAACTAGATGCTCGTTTAGTCACTCAGAAAGGTGAAATCGGATTGGCGGCGGATGATCCACAAGATCCTGCTACAACGGTCACTTATGATGAGTTGAGTCTGATTGCAAAAAGCATCAGTGAAGGTTTGTTGTTACGTGTTGATATGAAAACACCTGACATTGGTACCGGTTATGCCAATGTGATTGTCAACCCATATCAAGCCAATATGCCAATGCGCGGTGAAGTTGCATTTAATGATGTGCAGTTGAAAGTCTTTAAGCCGTTTATTAAAGACGTACGTTCAATGTCAGGGACTTTGGCTTTGGCTGGTAAAATGAATGGAACCTTGACTCAACCTGAGTTTGTCGGTGAGATGCGCTTGAAAAATGGCGCAATTTCGATGATCTCTCTGCCTGTGAATTTAAGCAATATCCAGCTTTATTCCTCAATACGTCAACAATCTGCCAGTATTGATGGTGCATTTAATAGTGGTCAGGGTGTTGGGCGTTTGAAGGGTAATTTTGATTGGAAGAATGACCCACATTTAAATCTGACCCTGAAAGGCGACAACCTATTGGTACGCCAAGCCCCGATGATCACGGCGATTGTAGAACCTGATTTAAGTTTGGATGTTTATCCTTTTGATCAGCGATTAAGCCTGAAAGGGAAAATTGATGTACCACGTGCACGTATTTCGATGCCAGAAAGTTCTGCAACGGTGGTGAACTTGTCACCTGATGTACGTGTGGTTCAACAAGGCCAAGACTTGCTGGCGACTTTAAAAGCGGCTAAACCGTGGGATATCCGTGCCGATATGACTGTGACTTTAGGCAACCAAGTTATTTTCCAAGGTTTTGAAAGTACCATTCCATTGGTCGGTCGTTTGCACTTATCGCAACGTGGTTTAGAAACTGCAATGCGTGCCAATGGTGCGATTGGTGTCAGTCAAAAAGTGAAGATTGAAGCCTATGGTCAAAGTCTTGATTTGAATCGAGCGATTGCACGTTTCAATGGACCATTGGCCAACCCGACGTTGGATATTGATGCCAATAAACCGGTTCAAGGTAGTATGGTCGGCGTACGTGTCACAGGTACAGCCACTGTGCCGAATATTCAGATTTATAACGATGCAGGTTTGTCTGAGCAAGAAGCCTTGAATGCCTTACTCACAGGTCGTATTAATGAAGGTAACAGTGGTTTAAGTAATACTGAAGGCTTTAAGTCTGACGTGAATAACACCATTGCTGCTGCGGGTATCAGTATGGGCTTAGGCGGTACGCGTGCCTTGACCAACCAGATTGGTCGAACCTTTGGTTTGAGTGGTTTGGCATTGGACGCACAGGGTACAGGTGATGATACGCAGGTGAGTCTGACAGGTTATATTACGCCTGATCTTTTTATTCGTTATGGTATTGGTGTATTTACCCCAGTGAATAAGTTGACCTTGCGTTATCAGATGAACCGTCGTTTATATCTGGAAGCAAGCCAGTCCTTAGAACGTGCAATTGACGTATTCTACAATTGGAGGTTCTAACTGTACGTTTAGTTTAGAATCAGAAAGAGGAATTATTTCGCTGAAATAGTTCCTCTTTTTTATGGTTGTAACACTACTTGAACCTCCCAAAAAAGCATCCACATAAAAATTAATGAGGACAGATGTGTTAATGGTCTGAGCGAATTTTTAAACAGATTTCATAGCGGATGGTTTTAGAAAACAAGAATTGTGATAGAATTAATATAAACTATTGAAAATAAACGATTTTATGACATTTTTTGGAGGAAATAAATGAAATCTGTCACTTTTGGTCAGCTTTGGGCAGTGCTTGGCTTAGTGCTCTTCAGTTCGACACTCCAAGTCAATGCCAAGGAATATTATAAGTGGGTCGATGCCAAAGGCGTCACCACTTATTCAGCAACGCCCCAACCTGTACAGAGACAAGAACCTCAGCTCGATCCAGTTAAAAAGAATAGCGCTACCACAGTACAACAGCCGACTGCTCAAACTGGAACGGCACCGAAAGAGCCAAAAATCACAACAGTGATTGCAACTACAGCAACAACACCAACCAAACCTGTAACGACGACCACAACAGCCACAAGTAATCTTACTGCGACAAGTGACGTGCTTATCGCCGTCAAAAACTGCAATGGGGTCAGATGTTGGGATATGAAAGGTAAGTCCTATAATCTCGTCGCAGGAACGACATATCTGTCTGCCAATGGAGGAAAGTGTCAAAAGTTAGGCAATAACATGCGCTGTAGCAAATGATTTGTATGTTTTTATTACGGAAAGCATGGTTTTAAAGGCTTCCTTTTGCAAAATAAACAAGTTTCAGTATGATGTGTGCATCAAATTAGCCGCAGTATGATGATGAAAAAAGTTTTGTTTATTGCAATAGGTTTAGTTTTGGCTGGTTGTGCTGAGAAAAAGCCGTTAACCCCTGAAGAACAATGGCATGGCTATTGTGTCAGTGTGGGTAACGCTGCACGTTCGATTACACTAGATCGTCAAAATGGAATTGAGCAAAAACAAGCAACGGAATATGCGGCAAAGATTGAAGATGAGACCACACGTAAGTTTATCTTTAAAATTTTGGACACAGTTTATGCACTTCCTGCCGATCAACTGAAAAAAGATCCAGAAGCATTACGTGAGAATTTAAAGAAACAGTTTATGGAAGAATGCTTGGTTACCCCACATGACAAGCTGCCTAACTATAAACTTTTTTAATGTGTATATAAAAAAGACAACACCGTTTGTCTTTTTTTATGGGTGTAATTTATTGTTTTATTAGACTTTAACCTAAGACCAAAGCGGTATTTCCAAGGGATGAACATTTCGCTATAAAATAATGGGCATCACGTAGAAATACGGTAGTTGCATTAACATTTAACGCGAAGTCTAGTAAAATTTTGCTGTCCACATTACTTGTAAAGCTTGTAGCAAGCTGGAACTTACAAGTAATTTTTTAAAAAAGAGGAATAACACTGTGCTAGAAGCTTACCGCCAACACGTTGAAGAACGTGCCGCACTCGGAGTCCCACCGAAGCCGCTTGATGATGCTCAAACTGCTGAACTCGTAGCCTTATTAAAAAATCCACCAGCAGGTGAAGAAGCTTATTTAGTAGATTTACTAGAAAATCGTGTTCCAGCAGGTGTTGACCAAGCTGCATATGTAAAAGCTGCTTTCTTAGCTGCTGTTGCAAAAGGCGAAGCAACCTCTCCACTCGTATCTAAAGAACGTGCAGTTTACTTACTAGGTACAATGCTTGGTGGTTATAACGTAGCACCACTTGTTGAACTTCTAGACAATGCTGAGCTTGCTGAATTAGCGGCTGAAGCGTTAAAGAAAACACTTCTTGTATTTGATGCATTCCATGATGTAGCTGACAAAGCAAAAGCAGGCAATGCTGCTGCTAAAGCAGTATTACAATCTTGGGCTGATGCAGAATGGTTCACAAGCCGTGCTGACGTTCCAGAAGAAATCAAAATCACTGTGTTCAAAGTAACAGGTGAGACCAATACGGATGACTTGTCTCCAGCTCAAGACGCTTGGAGCCGTCCAGACATCCCATTACATGCAAACGCAATGTTGAAAAACGAGCGTGACGGTATTAACCCTGAAAAACCAGGTGAAGTTGGTCCATTAAACCAAATCAAAGAATTGATCGCGAAAGGCAACCAAGTTGCTTACGTAGGTGACGTTGTTGGTACAGGTTCTTCTCGTAAATCCGCAACGAACTCTGTACTTTGGTTCTTCGGTGACGAACTTCCACACATTCCAAACAAAAAAGATGGTGGTGTGTGCTTAGGTTCTAAAATCGCGCCAATTTTCTTTAACACAATGGAAGATGCAGGTGCATTACCTGTAGAAATCGACGTTGCCAACATGAACATGGGTGACGAAGTTGTATTGAAAATTGATCACGCTGCTGCAAAAGTAACTGCATTTAAAGACGGTGCACAAATTGCAGAAGCTGAGCTTAAAACCCCTGTACTTTTAGACGAAGTACGTGCTGGTGGTCGTATTAACTTGATCATTGGTCGTGGTTTGACTGCGAAAGCGCGTGAAGAATTAGGTCTTGCACCTTCTACATTGTTCCGTACTCCAGTACAACCTGCTGACACTGGTAAAGGTTTCACCCAAGCACAGAAGATGGTTGGCCGTGCATGTGGTTTAGCAGAAGGTCAAGGTATCCGTCCGGGTACTTACTGTGAACCTAAAATGACGACTGTTGGTTCTCAAGATACAACAGGTCCGATGACGCGTGATGAGTTAAAAGACTTGGCATGCTTGGGCTTCTCAGCTGACTTAGTGATGCAGTCTTTCTGTCACACTGCTGCGTATCCAAAACCAGTTGACGTAACAACTCACCATACATTACCTGACTTCATCATGAACCGTGGTGGTGTATCTTTACGTCCAGGTGACGGTATTATCCACTCTTGGTTAAACCGTATGTTACTTCCAGATACTGTTGGTACTGGTGGTGACTCACACACACGTTTCCCAATTGGTATTTCATTCCCAGCGGGTTCTGGTCTTGTTGCGTTCGCAGCTGCAACTGGCGTTATGCCACTTGATATGCCTGAGTCTGTACTTGTTAAGTTCAAAGGTAAAATGCAGCCTGGTATCACTTTACGTGACCTTGTACATGCAATTCCTTACTACGCGATTCAAGCGGGTGACTTAACTGTAGAGAAGAAAGGTAAGAAAAACATCTTCTCGGGTCGTATCCTTGAGATTGACTTATCAGAAATGGAAAATGACTTGACTGTTGAGCAAGCATTCGAACTTTCTGATGCATCTGCTGAGCGTTCTGCTGCTGGCTGTTCAATCACACTTTCTGAAGAGAAAGTTGCTGAATACTTACGTTCTAACATCACCATGTTGAAGTGGATGATTGCTGAAGGTTATGGCGATGCGCGTACTATGGCGCGTCGTGCTGAAAACATGCAGAAGTGGTTAGATAACCCAAGCTTGTTAAAAGCTGATGCTGATGCAGAATACTTAAAAGTTTACGAAATCGATCTTGCTGACATCAAAGAACCAATTCTTTGCTGCCCGAACGATCCAGATGACGCAAAACTTCTTTCCGACGTTCAAGGCGACAAGATTGATGAAGTATTCATCGGTTCTTGTATGACTAACATCGGTCACTTCCGTGCAGCGGGTCAGCTACTTGACAAAGTACCTGGTGGTTCATTGTCTACTCGTTTATGGTTGGCTCCACCAACGCGTATGGACGAGCATCAATTGATGGAAGAAGGTTTGTATAACATCTATGGCCGTGCTGGTGCACGTACAGAGATGCCAGGCTGTTCATTGTGTATGGGTAACCAAGCACGTGTAGCACCGAACACAACATGTGTATCGACTTCTACACGTAACTTCCCGAACCGTTTAGGTCAAGGTGCGAACGTTTACTTGGCTTCTGCTGAGCTTGCATCTGTAGCTGCGGTTCTTGGTAAATTACCAAGCCCAGAAGAATATCAACAGTACGCTTCGCAAATCGACAGCGCTTCTGCTGACATCTACAAATACTTAAACTTCGACAAGATGAGCGAATATACAAAAGAAGCTGATCAAGTTGATACCAAGAAAATCCAAGCAGCTCAATTAACCTAATACCTTAGTGAGCTAAAAATAAGGGCTGAGTAATCAGCCCTTATTTTTTTATATAATTTTTAATTAATCTAAATTTGAAAACCAAGATATACATCAAAAAAATTGTAGTGATATCCTGTGATATAGGAATCCAGTAATTTAAATTGAGATGGTCTAGCAATTTTGTCTTTACAGTTCAAATAATCCATCGTTTAATCATCGAAAATGAATGATTTAAAAGTAGATTCAACTCAATGGCGAAACAATCCCGCTTCTTATGTATTGGTGGATTTCTTAATGGTTCAGCTGTGAAAGATCAAGGTGACAGTTTTATCTGTATTGAAAATGGCAAACAAGTAAGCTACCACAAAAAGGAAATTTTCCATCAAGACTCATGGCATCAAGATTACTACGTCTGCGAAACGACGACGGATCAACAAGCACGAAACTGGGTTTATGACATCAAGCCTAATTAATGAAGCTGCTATCATTTTATTCGGTGTCTGGGCTTATAATCCTAGTATTCTTTAAATACATACATAAAAAAGCCCCTTTGATAGGGGCTTTTTTTAAACTAAATCATCCTACCAATAACCCAGCATTTTCCACCAAAGTCCGCCAATCACCACAAAGATGATGATATTGACCACACTCATGACAAAGCCAGCTTTCCACCATTCACCCAGAGTGGTGTAACCCGAACCAAACACCACAGGCGATGTACCCGTTGCATAATGGGTTAAGGTCATCATGATACTCGAAGCTGCTGCCATCATTAAGGCAAATAACATCGGTGGTGCACCCAGCGCCAGTCCAGCCGTATAGAAGGCCGCAAACATGGCAGTGATATGGGCCGTGGTACTGGCAAACATATAGTGTGCATACAGATAAGCAAGCATCAATAATAAACAGGCAGGCATCCAACTAAGACCTAAATGACCAATCCCTGTTTCTAACACACCTGAGAACCATGTGATTAAACCGAGCTTATTTAAATAAGTCGCCATCATCACCAAGGCAGCAAACCAAGTGATGGTATCCCATGCGCTTTTTTGCGTCAGGATATCTTCCCAAGTCAATACGCCCGTAATCAGTAGCAAGCCCAAACCAATAAAGGCAGTCGTGGTGGGATCAACCGCCCAAGCTGAACCGAAGATCATGGCAGGGATACCTGCCCATAACAGCAGTAAAATCCCAAATACGCCAAGCATAATGATTTCATTTTTGCTGACAGGCCCCATTTCTTTTAACTTGGTTTTGGCAAACTGAGCCGCATTCGGAGTTTCTTTGACTTCAGGTGGATACATCCAGTACATAATCAACGGCATGACGATCAAGGCAATTAAACCTGGTAATAACATCGCCAGTGCCCAAGTACTCCAACTCAAGGAAATCTGACTGTTGGTTGCTTTCGCTACAAGATCAACCACCAAAGGGTTAGGAGCGGTTGCGGTAATAAACATGGCAGAAGTAATTGGGTTGGCTTGATAGTTGACCAAAGCTAAGAATTTCCCCATACGACCTTCGGTGCCTTTGGCAGGGTCAGAGTCATAACTGGTAGAAATTGCACGTACAATCGGGTGAATAATCCCACCACCACGTGCAGTATTACTTGGGGTAACTGGTGCAAGAATCAGTTCAGACAGTACCATGCTATAACCGATACCAATGGTTTTCTTGCCCCAAACTGCGATAAATAAATAGCCTAAGCGTGCACCCAATCCAGTTTTTTGCAAGCCTTTAGAAATCATGATTGAAATACCAATCAACCAGATCAGCGGGTTAGCAAAACTGCTGAGCGCATCTTGAATGGCACCACTTGGGCTATCGTTGGTAACACCTGTCACGGCGACCAATGTAATGGCAATAATCGCAATCGCACCAATCGGCATGGCTTTACCAATAATGGCGGCAATCACACCGACAAACATTGCGAGTAAATGCCATGCATCAGGATCAACACCTGTAGGCACAGGAATGACGAACCAGATAATTAATGCAATAAATAAAGAGATCAGCGTCGGGAGAGCTTTAAATCCCATGTAATTTCCCCTTGTTGTACGGGTTTAATAAAATTTATAGTTCTTTATGAATGAATCGTTAAAGAAAATAACCACTAAGCTTTTATTATCGTTGAAGCGAGCAATAAACTGCAAAGAAAGTTTTGTTGAAACAGCGTTATATAGCGCAATGAAGTGAAGAATGATTTTTTTTAAACGAGAAAATAAGGCTTAAGGTTAAAATCCCTTATTAAATATGAAAGCATCATGCTACATTTTCAGCTTACTTGATCAAACAATAAGTATGGTATGACTCAATTTTCATGGCAGCAATTAAGACGCTTTGTTTATGACAACTTGCACAATGATGACTATAAAAGTACGGTCAGCACCTGCGTAAACTATCTATTGATTGCCTTGATTATTGGCAACGTTGCTGCGGTTTTGTTGGAGTCCGTCAACGAATTTTATCAACTGTACAAGCCTTATTTCGATATCTTTGAAAATCTCTCGATCATGATTTTTAGTGGGGAATATCTGCTCAGGCTCTGGAGTATTGTTGAGGAAGAACCACAAGAGGATGCATGGAAACAGCGGATTCGCTGGATGAAAAGTGGTGGGGCAATTATCGACTTATTGGCGATTTTACCTGCTTATCTCAATTTCATTGTTCCGATCGATTTGCGTTTCTTACGGGTCTTACGCTTGGTTCGCTTACTAAAACTGACCCGATATTTTGTTTCCCTGCAAATTCTATTGCGCGTGATTCAACGCGAAAAAGGCTCATTCCAAGCGGTCATTTTTATCTTGGTGATTATGATCGTGATGACGGCATCAGCGATTTATGTGGTGGAAAATAAAGCCCAGCCTGAGGCGTTTAGTTCAATACCACAATCGATGTGGTGGGCAGTAGTTACCTTAACCACGGTTGGTTATGGCGATGTAACACCAGTAACTAACTTGGGTCGGATACTTGGTGCATTCATTACCATTCTTGGCGTCGGTATTGCCGCTTTACCTGCGGGTATTTTGGCTTCTGGCCTTGCCAATGAATTAAATATGCGTAATCAGCGATTGGAACAGGAGTTTAGGGAAGTATTACAGGCCAAAGGTTTGGATCTGTTGCATGATCAAGTGGAAATTGAACGGATTCGCAAAAAGGTCGGTTTACCCAAAGAGCAGACCCATGAAATTATTATGCAACTGGTCAGAGAAAAGTTGCTAGAAGATCAGGAGCAGGAAAAGAAACTGTGCCGTTACTGCCCACACTGTGGTGAAAAGCTTCCTGAATAATTTGAAATTTATTATAAAAATGTAGCCTAAGGCTTCAGTATAAGTTGGTAATGCTTAGCTATTTATTCGGATGAGGCGACACTCGATTTGGCTCTAAAGCTCGGTAATACTGAGACTTAGGGCTTTTTATTAAAAATTAAAAGTTCAGTTCATTAAGCGTTACTTCACGCAGATATCATTTCATTTAAAAAAGTTAACAATAATCTTTATCATTTGTGATAGTTTCTTGTTAAATGTTTTGTAATTTTTAAGCTTCTTTTAAGTTTAAGCATACTATGAAGTTCTCCCAACATGATTAAGCGGCGTTATCTAATTTTATTATTGCTTCCACTGGCATTGATTTCCCTATTTGTCGGTGTAGGCGAGATGAGTCTTGCTGGTTTGTGGGCAGGCAATCCACAGGATTGGCAATTGTTCTGGACCAGTCGTTTGCCGCGTCTTATGGCAATTGTTGTGGCTGGCGCGGGCCTGAGCGTCTGCGGTTTGATTATGCAATCACTCAGTCGCAACCGTTTCGTTTCTCCAACCACCGCAGGTTTATATGACTGTGCCCGTTTAGGTGTATTGGTTTCGATTATCTTGCTACCGAGTGCTTCAATTTTTGTAAAAACAGGTTTTGCCATAACTGTGACACTGATCGGGGCAATGGCCTTTATGAGCATTCTGGCAACCCTCAAGCATCGAGATACCGTCTTTGTTCCTCTGGTGGGGATGATTTTTGGCAGTATTATCTCAGCCTTTACCACCTTTATCGCCTTGCAAATGGATTTATTGCAGAACTTGGCGGGGTGGTTGCAAGGTGACTTTTCCACCATTTTAAATGGTCAATATGAGCTGATTTATCTTAGTATTCCTGTCTTGATTCTGATTTATATCTTTGCCAATCGTTTTGTCTTGGCAGGCTTGGGACAGGATTTTGCCACCAATCTTGGACTGAATTATAAACAGACCTTATTTCTGGGTTTGCTTCTGGTCTCGGTGATTACCGGTGTGGTGATTGTGACCGTGGGTGCGATTCCGTTTCTTGGGCTGATCGTACCGAATTTGGTCAGCTTATATCTAGGTGACAATATCCGCCGAACCTTATCACATACGGCGCTCCTGGGTGCTTTGCTAGTTCTGCTGTGTGATGTTTTTGGTAGGGTAGTGATCTATCCCTATGAGGTGTCGGTGAGCCTGATTATGGGCATCGTTGGTAGTGTGATTTTCCTGTGGTTATTGCTCAGGAGATACCGCTATGCCACATAAAACCAAGCTCATTGTTTTAGCCTTTTTAACTATCCTCAGCATTGCCTTGTATTTGGGTTGGGGCTTAGGTGTGACATGGCAATATGCACTCGGTCTGCGTTTAAAAACAGTTACCGCAATCATTGTCGCTGGCGTTGCTGTAGGGGTGTCGACTTTGGTATTTCATACCATTGTCAATAATCGGGTCGTGACACCGCAGGCATTAGGATTGGATAAATTATATGAACTATCCAAGACCAAGATTATTTATTTCTTTGGTGCCAGCACCTTGCTGTCATTTAACTTTGTCTTGGATTATTTGATCAGCTTGGTGTTAATGCTGAGCTTTGCCTTATTGTTGTATCGCTTTATTTTCAAGAAAGTTGCACAGCAAAATATTTACTTCCTGTTGTTGGTCGGGCTGATCTGTTCGACTTTATTCGACAACATGACCACTTTCTTTCAAGTCTTGCTCGATCCTGATGAATTTCAGATTGCAGCCTATGCCGGTTTTGCCAGTTTTAATGTGGTGAAAATGGAAACTGTTGGACTGTCTTTACTGACCATTGTGCCGATTCTATTTTACAGCTTAAAGCATTATCACAAGTTGGATGTGATGGCGTTGGGACGCGATCATGCTCTGAATTTGGGTCTGTATTATGACAAGACCAGCCGCTCGCTATTGATTCTGGTGGTATTGGCATTGGCTTCTGCGACAGCCTTGGCAGGCCCGATGATGTTCCTTGGTTTGCTGGTCCTCAACATTAGCCTTGAGCTGTTCAAGACCCATCAACATCACATCTTATTAGTCGGCATTATTTTGGTCAGCATCCTGTGTCTGATGATTGGGCAATTCATCGTATTACATCTATTGAATCTTAAAACCACGCTCAGTGTGATCATTAATTTTGTCGGTGGAATTTATTTCTTCTGGATATTACTGAAGGAAAATAAAAAATGGCAATAGAGCTAAAGAATTTAAGCAAAAGCTATCAGCAACAGCAGGTGGTACAAGAGCTTTCACTCAGTATTGCCAAAGGTCAGTTTACGGCTTTTATTGGCCCGAATGGCGCGGGAAAAAGTACCGTGCTTTCGATTATGAGCCGTCTAATCGAGGCTGATCAAGGACAAGTTTTGCTGGATGGACAGGATCTACGCCAAATGAAAAGTGCCGAGATTGCAAAAAAACTGGCCATCTTAAAACAGTCCAACCACACCGAGTTACGACTGAGTATTGAAGATTTGGTGTCATTTGGTCGTTTTCCCTATTCGCAAGGCCGCCTAACGCAGGAAGACCGTGAGGTGATTGATCGTTCCATTGCCTATATGGATTTAGAAGCATTACGCCATCGCCAATTGAGTGAGCTGTCAGGTGGTCAACGTCAGCGTGCTTATATCGCCATGATTCTGTCACAAGACACCGATTATATTTTGCTGGACGAACCTTTGAATAATCTGGATATGAAGCACTCTTCACAGATTATGAAGGTGTTAAAAGATCTGGCTGAAAATCATGGCAAATCCATCATTGTGGTAATTCATGACATCAATTTTGCCTCGGTCTATGCCGATCACATCATTGCCATGAAAGAAGGGCAACTGGTCTATCAAGGTCATCCACAGCAGATGATGGATGAACGCATTCTCAATGATATTTTTGATTTTCATATCCCGATTCAACAGGTTCAACAGCACAAATTAGGTTTGTATTTTATTAGTTAGGAGTTCGTTATGCTTTTCAAAAAAACATTGCCAGTCATGATGCTGAGTGTGGTCTTGGCTGCATGTGGTAATTCCGAAGCACCTTCGGCAAAACAGGACGTAAATGCTACTGCGACACAGGATAGTTTGAGCTTTAATAGTAAGGCTGGTCAGATCACGATTCCTGCAAACTTGTCTCGTATTGCGGTACTGGATACCAATGCCCTAAATACCATTCATGCCTTGGGTGCGAGTGATAAAGTGGTGGCCTTACCCAAAGGCACGCCCTTACCGAAAGTACTGCAAGATTTTAATGATGGGAAGTATCTGGATATTGGAACAGCCAAAGAACCGAATCTGGAAAAAATTGCAGCCAGTCAGCCTGAGCTGATTCTCATGAGTGGCCGTATGGAAAATCTGATGGGGCAGATTAAACAGATTGCGCCGACTTATTTTGTTGATGTGGATTACAACGATCAGTTTAATTCCTTTAAACAGCAAACCCTAAATATCGCTGAAATGGTGGGTAAAAAGCCAGAAGCAGAGCAACAGTTGCAAACTTTAGAAAAAGACATTAACGCATTAAAAGCCAAGACTAAGGGTAAAACAGCGTTAGTGATCTTGGTCAATAACAGCAAAATTGCAGCTTATGGGCCAGGCTCACGTTTCGGTAATATCCATGATCTATATGGTTTTACTCCTTCAGATCCTTCAATCAAAGTGGGCTTGCATGGTATGGCGGTGTCGCATGAATTTATCGCTCAGAAAAATCCAGATTATCTATTCGTGATTGACCGCGGTGCTGCAATTACTGAAAATCAGCAAGGTGCAAAACAGGTCTTGAATAATAAGATTATCAACCAAACTAAAGCCGCGCAAAATGGCAATATTGTTTATCTAGATTCAAGTAACTGGTATTTAATGAACAATGGTTTGGATGGCATGAAGGACATGTTGAAAGAAGTGGCAGATGCCGTAAAATAAAAATTCAATCTGCTGATTTTATAACAAAAACCCGAAGGACTTCCTTTGGGTTTTTTATATGATGGGATTTAATAAATCACTACTTTTATAACATCATGCGTATTTCTTTATTGTATTTGGGCACGGCGATTTTAGCCATTTTGCTGCTGATTTCTGGAATTCAGCCTTTTGATCGAACCACATGGTGGCTTGAAGTGATACCCGTATTGATTGTGGTCCCGTTATTATTTGCCACTTATAAAGCTTTTCCACTCACTCCTCTGTTATATGGACTGATTTTCTTGCATGCCATTGTGCTGATTGTGGGCGGGGCATATAGCTATGCGCGTGTGCCGTTGGGTTTTGAAATGGCACAATGGTTTGGTTTAGAACGTAATCCTTATGACAAAATTGGACATTTTATGCAGGGCTTTGTCCCAGCCATAGCTGCGCGTGAAATCCTAATTCGCAACCATATTTTAAGCAAAGGCAAAATGCTGAGCTTTATTGTGATCTGTATTGTATTGGCCATCAGTGCCAGTTATGAATTGATTGAATGGGCGGCTGCATTGTCTTTGGGACAAGGGGCAGAAGAGTTTTTGGGGACACAAGGGGATGAGTGGGATACACAGTCAGATATGTTTTTTGCCTTGATTGGGTCGATCACAGCCTTATTGTTATTCTCTCGATGGCATGATCGACAAATAGCAGAGTTAATCTAGTCACTGCCAATGCAATGAATCTACCGTTAAGACACGGCAGATTCATTTTTTTGTGAATATTTGGCGTACGCTAGCGCAATCAATAGAATCGCTAGACCACCTAAACTTAATACAAAACCGACCCAAATCGGTGCTAACCAGCCCATATTATGACTGAGGACCCAACCACCCAAGAAAGCACCGAGCGCATTGGCCAAGTTGAAAGCTGAATGATTCAGTGAGGCCGCCAAAGTTTGTGCATCACCCGCAATGTCCATCAAATGGGTTTGTAAAGCACCGCCTAGACCGATTACGGTAAAACCAATTAAGAATAGGGCCGCAATTGCTGTATAAAGATTGGACATCATAAAACTGGCGGCAACAAAGGCCAGTGCCGAACTGATCAAGATCCCAATAATAGTTTTAAACAGATTTTTATCTGCCAACCAGCCAGCAACTAGACCACCAATCACCATACCTACACCCCAAATTGCAAGGGCCACAGGCACCACACGAATATCGGCATGGGTATATTCGGTTAGAATCGGTGAAACATAACTATACACCGAGAACATGCCACCAAAGCCAATTGCACCAACGGCAAGAGTCAGCCACATATTGATATTTTTTAAACCCGCCAACTCTGCTTTGATACTGGCCGTTTTCTGCAATGGGATATTGGGAACAAATAGACTGACACCGATCAGGGTAATAAACGCGATCACCGCAGAAAACTCAAAACCTGATTTCCAGCCAAATTGTTGACCCAACCATGTGGCAATCGGCACGCCAATGACATTGGCAATGGTGAGTCCCATCATCACTTGTGCAATCGCGGTGGCACGGCGTTGTTTGCCTGCCAGTTCAGCCGCAACCAATGCGGCTACACCAAAATAAGCACCGTGTGGAAATCCTGCAATAAAGCGAGACAGTAACATGGCTTCAGGTGTAGTGGCAAAAGCGGTTGCTGCATTGGCCAAGCCATAAAAAAGCATCAAGCTAAGCAATAGTGTCTTACGGGGTACTTTTGCGCCTAAGATCGCAATAATCGGTGCACCCACCATGACACCGAGTGCATAAGCGCTGATGAAATAGCCTGCATGTGGCACACTAACGTTTAAATCGGTAGCGATTTCCTGAATCAATCCCATTGCCACAAATTCAGTAGTACCAATACAGAAACTACCCACTGCAAGGGAGAAAATAACCAGGAATAAGGAATAGTTGGGTGAGGGAGATGAGTGCAAGGGAGAGCTTGACGAGGACATAATATCTCGAGTCTAAAAGTACCGCCGTATTATATTCGACTCGCTTTGGGAAAGGTGAAATAGAACACAATTTTTATCTCAATTGGTTTGGGGGCGGTACTATATAAAAACACAATAATTGAATGATAATTATTTTCATTTATGTATAATGCAAAGCAGACATTTTTAGCTGAATTTTTATAAAGGGTGGGAAAAGAGTGAAAAAATTATTAATTAGTCCATTGTTGCTTGTTTCAGTTTATAGCTTTGCTCATGAGCCCTATGTTGCGCCGCTTGCATATACAACGGAACAAACCCAAGTCGCAATTATCTCGGGTTATGCAGAAGAAGCTTTACAAAGTGAATATGCATTAAAAAATGCGAAGTTTGAAATTACCGCACCGAATAATACGAAAACCACAATTGAGCCAGATTCTAAGCTCAGTTCGGCAACTGTATTTGACTTGAAACTGCCTGAAGCTGGGACTTATACGGTCAAAACCAGTGCCAGTTATCCTTTGAAATATGTGCAAGATCAAAAAGAATGGAAAATGTTCTTTGATATGCCAGCAGACAAAGCACCTGTCAGAACTGAGCGTGATTTTATCATTCCTTCAGATTTAAAAGCGAAAAAATTTACACCTGTTGAAATTACCCGTGAATGGACATTTTTGACTTATGTGTCTAAAGAGAAGAATACGCCAGTGCAAGCAAGCACAGCACCGATTCAAGTTGAATTTTTAACCCATCCAAGTGAGCTAAAGGCCAATCAAACAGTGAAAATTAAAGTATCAAAAACCATCAAGCATTGGCCAATGCCAATGTGGTCATTCGTGCTAAAGGGGCAACCGATAAGCAAGGCATTAGCTTGAAGACAGCTGCAGATGGCAGTGCTGATTTAGTTTTTGCTAAAGCAGGCGAGTATTTGATTGAAGTCAGCGAAGCAGTCGATACGAAGCAAAAGCCAAGCAATCAGTTCTATAGCATTATCAGTGTTGCTGTAAACTGACCTTTTAATGGAGATTAATCTAGAGAAATTATGCTATTTCAGAGTCTTTAAATGAAAAGACTAGTATAAGGATTAACCTTCGGTTCGACCTACTTTTCTTTCGGGAAAAGTAGGCAAAACCATTGCCATTCGCAAAACTCGTTCGCTACCAACATTTAACACTTTGCATCGCAAAAACATTATCTGGCAAAAGTAATCCTGTCTCAAACAGTTGCGAATGACGTTGCCGCGTATCTAAATATATGAGCTGCCTTTTATATGGTATATAAATCATTTAGATGATCATACATTTATAATATTAGCATCGAAGAGCTAGTTTGATTGATTTGACTCGTCATCCATTGCATTACTATAAAATTTAACGCCCAATTTAATTCGATCTCGACCATTGCTCATACGCCAGCGATTACTATCTCTGAGCGAATAAACACAGCCACAGTATTCCTGTTGATAGAACTCTTCACGTTTGCTGATCTCCAACATACGGACTGCGCCGCCATGTTTACGCCAGTTATAATCCCAATATTGGATATCTGGATAATGCGCCGCTGCACGCAGACCACAGTCATTGATTTGCTGCATATTCTTCCAACGTGAAATGCCCAGTGAACTGCTGATCAGACTAAAGCCATGTTCATAGGCATATAGTGCGGTACGTTCAAAGCGCATATCAAAACACATGGTGCAGCGAATGCCTTTCTCAGGCTCATTTTCCATGCCTTTGGCACGGGCAAACCAGTTATCCGTGTCGTAGTCACAATCGATAAACTGAATATTATGCTTTTCGGCAAAGCGAATATTTTCCTCTTTACGGATTAGATATTCTTTCACAGGATGAATATTCGGATTATAGAAAAAGATTGAAAAGTCGATGCCAGACTCAATCAAGGTTTCCATCACTTCACCTGAACATGGTGCACAGCATGAATGCAGCAACAGTTTGTCATGTCCTTCAGGTAGGCTGAGTGTTTGGCGTTCAAGCGTCTTTTGACTTGGATGAGGCATCGTCGGCATAGTCTGCAAAAGTGAATTGTTTATTGTAAAAGCTTTAAACGTCTGTGGAGCTCTAATTCCATGAAATGTTCTCAGCTCAAGCTGAAAATTTTTAAATACCAAAAGCATTGGAGTATTAATCGAAATTGGTGTGCTGAGTTTTTAAACGCCCGTGAACAGGTAAGTAATGAAATAAAAGTCATGGTGAGACAAACTAATTAATATCATGCTAAGATGAATTAAATTCAATAATGGTAGTGGTCGTGTTAGAACTCCGTCATTTAAAAACGTTAATTGCTTTAAGAGAGCACGGTTCATTAGTATCTGCAGCAACAGATTTATGTCTTACGCCATCGGCAATCTCACATCAATTAAAAGAATTGGATCACTGGTATGGGGTAGAAGTGGTTAACCGTCGTAGCCGTCCTGTGAGTTTTTCCAATGTGGGTGAACGTTTACTGAAACTGGCAGATGATGTACTGCCACAGGTGCAAATTGCACAAACCGATATTACCCGTATTGTGCATGGGCAAACTGGACGAATTATTTTCTCATCCGAATGCCATAGCTGTTTTGATTGGCTCATGCCATTACTCAATCAATATCGCCTGCAATATCCTGATGTGGACCTAGACTTTGCAGCAGGTTTCGAATCGAATCCGCACGAGTTATTGCAAAATGCGGAATTTGATTTATTAATTACGGCTGATCCGATTGCATTAAAAGGAATTGAGTATTTCCCAATCTTTGAATACGAATCTCGTTTAGTGCTTTCCAACACCCATCCCTTGGTACGTGCAGAGCAGGTTTCAGTCGAAGATTTAGCAGAAGAAACCTTAATTACCTATCCCGTTGATAAGCATCGTCTTGATATCATGGCGCACTTGTTTATCCCTGCCAATATTCAACCCAAACATATTCGGACCACCGATTTGACCCAAATGTTGATTCAATTGGTTGCCAGTGGGCGTGGTATTGCAGCATTACCTGATTGGGTCGTGAATGAGTATGAGCAAAAAGGTTGGGTAGTAAGCCGTCGTTTAACCTGTGTTTCACCACAAGGATTGAGACGTACCTTATATGCTGGTTATCGAACAGAAGATAAGGAAAAAAACTATTTTGAGGGCTTTATTAAGCAACTTGAAAAGTTTTCTAAGATGCGAACGGTTTATTACGAGCAATAATTGAGTTTTGATTGCAATTTATAAAAGGTAGAGGGAAATAGCCTTCTACCTTTTAGCAATAAGATAATGCATGCAAGCATTCAATATTTAAGACTTGCCAATGAGAAGAGATAAGATTCCTGCGGCAATCAATGGACCTACAGGAACACCGCGTAAGAGCGCAACGCCTGCAACCGTTCCAATCAGAAGTCCTGCAACTACATCGGGTTGATTACTCATCAGTTTGACACCGCGTCCACCGAGCCACGCCACTAATAACCCAACTGCAATCGCAGCCAATGATTTAATACTGATAAATGATTTTAGAATGCTTTCACCGCTGATTTTGCCGCTTGCGATCGGTGCAAGGACACCAATGGTCAGGATAATAATGCCTATATTCAAACCATGATTTTGAATATAGGGGAAAAACTGATTTAGAGGAGTCAGTTTAACTAAGATCAGGCATGCTGCTGCGACTGTGACTGCCGTGTTTTGACTAAAGATACCGCAGCCCAATAAAACAAGCAGAACCAATAAGTTGACATCAAATTGTGAAAACATGCGCGAAACGTTTGCGGGAAAGAAAGTTGAATTATACCGTAAAATATAGGCTAACTTCGGTTAAATTCATTTTAATAGCTGAGGGGAAGGCTTTCACAATCAGGATTTTGTAGATTCTCCAAGACATTAAAAAAGCCATCTTTCAACTAAAAGTTGAAGATGGCTTCCTTGTGCGAAAGAGATTAAGCCAATTTTTTGAATGTTCCATAATAGGCAATTTGTTCATCCCAGAACTGTTCCCATAAATCGCAATATTCAAGGCAAATTTGGCGGATCGATGCATATTCAGATTCAACACAGGCTTGTGCCAATACGAACCATAAATCGTCTTCATGATCATCATCAGCCGCTTCAGCAGATGCATCATGTGAAACACCATGAACATAGTAATAACCGCTATTAACATCAAAGCCGATAGCGTTGGTTGCTTGACGCAATGCAGGGCTAAATAAAATGACTTCCTCTTCCGCGACTGCTAACAGGGCAGAAACGGCTTGATAGCTATGAAATGAGTTTTCCAGATAATTGCGAACACGTTGTGAAATAAGAGAAGGTTGATAGTCATTCCGTTCTGCTTGACTGAGTTCAAAGTCATTTAACACATCTTCAAACAGTGGGTAGTGGGCATACTCAGGATTGCCTGAATAGTAACCTTCTTCGTCTAAACCAGGACGGAAACCAAATTCATCCAGAATATTAAGATTAAGTAAAAAACGAGGGAACATTTTTGAACCAGAGAGTAAGCGCGGTTCTAACTGTTTGGTTTGAAATTGAGCCATTAATAAAGCATCAGTAAATACTTGTACGATGGCATGGCGATATTCTAAATGAATGTGTTTTAAGGTTTCTTTATCAATTACACCGTCATTTAAAAGTTGAATAGCTGGATGGCGTGAAACAGGGTGATTTGAAATTTCTGCACGTAGTTGTTTCAGAAAGTTCAGGTTCTTGTTCCATTGTTCTGCAGAAATACTATTCTTCATTCCTTCAATAGCTTTCTGTCTTGGGTCGTTAAAGTTTTCAAATTTTTTTGGCATAGTCTTGTACTCGATGAATTAATAATATTATTGCTTTTCCAATTATTTAGTTAGATTTTGTTTGGTTGCTTATGAATATAACTATTAGTTCAACCAAAGAACTTTTTATTGGATGATTTAAATATAAAATGAATTTTTTGTGAAATCAATTTATTAAGTCGGCTAAAAAATAGCAAGAAAGTTTATGAATTAACTTAACTGTAAGTAAACAGTGAAGTGTTTCACGGAAAAAACAAATATTTTAAAAATAGAAAGATTTTTTTACAAATGATCTTGTATGTAGACTGATTTTTACATACCCTATAAAAGGAACAATAAAGAAAATACGACTTTTCTATTAATGCTCTTAAAATAACATAAACATACATAGTGGCCAGAATTTTCCAGCATGTAAACTATGTCTAAATAATGCATTAAGTTTTTTGATAGAATTCTACAAGGATAATAAAATGTCAAAAAAAGAAGATATTATTGCAACGGCTCTAGACCTTTTTAACCGTCATAACTACAGTTCTGTGGGTGTGGATCGAATTATTAGTGAGTCGGGTGTTGCTAAGATGACGTTCTACAAATACTTTCCTTCCAAAGAGAACTTGATCGAAGAGTGCTTGTCTCGAAGGAATAAAAGTATTCAGGCGGCCATTGAACATGAAATTAGCTTAATCGAAGCAGATGATTATTTGGGGAAAATCAAGGCAGTCTATTTTTGGCATTTATCTTGGTTCAATTCCGATGATTTTCATGGTTGTATGTTTCAAAAAGCTTCTTTAGAAATTCTACAACAATATCCCTCTATTATTGGGCCAATTGTCGAATATCGAGAGTGGTTAATGGCTTTGGTTGAAGATTTATTTGAAAAGGCTAAAGTATTTCAACCTCATGTGCTCACAGCCATGTATATCAATATTTTAGACGGTATGACAGCTTATGCAAAAGTGAATAAGGATCATGCCCAAATCGAAGAGTGTTGGTATTATATTGAGCGTTTGATTCATTTAGAGGCGG
This sequence comes from Acinetobacter sp. 102, assembly GCF_037028485.1. Lineage (NCBI taxonomy): Bacteria > Pseudomonadati > Pseudomonadota > Gammaproteobacteria > Moraxellales > Moraxellaceae > Acinetobacter > Acinetobacter sp. 102. The sequence continues at coordinate 91,897 of NZ_JAZEZK010000003.1, forward strand.
CTTAATTAATTATTTTGTTTAGTTTTTTTTAATGACGGTTTTATGAAAATTAATATAAATAAAAAATTAAGCTTAATTTAACTCATGTTTAAAAAAGAAAAACCGAGGTTAATACCTCGGTTTTTCTAGATTATTGATTGAAATTTATTTTTCAACAAATGCACGTTCGATGACATAATCACCCATCACGCCCATGCGTGGTGATTCAACTAAACCATGTTCATCAAGCAGTGCTGCAACATCTTTAAGGAAGGCAGGGCTACCACACAACATGGCACGGTCAGTTTCACGGTTAAAACGTGGTAAACCTATTTTTTCAAATAGTTCGCCAGATTCAATTGCAGTCGTTACACGACCTTGAGTATGGAACGGTTCACGTGTCACCGTTGGGTAATATACCAATTTGTCTTTAATCCCTAATTCTTCAAAGAACTCGTGGTTTGGTAGTTCATTTAAGATTAGATCTTGGTAAGCAAGTTCTGATACATAACGTGTACCGTGGACCATAATTACTTTTTCGAACTTTTCGTAAGTTTCAGGATCACGAAGCAGTGAAAGGAATGGAGCAAGGCCAGTACCAGAAGATAAAAGGTATAAATTTTTACCTGGTAATAAATCGTCGTGTACTAAAGTGCCTGTAGGCTTTTTAGAAATCAGGATCTCGTCGCCCACTTGTACTTTTTGTAAGATAGAAGTTAATGGACCGTCTTGTACTTTAATAGAGAAGAATTCGAGTTCTTCTTCATAATTCGCACTCGCGATCGAATAAGCACGCATTAAAGGCTTACCATTCACTTCAAGGCCGATCATCACAAACTGACCATTTTTAAAACGTAAGCTGGTGTCGCGTGTAGTTTTAAAACTGAAAAGCGTGTCATTCCAGTGGTGAACATGAGTAATGCGTTCAACGTTAAAAGCAGCCATTAAAGGTCTCGATCACAGTTAAAAGAAACAGATGGCTATTCTAATCTAAAATCATTCTCGATAAACTGAATATATTTAATTGTGTTTATAAGAAAAAGTGATGAGCAACTCAGTAGTCATGCCGATCATTGGCCATATGCATTCGCCTTATCGTGAGAAGTTTGGTATTCCGCGACAGCCAAATCTCGTACAAGTCGAGTCCTATATAGAGATGGCGGAGCCTTATAACGATATTCTGGCTTTTGAAGGGATCGAAGATTTTAGTCATTTGTGGCTGTTATGGCAGTTCCATGAAAACAAAAATCAAGATAACTCTTTGAATCAAATGTCTAAATTTCGTCCACAAGTGCGGCCGCCACGACTCGGTGGTAATCAAAAAATAGGTGTTTTTGCAACCCGTAGTATGTATCGTCCATCCCCAATGGGCTTGTCTGTGGTACGTTTTTTACGTGTTGAAAAGCAGGCTAAGTCAGTTCGCCTGTATGTTATGGGCAGTGATTTACTGCATGGTACACCGATCTTAGACATCAAACCGTATATCCAATATTCGGATGCGATTGCAGATTCACAGAGTGGTTATGCGCAAGAAGAGCCAATCCGTAAAACAGTGCTTTGGACGGAAACTGCACAGTCACAACAGCAACAGTTATTAAAGCAGAGAATTTTGGATAAAAAGATATTCGATGAACTGGAACAAGTGTTATCTTTAGATCCAAGACCTGCGTATCAAGATGATGCTGAGCGGGTATATGGCATGTGTTTTTCAGAATTGAATATTCGTTTTACAGTGGATGATCGGAGTGTCACAGTTGTAGCTGTAGAGCAAAGCTAAAAAACTTTAAAAAAATAATTGAGTCATACATTTGGGGAACTGACGGTGATACAAGCGCAGGCAAAATTTGCAAACTTTTCGTTTACGATTGATGTAACGTGGTGCTTAGAGCAACTACTGAAAGATGGTCGTATTACTGAACGGGATAAGTTACTCATCCAAACCACACATCGTCAGAAGGATCAGTTGAAATGGCATCCTTTGCAGTGGATTGCCAATTTTAATTTAAAAGATCAACTCAATGTCGGTTCCACGCTAGCGATGAATCGCTTGTGTCAGTGGTTGGCTGAAAAAGCAGATATTCCTTTATTTGTGATTGACCCACTCAAAGCAGATGTAGCTGCTTTAACCAGTGTCATGTCACAAGAATTTGCGGCCAGAAACCATATTCTGGCGGTGGAAGTACACGCAGATCGGATTTTGATTGGAACCGATCAACCCTTTACCACTGAATGGCTCAATAATTTGGAACGAAGCTTAGCGCCAAAGAAAATTGAGAAAGTGCTGCTCAATCCCGAGCAACTGCAACGTTATCTGGTTGAATACTATCAAGTCAGCCGGGCGGTCAGTTCATCGCAGAATGCCAGTATTTATGATCGGGAAAATAAAGGTGTTGAGGCTTTATTGCAGTTAGGCGATACCCAAAACCCTGATGCCAATGATCAGCATATTGTAAAGTTGGTAGATTGGGTGCTGCAATTCGCCTTCGAGCAAGGCGCCAGTGATATTCATTTGGAGCCAAGGAAAGATAAAGGTAAGGTACGTTTCCGTATTGATGGTGTTTTACACACGATCTATAACATGCCTGCCAATACACTCACTGCAGTGATTTCGCGCATTAAAATCTTGGGTCGTATGAATGTGGCTGAGAAGCGAAAACCGCAAGATGGGCGCTTAAAAACGCGTACACCGAAAGGGCAAGAAACAGAATTGCGTCTTTCTACCTTACCGACCGCCTTTGGCGAAAAGTTGGTGATGCGTATCTTTGACCCAGAAGTGTTGGTCCGTAGTTTCCAGCAATTGGGTTTTGAAGGGCATTTATTGCAGAGCTGGCAGCAACTCACTCAGCACAGTCACGGCATTATCTTGGTGACAGGCCCAACAGGTTCAGGTAAAACCACTACGCTGTATTCATCGTTAAAGCAATTGGCAACCGAGCAGGTCAATGTCTGTACTATTGAAGACCCGATTGAAATGCTGGAGCCAAGCTTTAACCAAATGCAGGTCAATCCGAATATTGAATTAGGCTTTGCGGATGGTGTGCGTGCCTTAATGCGTCAAGACCCTGACATTATTATGGTCGGTGAGATTCGTGATCACGATACTGCAAATATGGCGATACAAGCGGCATTAACAGGGCATTTGGTGCTTTCTACTTTACATACCAACGATGCGCCGTCGAGTTTGACGCGTTTACATGATCTTGGAATCCAACCGTTCCTTACCGCAGCAACAATTTTAGGGGTATTAGCACAACGTTTGGTGCGTCGTCTTTGTCCGCATTGCAAACAGCAAACCGCCATCAATGAGCAAGAATGGGAACATCTCACTTTTGACTATATGATGGATATGCCGACTACAATGTATAAGGCTGTAGGATGCGAGGTGTGTCGTCAGACCGGTTATAAAGGCCGCGTTGGCATTTATGAATTCATGCCAGTGAGTTTGGAGTCAAAGTCGTTGATCAGTGCAAATTGCACACTCAATGATTTAAGAGCACAGGCCAAAAAAGAAGGGATTGAGCCCTTGCGTATTGCAGGGGCACGTAAAGTCCTTGAAGGGGTAACCACTTTGGAAGAAGTTTTACGCGTGGTGCCTCTGAGTTAAACAGAAAATTTGAATCTTCAGATTCACCTCATCTTCATTTGTTTTAATGCCTACATCGAAATGATGAACCACAATGAGGGTATCAAGATGAACGTTTTTTCTAAAGTTGCAGTGATTGCTGGTTTGGTTGGTGTGATAACTTTTGCAGTTGCAAATACAAATGCAGTAAATCAACAAGCACTGGCACCAACTCAAATCACTACCGTTAAACAAGCATTGACGATGAAAGATGATACGCCAGTGCAATTAAAGGGTTATGTGGTGAAAGCAACAGGTGATGAGAAATATCAGTTTAGCGATCAAACCGGTTCAATCACCGTCGATATTGATGATGACTTATGGCAAGGTAAAGCCGTATCGGCAAAAACGCCTGTGACATTGATTGGTGAAATTGATATTGATTACAAACCAGCCAAGCGTGTTGAGGTTGATGTAGACCAAGTTCAATTCTAAGTAAGCTGATCATCCCAAAAGACCACATGACAATCATGTGGTTTTTTGCTTATGCTTTATTCTCAGAAAAATGTTATAGATCAAGTGAGAGGATTATTTTATGCGAATTTTATTGGCTGAAGATGATGCCTCTCAGGCAGAGAGTATTAAAGACTGGTTAGAGATGGATGGTTATAGCGTTGATTGGGTTGAACGTGGTGATCATGCCATCTTGGCGGTCGAACAGCATCAATATGATTGCATCTTACTGGATCGGGGCTTACCACAGGCCACAGGGGATGACATTCTGAAAGCGATTCGCCGTCAGGACAGCAAAACTCCGGTTATTTTTATTACGGCCAAAGATCATATTCATGATCGGGTCGAAGGTTTAGACCTTGGTGCTAATGATTATTTGGTGAAGCCATTTAATTTAGAGGAATTATCGGCACGGGTCCGTTCACAATTACGCCAGCATCAAGCCCAAGCAGGGCTGTATCTAAATTTTTCCGATTTACAGCTAGACCCACAAGCCAAAACACTGAGCAAAGCAGGACAGGCCATTAATCTGACCGCAAAGGAATTTCAGATTTTGCATAAACTCATGCAAAAGCCCGATCATATTTTGACACGGGAACAATTGGAAGAATCCTTATATGCATGGGGGGATGAAATTGAAAGTAATGCCATTGAAGTGTTTATTTATCAGATTCGGAAGAAAATTGGCGGGCAATATATTAAAACCATTCGTGGTTTAGGCTATCGCATGCATCAGGAATAACAGCATGAAAGTGGTGTCTTTACAAAGCAAACTGGTTAAAACCTCTTTAATCAGCTCCGTCGTTGCAGGATGTGTGGCACTGCTTTTATTCGCGGTCATTTCTGCGTACCAAACCATGCAAGTACAAGACGAAATCATGGATGAGATTTCAGATATGTTGCTTATCGCGGATTTAACCAGCCCCTCTGGGCAGCAAATTGATGAGCTCAGTGATCAGTTTGATATTCAATATCGTTTGAGCAATCAGCAGCAGGTACTGACCCAGTCAGAAGGCTTTCATCTCGATCAACAGTATTACAGTTTGATTGAGGCCGCACATGGCGACTATGGTTTGATTTGGCAGAAAGGTCAACTCTGGCGAAGTTATGCGGGTGAAGATGAAAATTCGCATATGCAAGTGTTGATATTGCAACCTTTAGAGGAACGTTTCCAAGATTTACTGCATAACTTTGTGGGATATGCACTGGTCTTAATGTTGGTGTGGTTAATGCAGTGGATCATGCTGCATTTTCTGATCAAGCGCCAATTTAACGTAATTCATCAATTATCAAAGCAAATCTCGGCCAAGAATGCGGATGATCTTAGTCCTGTTCAAGCGGGTGAGGTGGAGTTAAAAGAACTACAACCGATGTTGGGTCAGCTTAATCGCTTATTACAGCGCTTAGACCACTCCCTACAGTCTGAACAACGTTTTACCGCGGATGCCTCGCATGAGTTACGTTCTCCTTTGTCTGCGATTCAGATGCGTTTGCAGTTATTGCAGCGTAAATATCCAGAACGCGCAGTTGACTTTAGCCAAATGCAGCAGGATGTGAGTCGAGGTATTCAAATTTTAGAGAATTTATTGTTATTGGCACGTTTAGACCCAGAGCACACGGATAATTTGCCCAAGACTTATCTTTCGATGCAGGAGAGTGTTGAAGAGGCAATACAGGCACTTCACTTATTTGCCAAGGAAAAGCATATTCAATTGCATTGGCAGGCTGCAGCAGATCTGCAGGGGCAGATTCTTGCCAATCCGCAGTTGATCTTTACCTGTGTTCGAAACCTTGTGGACAATGCCATTCGATACACGCCAGAATATGGACAAGTCTATATCTCTTTACAGCAACAGCAGCAATATTTGGCTTTGATTGTAGAAAATGAAGGCCAAGGGATGGATACAGAAAATTTAGCACGTTTGGGTGAACGTTTTTATCGGGCTTTGGGAAGCAAAACACAAGGCTCTGGTTTGGGTTTATCGATTTGCAGCAAAATTGTCGAGTTACATCAAGGTAAAATTCAGTTTGAACAGTCCCAATATGGTGGTCTGAAGGTCAGCATCCTGCTTAAACGTTAAGTTGGGTTGGGGTTGAGATCAAACGCATTAAAAAAGCAGTATGCGCTGACATACTGCTATTCCCACGTTTTTTGTTATTGTCCGATTATTATTATATTACTTCGTTAAAATCAGGCGATTATTACGGGTTAAACGTAAGCGATATTCCTCACCAGCATGCATGATGCGGATTTCGCGACCTAAGGCAAAAAGGTTGTTTGAATGCAACATTGGCAATGATTGAGCTGCATCGGTACTACGAGTAAATAGGCTGAATGGTGCGTTCATTTGTTATGCTCCGTGGTGTGTTTTTTAATGTTTTAAATGATAATCATTATCGAATAGACCTGTCAACGGAAATTTTAAGAATTTACAAAATCATCTATTAATTTTATTTTTTGACATGGGAATGCCGAGTTAAATTCCTTAGAATGGATCTGAAAAGCTGAGAGATTTTAAACGGTTATGACAAAAGCTACAGTTGATGTTGCGATCGCAATTTTATTACACAAAACTAAAGTTTTAGTGGGTTGGCGACAAGCAAACCAACATCAAGGCAACAAACATGAATTTCCTGGCGGAAAAGTTGAGCAGGGTGAAACACCTGAACAGGCTTGTCGTCGAGAAATTTATGAGGAAGTTGGCATTGGTTTAAAAGAGTGGCATGCTTTTGATCTGATCCAACATGAATATGAAGACATCATTGTCAATTTATACTTATTCCATGCTTATGTACCTGATGAGTTACTTAATCTTATTCATCAACCATGGGCTTGGTATAACCGTGATCAATTGATTGATCTCAATTTCCCGAAAGCAAATACCGTAATTCTGCAACGTTTAAGTTGGCCACATCTGATTAAAATTAGCGATCAGATCGATGCTTTGCCGCAACAAGAGGCGCTATTGTATTGGCGTACACAAACGGATGATATTGAGCAAATTGAGCAACAGCTTGATGCTTTAAAGGTTGATCAATTGAGAAAACTCATTGTTAATGTTGATCTGTGGCAAAAACTAAGTGTAAAACTGCAAAACAAGATACAGACCATTCATTTAAAGCAATCGCAGCTGATGAGTTTAAGCAAAGGTGGCTTGGTCGTGGGGAAACGCTTTATCGCTGCTTGTCACGATGCTGTGTCGTTACAACACGCTCAGCATATTGGCTGTGATGCTGTGTTTTTGAGTCCTATACATGCCACAGAGACGCATCCAGAAACGAAAGTATTGGGGTGGGATCGTTTTCAGGAATTGGCACAGAATAGTGATATTCCTGTATTTGCTTTAGGTGGGCTTGCACTGGCAGATTTAGAACAAGCCCAAAAACATCATGCTTATGGGCTTGCTGGAATTCGACAGTTTAGTTCAATTGATTAAGCTTAAAGTGTCTGAATGGTTCTACGTGCTTCTTGGGCCTTAATGGTATGACCGCGTGCTTCGCTCGCTTTCAGGATGATAAACCAAAGCTGTTTCTTCATAGCGTTGCTTTGCGCATAACTTAAGCCACGACGTGCCAATGCTTCGGCATTGGCATATTCTTTGCGCTGATCCGCGATCATTGCCAAATACAAATAAGTTTCTGTGGCTTGTGGCGCAATACGTTGTGCTTGTAAGGCATAACGCTCAGCTTCTGCGAGTTGCTGTTGCTTATAAGCCACTTGTGTTTTCTGCATTAAAGTCTTAAATGCAGGTAACTGGCTACCATCATTAAACTTCTGCTGAACCTTTTGTTGCGGAACAACAACGGGAACACTTTGACGTTTAATTTCTTTCTGTTCATAAGGTGTAATTTTTACACCAGAAGAAGGTTGGGTGACCTTCTTCTTTTGCGAGCTACTCGTTGGTGGCTGATTTGCAGGTTTGGTGGTTTTCTCTGGTGCAGTTGTACAACCTGCGAGTAGCAGCACACCAAGTAGAACCGTGGTTTTATTCATCATGTCCAATCATCCTTGTAAACTTAATTGTCACTGTTACCGTTATAGCTGCCGCTAGAAATAACGCGTGTTGGAGTGTGATTGGATAAATCTGTATCCATTTGAGTTTCACTTTCACGAATATAGTTGCTTATACCGTCATTATGATCATCTGTAGGTGTTGCATCGTTCGGAATATAAGTTGGTTCTACTTCGTAGTGAGATTGACCGCATAAGGTTGCACGACGTGGTACGGTCTGACGCAGTAATGGAATATACATCGCACCATCACAGCCTTGAGCAGATAAATCACCGCTGGCACTATCAATCCATTGCCATTGAACATTATCGGTTTGGCGCAGATTGACAGGTTCTTGACGGAGCTGTTTCATCACATTGATCCACACAGGCAATGCACCTGATGAACCAGTTAAGCCAGTGACTTTATTGTCATCCAGACCTAACCAGACAACTGCAACATGATTGCCAGAATAACCTGCGAACCATGAGTCTCTGGTGTCATTTGTAGTTCCAGATTTACCTGCTAAATTGAGTGATTCTGGTAGGCTGTTATATGCAGAACGACCCGTACCAGAACGCATCACTTGCTGTAGGCCATAGTTAAGAATGTAGGCAGCAGCAGGATCAATGGTTTGTTGTACATTTAAGCCATAACGTTCCAGTAAATGGCCTTTGGCATCGACTACGGTACGAATTGAACGTGGTGGGTATTTAAAGCCACCTGTCGCAAAATTACCGTAAATGCTCAATACTTCCATTGGTGACATATTTACAGCACCAAGGTAAATCGAAGGGTAGGCAGGGATATCAGAACTTACCCCGAACTGTTTGAGCTTATTGCTGAATGCAGATAAACCAAATTCATTGGCTAAGCGTACAGTAGAAAGGTTGTATGAATTTGCTAATGCTTGTTGCATTGGCACAACACCATGTTCACCACCACTATAGTTCTTCGGTGTCCAGCTCTTGTCACCATCAATCGGAATATTGACTGCACTGTCTTCAATTGGGCTTGCCCATGTATAACGCCCAGATTCGATTGCATTTAAATAAATAATTGGTTTGAGTAATGAACCCACTTGACGTTTAGCATCTAAGGCACGGTTAAAGCCTGTAAAGTCTTGAGTGGAACCCACAGCCGCAACCAGTTCACCATTTTCAGGATGAGCAACCAGAACCGCACCTTGCAAGTTTTTCAAACGGGCAGGGTTGGCTTTGGCTAAACGATCGACAGTGCTCTTAAATGCATTTTGGACTTGGGTCTGTGCAATTGGATCAAGTGTGGTAAAGATTCTTAAGCCTTGATTGGTAATATCACTTTCTTGGTATTCAGTACGAAGTTGACGACGCACAATATCCAAGAAATCTGGGAATTTTGCAGGGCCTAAGGTTGGCTTACTCACCACATTTAATGGACGAGCAATCTCATCTTGATATTCTGCTTCTGTTAAATAGCCCATCACTTTCATGTTGTTTAAAACAACATCACGGCGCTTTTTCGCAGATTCAGGATTACGCCAAGGGTTATATAAAGAAGGGCCTTGAACCAGACCAACCAAGTAGGCTTGCTGTGAAATATTCAGCTCACGTAGAGGTAAACCAAAATAAAACTGTGATGCTAGACCATAGCCATTAATCGAATAGCTGCCATTTTGGCCTAAATTCACTTCATTTAAATAGGCTTCAAGAATTTCATCTTTGCTGTAATGTAATTCAATCAATATAGCCATCAATGCTTCATTGACTTTACGTTTCAGCGTTTTCTCTGGTGATAGATAGAAATTCTTGACCAACTGCTGCGTTAAAGTTGAACCACCTTGACGGCGACCACCTGTGGCATTACTGACCAAGGCACGTGCTGTACCACGGATCGAAATACCATGATGATGATAGAAATTACGATCTTCTGTTGAAATTAGCGCTTCAATCAGGGTTTTTGGAACTTTATTTAGTTTGATTAGAACGCGGTCTTCATTGTGCTGTGGATAAATACCACCAATCAATAAAGGCTCTAAACGAGCGACACCTGTACTCGAAGGCTTGGTTGAACGGATTTCACTCACCTGACCATCAGCGAAAGCAAGTTCTAGCACTTGCTCAGGTTCATTACTATCGCCATAGTCAAAACCGCGGGTATGTACATACATCTGGTTGCCTTGTACTACATAGCTACCAGACTTGTCATAATTCGCTGTGTTTTTGTAACCCAGTAATTTTAACTCTTGGGTAAAATTCTCTTGAGTAATCGGTGCACTAGAATAGATTTCTAATGGGCGAGCAAACACCTTGGCAGGGATGTCCCAACGCTGACCTTCAAACTTGTCACGAATAATATTATCCAAGCGGATCAGATAGATACTAAAAGCAACAAAGACACCTATCACTAACATTGAGAAAATGAGTGCTAGAAAACCAATACCACGTTCAAACTTCATAGATTTGCGTTAAAACCAAAACAATGTCGGTAATGATGCGATAGCTTATTGTCATTTTGCAATCATAAAACTGTGAATAAATAGCAACATGCAATAAAAACTTTAAGAATGCGTTGACATTAAACGTATAAAAAAACAACGGATAGACATTTTTATACTTTTTAATCAATCATCAACGCAACATTGGTTGTTAATGATATGATAGTCAGTAATCGCGACGGAGCTGAATTATTCGTGCAAATTTCACATAAATCCTTTCGAAATATTGGTCTAATTGGACGACCAGACAAGTATTCTGTAGTAGAAACGTTATGTTTAATTCATGATCATTTGATCACTTTAGGTTTAAACCCCGTTTTTGATCAGGAAACAGCCAAACTGGTGCCTTATAGTTATGGGCAGACAGTGAGCCGAAATTTACTTGGGGAAGTGGTTGATTTAGTTGTAGTTGTAGGGGGGGATGGTTCACTTTTACATGCTGCACGTGCATTGGTTCGACATAATACGCCTGTAATTGGAATTAACCGCGGTCGACTGGGCTTTTTAACAGATATTAAGCCAGCAGAAGCGATATTTAAGCTTGATCAGGTGCTACAAGGTCAATTTCAGCTAGATCGCCGTTTCTTGTTGGAAATGGAAGTTCGTACCAATGGTGAAACGATTTATGATGCAATTGCATTGAATGATGTGGTTTTACACTCTGGGAAATCGGTTCATATGATCGATTTTGAACTGAATATTGATGGACAATATGTCTATCGTCAGCACAGTGATGGCTTGATTGTTTCAACGCCAACAGGTTCAACCGCATATTCACTGTCAGGTGGCGGGCCAATCTTACATCCGAGTATGGATGCGATCGCTTTAGTGCCGATGCATCCACATACGTTGTCGTCACGACCGATCGTGGTGGGTGGTCACAGTGAAGTTAAAATTACCATTCGTGAAAACCGTGTTTTGCCGATGGTCAGTGCCGATGGTCAACATAGTGTTGCATTAAATGTCGGTGACACGGTGCATATTCGCAAACATCCGTTTAAACTAAGCTTATTACATCCACCAGGTTATGATTTCTATATGGCATGTCGTACCAAATTGGGGTGGAATCAAGATTTTGAATCTTTTCAACAGGATGACTCATGAATATTGAACAAATGCTCGCTATTTTAAATCCTGAAATTGTTGAGCGCCTTCGTACTGCTGTTGAAATTGGCAAATGGCCAAATGGGATTGCATTAACCAAAGAACAGCGTGAAATCTGTATGCAAGCAGTGTATGCATGGGAAATGGAACATTTACCAAAAGAACAGCGTAGCGGTTATATCGATCGTGGTACTAAAGAAGACGGTGAGGAGTGTGATGATGACCACCATCACAACGAACCAGAATTCAAACCGATTCGTTTTGTTTAATTTAAGAAGCTCAGTGATTACTGGGCTTTTTTTATGTTTACAAAATATAATAAAGAATCTTATGAAACATTTAAAATCTGTTTATGCACTATTATCTCTTATATTTTTTAGTGATGCTGTATTGGCTAAACAACCCATTGAATGTTTACTCAAGGTGAAGGTCGTTGCCAACCAGAAATACACTTCTCCCCAAACCGAATATACAAGTATAAAGAACGATGGTTATCCCATGTTATTGATTGGGATTCAGGTGATGGAGTCGCAATCAATACGAAGCTCCCAAAAGGTCAAAGCGCATCATGCATATTGTAAGGCACTTATAGGTCAACAACGAGATGCTTATCTTTCGGGTCCTTACGATCCTAACAAGATTACAATCAAAATAGGTGATCACCTGAAGCTAAGAAATATTCATTCTTCAGGTCGGGAATATCCGTTTTGGCCAGATTTTTATTATATTGAAACTTAAAACCAAGGCTATCCGATATAACCTTGGTCATTCGTATAATCAGAAACGACTCTTCCACAATTCTTTCGCTTTTTCCATTGCATCATCATAGCTATTGACTACACCCATGGTATACAACGCGATTCCCATCGTTTCGACGATTGCCAATTCGCCATATTCATGCGTATGTTCGCCCAACCAAACCGCTTTAAACACAGCTAAATCAAGCTCTTCTTCAATCGGACTACGGTCAGGGGTTAACTTTGGTAGTTCGTGTTCGTACAATTCACCATTTTTAATGCCACAAATTAACGTTTTGGCATCAGGATTACGTTCAAACTCACCACCTTCACCTTTAATCACTGCACTGTTTTGATAACCCAAGCGGAACGCAGTCTGTTGATGTGAAGTACGATAAGCTGGATGGAAGATCGCTTGTAAGGTCGCTTTGGTATTAAATGGATTAATTAAGCGTGCCAAAGTATGGATTGGAGAGCGTAACCCCATCACATTTCTTAGCGAGATCAATTCACTTAGAATTGGTGAAATGGCTTCAAGTGGTAGATAAGCAAAATTGTGCTGTTCAAGTTGTTCACGGACATCCTGTTGATTTTGACAAATTGAAAAGCCTAAGTATTGTAAAACTTGTTCGGTATAGACACGGTTAATGGTGTGACCTGATGCACCATGCATCACAATCTTGTAACCATGATGTGCTAAAGTCAGTGCTGCCAATAAGAACCATGGATAGTGCTTACGCTTGCCTGCATAAGAAGACCAGTCAAGATCGACCTCAAGTGGCTGAAAGTTGAGTTGATCTCGCGTAGCTTGGACAAAACCTGCTAATTCATCGACAGATTCCTCTTTAACACGCAAGAGCATCAAGAATGCACCCAACTGCACATCCAAGACTTCATCTTTTAAAATCATGCTAAAGGCTTGATAGGCTTCTTCATAACTGAGCGAACGGGAACCAGTTTTGCCCTTACCTAAAATACGCACATATTGAGCAAAAGGATGTTCAGCGGTTTTATAGATATTACGTTTTGTGTTCATGGTCGTATTGAAGGTTGTCACAAAGAATAAAACGAATATGACATAAAACTGAGCTGTGTAGCATAAAAAAACCAACAAGCTGTTTAATCAATAAGCAACTGTTGTCTAAAGATAGACGATGCAAACAAAATTATTGACCGAATCAGTCTAGTGATTTGATGTAAACGGGACATGACAACCTATCTAAAAGTTATTAGCATGACTGCGAACGAATTTTTAAGAACAATGAAAGCGAAAGGAAATAATGATGTTAGCTTACGATTCAGATTTGGAACTCTTCCGCGATAACTTTAAACGCTTTATGAGCGAGCAGATTGCACCTCATTATGAGCAATGGGAACGTGAAGGCATCATGCCGCGTTCAGTATGGAACGCATTAGGCGAAAATGGATTCTTGTGTGTCGATGTCCCAGAAGAATACGGTGGTTATGGTGTGCCAACGCATTATTCATTGATGTTGGTTGAAGAGTCTGCACGTGCGGGCTACTGTGCATTATCAACCGCGATTTCATGTCACTCTGAAATTGCAGCACCCTATATCCAACACATTGCAACAGAAGAACAAAAACAGTATTGGTTACCAAAAATGGTATCGGGTGAAGTGGTCGGTGCCATTGGCATGACAGAACCAGGTGCTGGTTCAGATTTACAGGCGATGCGTACCAGTGCCATCCTGCAAGATGATCATTATCTGTTAAATGGTTCAAAAACCTTTATTTCAAATGGTCAGCATGCGGATCTTGTAGTTCTTGCAGTGAAGACGGATCCACAAGCACGTGCCAAAGGTGTGTCTTTGATGTTAGTGGATACACATTTAGAAGGCTTTAAAAAGGGCACCAACCTCGACAAAATTGGTTTGCATTCACAAGACACCTCAGAATTATTCTTTGATAATGTCAAAGTACCGAAAGATCAATTGTTGGGTCAAGCAGGGCAAGGTTTTGCTTACTTGATGCAAGAGCTTCCGCGTGAACGTACTGCGATTGCTGCGACTGCATTGGGTGCAATTCGTGGTGCGATTGATATTACCACGCAATATGTAAAAGAACGCCAAGCCTTTGGTCAGGCAATTTCACAATTCCAAAATACACGTTTTGTATTGGCACAAGCGAAGATTGATGAGTTGGCAACAGCCGCTTTCTATAATCAAAACGTGGCTTTATATAATGAAGGTAAACTGGATGTAGAAACGGCCGCAGCCTTGAAGAGCTTTAGTACTGATATGCAAATGAAAGTGGCTGACAACTTGCTGCAATTATTTGGTGGCTACGGCTATATGACTGAATATCCAATTTCACGCTTCTTTGTTGATGCGCGCATTCAGCGTATTTATGGCGGAACCAACGAGATTATGAAAGAAATCGTGGCGCGTGGCATTATCGGTAAAGCTTAATTGGCATTTATCTCGTCAAATAGCCTGCTTTTGAGCAGGCTGTTTTGTTTTAACTATTTGCTTGGTCTTTGGATCATGGGATAGTTCTGTTGTTTAGGTAATTGCTGTAAGGCTTGGTTGATCTTTCTAAGAAACTCATTGGCTTCATCTTGCCGAAAGGTATCTTCCGTATATTCACTGCGTTGTTGAAAGCGGCCACAGCCTCGTATTTGCATATTAGATGGATTAAATGACCAGTCATTGGTGTTTTTTAAGTTGATATCTAAGTCACTTTCACAACTTTTCCATAAATTTAAGAATGCATTGGATTGTTCTGATTTAAACCCTGTTGCAGGGTAAACCGTAAAGCCCTGCATTGCGGGATTGGCATATTGAATAAACCGCTCAACCGGCATACCGCCCCAAAGGATTGCAGTATTTTCAGGCAAGGCGATACCAGTTAAGTTCTGTTCTTTTAAAGCATGAGTTTGCTGAAATTCTTGTTTAAAGTGCTGTGATTGATAAGTCAATTTGGTTTGATGGGGGATGGGAATTCCTCGAGCTTGACTGCCCACAGGAGTGATAAAGTAAGGTGAGCGATCGGTGCCATTGCAACCTGCAATCATGGGGCAACCGCTACATGCGGTTAAACCGATACTAATTAGGCTCAGTAAAGCTAAGCTGAAAATCTTATTCATTGTATTTACTGTTGTTATGACATCTTCTTGCAGTATAACCAATCTATTCTATAGAAAAGTTCAAATTTAAGTGGAACAAATAGCCCGCTTAAATTTAGCTATGTTTATTCAGGACTTTATGGTGTTGGTTCATCAAATAGATTTGAACAACTTTGTGGCTGACAACCTGCCAACATAATCGCTTTCGGTAAGCTGGCATACATATTAGTCAAATGCTGTTCAGCAGGATGTCGATAATTCAAGAACAAGAAATGCTTTGAACGTTGCTGATTAAAGTTTTGATAGAAGTTATTCTGCTTCTGCAAGGATTCAGCGTCTGGTGTTGGACTTCGACCATGTTCATGTGTACCCACTGTGGTCATCAGCATGATATCTTGAGTTTTATTTTGATTCTTTAACCAATCTGCCTGCCGATTGAGCAACGCATAATTATCAAACCAGAGTGAAGGGCTGGCCGCAATATAACGTTGAAACATTTGCGGTTGGCTAAAGAAAGTGTGTAAAACAAATAGTCCACCAAAGGAATGTCCAAATAAACTCTGTTGCTGTGGATTAACTTTAATTTTGGTTTGAATCGCAGGCTTTAGTTCTTTCTCAAGAAATTGAATGAATTGGTCTGCGCCACCATAAGTGTACTTGGCTTGTTTTTGAAATTCAGCCGATGCTTTTGGGGTGTAGTCTAAAGCACGTTTTTCGACATCAAAACTGTTTTGCTGTGGGTAGCCGATTGCAACAATAGCGACTGGACTCAAGCCCAAACGATTGGCACCACCACCCACCGACTTAGCAATATTGGCAGCACTATCAAATGCGGCATTGCCATCCAATACATACAGCACAGGAAAACCTTCACTTGGGACTTCACCAGCAGGAACCGAGATCTGAATCAAATAATCATGTTTTGTATATTTGGATGCGATTACAAAGCTTTGTTGAATATTGGTTTGTGATTTAAGAGGCGCTTTATTTGAACTCGAGATCGTCGGTTGAGCAAAAGCCAATGGTGTTGCCATGAGCAGAGAAAAAGTCAAAATACCAAGTGGTTTAAACATAATTTATTCGCAAGCATTGAAATTTTGCTAGCAATATATAATGAAAATCATTATCAATAAAGTTCGGTAATAAAAAGAGTTAAAACTCAGCGTGTTTAATAGCTTAAAGTGTTGTTATACTAGCTCGGATAATCAATTCACAGATGAATTGTAATCCATTCTTATAGATGATTTTGCTGAGGCTGCATTCAATGGTAAACGATGGACAAAACACATCGAATTCACTTAATTTAGAACAAATTCGTAACGATATTGATAGTGTTGATCAACAAATCCAAGAGTTACTCAACCGCCGTGCGACGCTTGCAGAAGCTGTAGCCAAAGCGAAATTTGCATCCGAAGAGAATCCGCTGTTTTATCGACCTGAACGTGAAGCTCAAGTGCTGCGTAAAGTCATGGAGCGTAATCAGGGACCTTTGTCTGATGCGACCATGGCACGTTTGTTCCGTGAAATCATGTCAGCATGTTTGGCACTTGAAGCACCACAAAGCATCGCATTCCTCGGACCAGAAGGGACTTATACCCATTCTGCGGTATTAAAGCATTTTGGTAAAGATGCTGTTGTGCGTCCATTGCCAACCATTGATGAAGTATTCCGTGAAGTTGAAGCGGGTAGTGCACATTATGGTGTCGTTCCCGTGGAGAACTCATCAGAAGGTATCGTCAACCATACACTGGATTGCTTTAAATCATCGACAGTTAATGTAATTGGTGAAGTTGAACTTCGTATCCATCATCAGTTCCTTGTATCTGAAAATACTCGCAAAGATAGTATTAAGCAGATTTATGCGCATCAGCAAACTTTGGCACAATGCCGTAAGTGGTTAGATGCACATTATCCAGGTGTAGAGCGTGTCGCGCTAAACTCAAATGCGGAAGCGGCACGTCGTATTCGTAACGAGTGGCATTCAGCTGCGATTGCATCTGATATTGCGGCAAGTATGTACAACCTTGAGATTTTACATAGCAATATTGAAGATAATCCTGAAAATACCACACGTTTCCTTGTGATTGGGCGTGAGAAGATTCCTCAAAGCGGTAATGATAAAACCTCTTTATTGATCTCTGCGCATGATCGTGCGGGTGCTTTATTGGAAATTCTTGCGCCGTTTGCCAAGCATCAGATCAGCTTGACCAGTATTGAAACGCGTCCTGCATTGCCTGAGAAATGGGCTTATGTGTTCTTTATTGATTTAGAAGGACATATCGGTCAGGAAAATGTTGCGGCGGCATTGGAAGAAATCCGTCCAATGGTAAAAGAGTTACGCGTACTCGGTTCGTATCCAATCGCTGTTTTATAATCCCGTTTTATCGTATGGATAGATGACTTCGGTATCTATCCATATCAAAGTCGTCTCATTAGGCAAATATGTTTTATGTCTCAACCATTATTTAAGAAAGTTGCATTTATTGGGCTTGGACTGATTGGGTCGAGTCTTGCTCGTGTGATTGTGGCAGAACAACTTGCAGCTCAAATTGTGGCTTCAACACGCTCAAAAAAAACATTAGAAGATGCTAAGGCACTCGGTCTTATTCAACACGGTTATGCAACGCCAGAAGAAGCAGTTCAGGATGCAGATTTAATTGTTTTAGCATTACCTGTTCGTGCGACACAAAAAGTGTTGGAACAGATCAAGCCTTATCTTGCAGACAATGTCATCATTACCGATGTCGGTAGTACCAAAGGCAATGTGGTTGAAGCCGCAAAAGCCGTATTTGGTGAAAATCTACCTGTTGGTTTTGTACCAGGGCATCCGATTGCAGGTGCTGAGCATACTGGGGTACATGCAGGTAAAGTTGATTTATTCGTCAATCATAAAGTGATTTTGACACCACTTCCAACCAGTGCTGATTGGGCGGTTGAAAAACTGATTCAACTTTGGTCTGCTGCAAAAGCAGAAGTGATTTGTATGGATGTCACCAAACACGATGAAGTATTGGCACATACCAGCCATTTACCGCATTTGATGGCATTCAATCTGGTCGAGCAACTGGCAAATCGTGAAGATAATTTAGATATTTTCCGCTATGCAGCAGGAGGTTTTCGTGACTTCTCGCGTATTGCTGCCAGTGATCCACAGATGTGGCATGATATTTTCTTTGCCAATAAAACTGCAATTCTGAATGCTGTTGATGGCTTTGAACAGCAATTGTCCGTTTTAAAGAAATTGATTGAACAGGAAGATTCGCACGCGTTGATGGGACTGCTCGGGCATGCTCAAGCAGCACGTCAGCACTTTAACCATATGTTGGCCAAAAAACCTTTGATGGAGAAAAACAAGGTGACACAGCAATTTACCATTTTACCGGGAAAGAAAACATTTACAGGTAAATTCACCGTACCAGGTGACAAATCTGTGTCACATCGCTCAATCATGTTTGGGGCGATTGCAGAAGGCACAACACATGTAACAGGCTTCTTGGAAGGTGAAGATGCACTCGCAACTTTACAGGCTTTCCGTGATATGGGTGTGAGCATCGAAGGACCGAAGAATGGTGAAGTCACTATTCATGGCGTGGGCATGCAAGGTTTAAAAGCGCCAGTAAGTGCTTTGTATATGGGTAACTCTGGCACCAGTATGCGTTTGCTATCTGGCATGTTGTCTGCGCAGAAGTTCGATTCAGTGATGACCGGTGATGCGTCATTGTCTAAACGTCCAATGGAACGTATTGCAAAACCACTTCGTGAAATGGGTGCACTCATCCAAACCACCGGTGAGAAAGGCACACCTCCAGTCAGCATTACAGGTAGCCAAGCATTAAAAGGCATTCAATATGACTTACCAATGGCGTCTGCTCAGGTGAAATCAGGCATTTTATTGGCGGGTTTATGGGCTGCGGGTGAAACTTCAGTGACTGAGCCAGAACCAACCCGTGATCATACCGAGCGTATGTTACGTGCTTTTGGTTATGATGTGAAAACCGAAGGCAATAAAATCTCGCTTATCGGTGGTGGCAAATTAGTCGGTACCGATATTCAAGTACCTTCGGATATTTCCTCAGCGGCATTCTTTATGGTCGGTGCTGCAATTACCGAAGGTGCCGATGTGATCCTTGAAGCGGTTGGCATCAATCCAACGCGTACAGGTGTCATTGAAATTCTTAAGCAAATGGGTGCTGATCTAACTGTAGAAAATGAACGTATTGCAGGTGGTGAACCCATTGCAGATATTCATATCAAAGGTTCTAGAACGCTGAAAGGCATTCATATGCCAGAAGACCAAGTGCCATTAGCAATTGATGAATTCCCAGTATTATTTATTGCTGCTGCATGTGCCGAAGGTCAAACTGTTCTAACAGGAGCAGCTGAGCTGCGTGTTAAAGAATCTGATCGTATTCAAGTGATGGCAGATGGTTTGAAAACTATGGGCATTGACTGTACCCCAACCGACGATGGCATCATCATTGAAGGTAAAGGTAAATCAGGTGATTGGTCTGCTATTTTCGCTGGTGGTGAAATTGAGTCACACCATGACCACCGTATTGCTATGAGTTTTAGTATGGCTGGTTTGCGTACTTCAGGTAACATCACCATTCATGGTACAGAAACTGTGGCAACAAGTTTCCCAACCTTCACCGAGCTTGCAAATACTGCAGGTTTGGATTTGCAGGTTGTGAATCCATAAGCTGATCTGGAAAGGCAGTGTTTAGCTTGATTAATTAAGTTAAATGCTGCTTTTTTTATAAGCATATTCATAAAAACAATTGGCTAAACATAAGGCGAAAACGCTTAAATAAGAAAAATGCTGAGTTTGTAGATGTACATATCTAATCGGGTCTAAATTTATCAATTTAGCTATAGAACTAAGACAATCAGCTAATCTATTAAAGACAATTGTATATATAATAATTCTTACCGTTCGCGTCGGATTTACTCTGCGATCCAGAGTTAAAAACATAAAAATAGAGGGAATAGCATGAAAACGTTGCAATTTATAGCAGATTGCCCAAAACATGGGGTGGTTGATCATCCACCGAATGAATGCTATATCACGCAAGAGTACGTGGCTGCATTGCTATATAAACAATTAGAACAATATGGCTTTGATGCACAGCATATTCGTCATGAGCATGAAAAAATTGAAGTGCGTATCGACAATCACCAGTTACCACTTTCAATCTTATGCTCGCAGCAAGATACCGAAGGACATATTCTTTGTGAAATCTCAGCCAATCCACAGCAAGAACAAGCTTGGTTTGAGCGTATAGAAACACAAAGTATTATCCGCCAATTGGCTCAGGCTGTTGAAAACAGTTTAAAAGCAGAACATAGTTTTTCTCAGTTTGTGTGGAAAAGCTAAGTCAATTTTGCGCATAAAATCTTAATTGAAGTGATTTAAGCACCGCCATTTGAGTTGTATGGTGTATATTGATTTAAACGCTTTATTTGAGAGTATAGGTGCATGATACAGGTCGATTTTTCTAAATTATCACCCCAAGCAGTTTGGCAACATTTTGAGACCTTATGTACGATTCCTCGACCATCCAAGCATGAACAACAACTAAGACAACATTTAAAAGATTGGGCGGAACAGCGCAACCTAGAAACTTATGTCGATGACATTGGTAATTTAATTATTCGAAAAGCTGCTACAGCAGGTAAAGAGCACGTTGCAGGTGTGATTTTGCAAGGGCACTTAGATATGGTGACTCAGGCAAATCGTGGTACGCAACATGATTTCTTTAAAGATCCCATTCAACCTGTATTAAAAAACGGCTGGCTGATTGCTGAAAATACCACACTAGGTGCAGACAATGGCATTGGAGTTGCGCTGGCACTTGCTGTATTAGAATCTAGCGATATCGCCCACGGACCGATTGAAGTTCTGCTAACCATTGATGAAGAAGCAGGAATGAGTGGTGCTCGTTTACTTGAGTCAGGTGTTTTAACAGGACAGTGGCTTTTTAATATTGATACCGAAGAATGGGGCGAGTTGTATCTTGGCTGTGCTGGGAGTATTGACCTAGAAGCAGGGCAGCCAATTGAATATGAAAAAGCACATGCTAATTTAATTTATGTAGATGTGCTGGTGTCAGGTCTAAAAGGCGGCCATTCAGGGGTTGATATTCATTTAGGTCGTGGTAATGCCAATGTGATTTTAGCCAATTTCCTGAATGATTATTTGGCACCATCCAATGGTCGACTGGTTGAATTTGTCGGTGGATCGGCACGTAATGCCATCCCACGTGAAGCTGTGGCAACCATTGCAATTAAAATAGATCAATTGACTGGTCTAGAAAAAGCCGTCGCAGCAACACAGGTTGAATGGCAACAAAAGCTACAGGGCGTTGATGATCAGCTACAGATCAGCGTACAGCAAAATGTCAACCCGATAAATGAAGTTATGACATTGCAGCAGCAACAAGCTTGGTTGCAGGCATTGGCAACGTGTCCATACGGCATTGCACAGTGGAGCCGTGCTTTAGCTGATGTGGTTGAGACTTCGAATAATATTGGTGTGGTCA
Source organism: Acinetobacter sp. 102 (assembly GCF_037028485.1). Lineage (NCBI taxonomy): Bacteria > Pseudomonadati > Pseudomonadota > Gammaproteobacteria > Moraxellales > Moraxellaceae > Acinetobacter > Acinetobacter sp. 102. The sequence goes on from NZ_JAZEZK010000003.1 coordinate 113,884, forward strand.
AACTGACGAAAGACGAAACCAAAACTTTGATTATGGTTCGTTCGATGGTCAACCAAGAAGCAGTGACATTTGCACATAACATTCAACAGCACTTTGCCAATTTCCAGATTCAATCTGAATTAACACCGTTGGTCTCAGGTTGGACACCAAATCCAGATTCAGCTGCATTGAAATGCTTACAACAAGCGTATCAATCTGCATTTGGAATTGAGCCGAACTTGAAAGTGATTCATGCTGGTTTAGAGTGCGGCATTATTGCAGAGCATTATCCTGATTTGCAGATGGTGTCATTTGGCCCTGATATTCAGGGCGCACATGCACCCGGTGAAAGAGTTAAAGTCGACACGGTAGAGAAATGCTGGAAGTTATTGGTGACAGCTTTGGAAAGTGTGCGTTAACTGAATCTTAGAATCAGATCAGACCAATGATCCTGTCTTGGTCTGATCAATCAACGATAAATATTGTGTTGGTACATGTATTGTTAGCCAAACACCATTTTCTGCTTGATAAAACTCAAAGCCATCTTTATACATTTGCGGTGTGTTAATTAAGAAGAGTACAGGCTTACCGTAGCGTTGGCCTACATTCAAGGCCGTTTCTTTATTTTCACTTAGATGTACATAATGGCGCTGTCCTGCGATTAGGCCTTGCGTCTGAATTGAATCTATAAATCGACTCGCTGTGCCATGAAATAAATATTGTGGTGGCTCAAGCGCAATCATTTGCCGTTGTACGGTATGTGTTGAGTGGCCTTGAACAGCTCTGATCATCAAATCATCGTCTGAGATTTGGAAGCGTTTTTTATCATTTTGTTCGACGATTATATGGAGTAATGCTTCATCTAGACGAGCGTCGTGTTGTTGCGCAGCTTCAATGAGCTCAGCAATTTTTGCCCAACCTTCTTGATCAAGCTGAAGTCCAATTTGTTCAGGCTTATGTCTTAATATCAGGCTTAAAAATTTGCTTATTTGAGTATGTTCTTTCATATTTAATATTCACTATTCTACGTTTACTTTGACCTGAAATAGCGTTTTATCCAACTCGATAAATTCAATTTTGCAATCAATAAATTTTTCAATCATCGTGGCCTGAGTACGGGTGTGTTCACTAATACATTGTGCGGTAAATTCGCCCCCTTGTCCCAATGCCAAAGGTAATAACAACTGATCCGCTAAATATTCATCGACTGCAGCATTAGATTCCAGATATTGCTTTACCTGTTCCGCCAAATGATTGGCAATTTGTTCTGCACTTTTACGCATTTCACCTAAAGCCGTGAATAGCTGAATGTGCTGCTGATGTTCAACTTTGACATACACCGTATTGCCCTGACTGATCCCACTTAAATGGAATTGCTGCTGTGTATCCAGTTTTAGTCTTTTATTTAAAGTTGCTAATTCGCGTTGTGCGATTTGTGCTTCTTCGGAAAGGTTGAGTACTGCCGCAAAAGCCTTTGTCGTTTGCAAAGCGCCACGATCTAATAAGCTTAGCTTATTTCGATGTTGCCACGGTTGAATCTTGATTTGAATTTCACCTGCACCAATCGGAAAGAAACCTGCTTTATTTAACTTAAACTCGACCTCTATTCCAAGTTTTTCTAATACTGGTAAAAAGCAATGCTCGATAAAATCTGCCGTTGGTGCAAGTGGATTATGAGTACCCCCAGAAATCGTGAGATCACTGGTTTCATTTTGCAATAACAAAGCAGGTAACAGGGTTTGCAAAACCAGAGTTGTGCTTCCTGCCGAACCAATCTGGAATTGGTATTTTCCACTTTGTACATGTTGCGGTGCAAAGTACAAACGCTGGCTATGGAGTTCATCACCTTCTACATACGCTTGGCTAATCTGTTGAGATGCCTGTACACAGACTAAATGCTGGCGCATTAAGCCAGGTTTTTTCCGCCCAGCACGAATGTTGATTAATTCAAATGCTTGACCTGTAATCATCGAAAGGGCAATGGCGGTTCTTAAAATTTGTCCACCCCCTTCACCTTGTGAACCATCAATCTGGATAGTTACTGGCATATTTGCCAAAGCTTTATTCACGTCTATTTTCCTTATTTTCTAATTTAATGAACATACTGTCAGTACATGGTAATGCGAAGTAACGCGTGACTTTGCTTTTGGCAAAGGTTTGCTAGGTACATGGTGCTGAGCCTAATCAGTGAAGATTGATGCACGGCTCACATGCTGCCATAGCCGCCTGAATTATTTTCAATCCCTCAGATCGGAGTAACGCAGGATCTTGTACTCGCCCAGTATGTCCAAACTGTGATTGTGAACTAAATTCACAAAATCTGTTGTCTATTCGACTAAATCAATCTGCCAATTGGCAGCCTGAATTTTGATATTTAAATCGCGAAGTTTCGCGCTGATATCATCGGCTTGTTTTTGCAAACTAGAAACAGGGATAACTTTTTGCCATTTAATCTCACGTGAGCTATATCGATCCGGTTCACGATGGGTATTGGCAATCGCATCAACCAGAATCTTATGCTGTTCAGCATAACTATCACGCAAGCTTAATAGGGACAGCAGAACTTTGCCATCCTCCAACTTGGCCTGTGCATTGGTCAAATGAATACGACAAATCAACTGATTACTTTCTTGGGTTAAAGCAAATACCTGTTTGATCAGTTCATTTGGATCTTCACTGGGTTCATCGCCATCTTGTACCAATACATTGGCGTTGATCCGTTGTTTTAATGAAGCGAGCTTTTTTTGTTGATCGCTTCGCAGTAAAAGTGCTTCTGCGAGTTTCATTTTATTTACCTTTATTTCCATTTCTCTTTAATAAAGATGATAAGAGGCGGAATTGATTGTTTCTATTTGCTGTGGAGTTAAACTATTCTGTTCAAGTGCATATAGAAATTGATCTAATATGATATTTTGATGCTCTGAATTTTTAATCCAAACATACATGATTTGTTTTAGCTTGTGATCCGCAAAACTATTGTTGTAGATACCTTTGTAGAACCAATAATTGAGCATATTTGCTAAATTGATTAATGCTGAATAGTGAGTTAATAAAAGAACCCACTCATCAAGTAATGGTTGAATATCTAAGCCGGCTAGATGAAACATAGTAATGTATTCATCTAAGCTATAATTTTCATCGAAATATATTGCTTTATATTGGAAGAAAGCCAAAGCAAATTTCTGCATAAATTGGATTTCTTTCGTTTTCCAAGCGTTCTCTAAATTAAAATAACATTTGTTTAAAATAATTTCTGTGCTATGACTAAGGTTTTCGCCTTGAATCAGTAATTCCAATATTTTAGGTAGCAAATGTTTAATTTGTTGTGCTAATGCAAATTTATCCATACTTTCAGCAGCATCAAGATATTCATAAATCAATCGGCAATTAAGCTGTGCCACTGGTAGACGTTTTAATAATTCACCATCAGCGGTTTGTAAGCAGCAAGTACCATGACAAACCTCGAATTGATCCCCCATTAAATATGAGGAAAATAGTTGATAAGCCTCTGTAATTAAATTTTTTAAATCAGTTAGAGTAGTCATTTTATTTTCCTCAACCTCATGGATCATATTTAACCCTTAACACAAACCACTTGTCTTAATGTATACACCACTTCAACCAAATCCTGTTGCGCTTTCATCACATCTTCAATCGGTTTATAGGCCGATGGAATTTCATCGATTACAGCAGCATCTTTACGGCATTCCACACCTTCAGTCTGCGCAATCTGATCTTCCAAGGTAAAACGTCGTTTTGCTTCAGCGCGGCTCATTACGCGTCCTGCGCCATGCGAACATGAACAGAACGATTCCTGATTTCCAAGCCCGCGAACAATAAAGGACTTGGCACCCATTGACCCTGGGATAATTCCATATTCCCCCAAACGTGCACGAACAGCACCTTTACGAGTCACCATCACTTCTTCGCCGTAATGTTCTTCCTTTTCCACATAATTATGGTGGCAATTCACGGCTTCTAATCGGGCTTGGAACGGTTTCGGAATAATCGTTGCTAAGGCTTTAATTGCAGACTGCATCATGATTTCACGGTTTTTCATGGCAAAGCGTTGTGCCCAACCTACAGCAAACCAGTAATCATCAAAATGTTCAGTTCCTTCGACTAAATAAGCCAAATCTTTATTGGGTAAATTAATAAAGTGCTTTTGCATATCTTTGCGCGCCAGTTCGATAAAATGATTACCGATGGCATTACCCACACCGCGAGAACCTGAGTGCAACATAATCCAAATATGGTCATGTTCATCTAAACAGATTTCTACAAAGTGATTTCCTGTTCCTAAAGTTCCCAAGTGCTTGCGGTTGTTGGTGTTTTTTAGGCGAGGGTGCTTCGCACAGATTAACTCAAAATCTGCAACTAAATCAGCCCAAGCTTGATCTACCATTTCAGGTGGTGTTTCCCAAGAACCTTTATCTCGTCCACGTTTGGTCATTCCGTGTGGAATCAAGCGCTCAAGCTCAGTACGTAAAGCATATAGGTTATCAGGTAAATCAGAAGCGGTTAAGCTGGTACGAGTCGCCATCATTCCACACCCAATATCGACACCGACCGCAGCAGGAATGATTGCACCTTTAGTTGGAATCACGCTTCCGATGGTTGCACCTAAGCCAAAGTGAACGTCTGGCATTACTGCCATCCATTTATAAATAAACGGCATTTGGGCAGTTTGCAGCAATTGTTGTTTTGAGTTGTCGTCAACAAGCACACCATTGGTCCACATTTTTACTGGCATACTCGTTTCATTTTTTAAAACTTGATAAGCACGTTGTTGCTGTTCTTGTTCAAATTGAGCTTGTTGGTTGATTTGTTCAACGACAGACATTTTAATTTTCCTTTCAAAGCCTGCCTGCCAAGCGTTTGCAGGCAGGTGATATTCACAAGATCCCAATGATATTGTGTGCTTATACTATTGCAGTGACTGTGCCAACTTTTTAAAAATCAACTATAAATTATTTTAAGGTATTGATAATTAATAAAAATATTATTTTAATTGTATTTAATTGAGATGTGTTGGTTTTCTTTCTGCTTGGAGTTTGTATTTAATTAGATATGGAAATATCTTAAAAGATATTTTTTGGTTGTCATATATTTGCTTTTCCAAGCAAATTTTAGCTCGCTTGCAATTTTAAATTATAAGGCATTGTTGAGTACAGGGTCGAAGAGAGAAATCCTGATTTCTATTTGATATCAAGCTTTGTCTTTTCTCATGGGTGTTTTATATCGCTGCTTTAGCAAATGGATGGGGAGCTGTTTGATATTTTTCAGATGAAAATCTGTTGTTTAATCTGGATGTAAGTATGTCTTTGTATAAAGACATGTTATAACCCTAGCAAAATAGAAATAAATTGCCAAGTCCTATGGACCTTTTTCGTTATCTACTCACGATTATTTTATTTGTTGCAGGGGTATTTTGTCTTGTGCAGTTCTTGTTGCAAGATTTTACTCTTATGCTTCTCGCACTAAGTTTAGTTTGTTTTTTATTTGCTTATTGGGTGAAACCGAAACGAGAGGGGTATCATCGTCGAAATGATGTTTGGGATTGGTTCGATTTGATTGATACTTCTATTGAAGTGGTGTATCGAATTATTACTTTACCATTTCGCCTATTACGAAGAATATTTGATTTCTTTTCGCCTGATATTCCATAAAGAGGGTGAATCTCAATCAACAAGGAGGATAAACACTTTTTCCTTAGCTGCCTTATCTATGAAAATAGATATACAACTACGCACGATTTTGCTATGTAGTGCTTATCGCATTTGATTGAGATTAAAGATGATCATCACAACAAAAATAATGAGACTTTCCTTAAAAAGGATTAGAGATTTGAACTCTATGCTTTCGCATTCATCATGTAGTCCCATTGGCATTTGTGATGAAGCGACATAAACAAAATTATCTAAGACTTAAATCATATGCCTTAATTTAGACGACTGCATACACTGTAGATGCAGGTGAGAGTGGTTACTCACATTTATGGGGTAGGATGTAGTCCTAAAAGCATTTTATGCCGTACCACAAAAAAATATGCAAACAATTAATCGCCAAGACAACTCTTCCACTGCGTTTCCCTTTCCGCCATTGATCGAGGTCGATCAAGATGGACTCGAACCATCAAGTTATTGCTAACGGTGAACCCCTTATTGTAGTCCTGACTGCATTTTGCATAGACCAGTAAACAAAAATGATAAGACCTTTTATACATGGCTCTATCCAATTGAGCTACAAACTAATTTTCATCAATTTGAAGGGACTTGAACCCTCAACAAATGTAGTCCTATTTGCATTTTACTGGTTGGCTGTAATAACAAGGTGTAATGAAACGTTTTATCTACAAGATGTAGTTCCATCGGCATTTATTACAACCATTCCTTGCACAACAATAATGATGAAACATCGAGCCAGCTTTCACTGAGCTATCTTGGAAGGATAGTGATGTAGTTCCATCTGCATTTGTGCAATTTTTATTATAGGGTAACAAATTGAATTTAGAAACAAAAGCATTGGAAAGATGTAGTTCCTAAAGCATTTACCCTATTTACAGACTTGACGAATCAAGTCGGTAATTTGCTTTGTTCAATTTCATTGATCCAGTGATCAGCGTGCATTTTACCCTGCGAAAATAAATCAATCAGCGTAAATACATGGTCACTAAAACCACCAATATTCATCACATCAGTACGTTCAGGTACTTGAGTGTGCGTATATGGCTGTAAATCTACACAGACCAATTTTGCTTCTGGACAGCGTTGTTTTAAAATATCCCATTCATACAACATGCCTGTTTTATGGCGTGTGCGTAACTGGTCAGCCCAAGACTCATTGTCTGAAAAATAAATCATCAAATCGACAGGTGTCTGATCTCGATTGAGTCGATTTAATGGAATGCTACAATCCGTTCCACCGCCACCAAGCGCAGCAAATTGTTTGGCGACTTCAAAAATTGAGCCTGTTTTACCACCTGTAAAAACCTGTTTTAATCGACCAAATAAGCTTGCTTGATCAGATTCATTTTCCGCAATATTCAATGAATGAAGTTGGGTATCAAACGGCATAATTTGAATGTCAGGATTTACTTGCTTTAACGCACAAGCAAATAACGATGCCACATCGACACAACGTAAAGTTGATGTTGCGCCTTTACGATAGCCTGTCACGGGGCTTGCCATTGAACCTGAGACATCAATCGCAACAACCACGCGACCAGTGAGGCGAGGCACATTTTGCAAAGCGGCTTGCATCACCTGTTCCAAAGATTGCCGTACAACTTGAGGGACCGCATCATCCAATGCCGACCAAGTTGTCATTAATTGATAGGGCAAAACTCGGCTTTTGCGAATCATATCCTGATCTTGTAATTTATTTGCAATGATTTCATCCATGCCTTCGATTTGAAATACACCATGACGAGCAAAAGTATTCAAGTTCATTCTTAACATCTGCCAACCTCCATTTTTAGCAATCTCAGCCCATTGCTGTGCTGAAAGTTGTAAATTGGTGAGAAGTTGCATTGGCAAGTCGGGAACATCATGGCTTAAACCTTGACGGAATTTTTCTAAGGCTTGAACTTTGGCAGGCAACTGCTCAAGCTCGTATTTTTTACCGAGCACATAAGCAAAGAACGCCTCCTGAGTTGCATCTTTAGGTTTTGGATGAGTCATTTTTAATACATCTGCTAAAGAAGGCTGATTGCCAATATTGGCTGCCAACAATTGATTTTCATTGGCATTGATCAACCATTGATTGATCATTTTCTTTGGCAAGCTGCCCAAAGATTTGCGTTGTATTACCCCTGAACGCATGATTTGTACAAAATTACGCAACTGTTTGCCATTATCAATCACCAATGGAAATACTGCTTTAAATAAGCTTTGATCGCGTTGTGATAAAATTGCCAATAGTAAAACTGGCATGTCTTTCATGTGGTTATTTTGGCGAGTGTAAACTGCCGTTTTAGCAATAAATTCTGCATCAATATCTTGTGTTAGTACCAATACTTGATCCAATTGCATTTGTGCGGTTTGATAAAAGGTATGATTCAACGTGCCTGTTGCAGCAAGCTGAGCTAAGGCTTGACGGTGATTTAATTGAAATGCACGACCGCCAGCTTCATTACTGATCAATTGTTTTTTAGTTGCCTGAGAGGCAAAAATTGTCTGGTTTACCATGACTCATCCTCTATAAAATTCAAGTTGTTGTCTCTTGGATGTGTTATTGCAGAGAGTGTGCCAACATTCTTGTTTTTATTTTAAGTTTTTATAAGGTATTGATAATTATTGAAAATAAAATAATTAATATTTTTTTATTGGAAAAAGTTAGTGGATTTTAATATGTAAAATATATCTAAATAGATATAAAAGTATTTAGAAAGATATTGAATCTATCCTGAGATTTTATTGATAGATCATATACCAGAGGATCTATTAAGATTTATCGATTTTTAAAAGCCGACCTGTCTCGTCTAAGCTAAATTGATCAAAATCATGAGCCAAGTAGAAGTTGCCTTTATAGAAATTTCTAACTTCTTCCGCAATCACTTGCTGTCCAGCACTGTCTTGATGGCGTGGGCTAAAGTGTGTCAGGATCAGATTGCTTAGACCTTGTTGTTGAGCAAATTCTGCAACCATCTTTGCCGAACTATGCATGGGGCCTGAACCCACTTTATCTAAAATGGCTTGGGTGTAGGTGCTTTCATGAATCAAGAGCTGGGCATCTTGGCAAGCTTGTGCCAATAATTCAGGACGATCATTATCTCCACCGACAATTGCATGTGCACGTTGCGTTTGGATTTGAATAAAATCAACCGCGTTTAAGGTTTGCTCATTAAATTGGACGTCTAAGCCTTGCTGTAAATCCCCCCAAACTTTGCCTTTTGCTACGCCGAGTTGAATTAAGGCGTGTGTATCTAATTTCTTTTGAGTGTATTGCGCAATAACACTAAATGCAAAACTGGGTACACGGTGACTCAGTGGATGAGCTTGAATCGAGAGTTCATCGGTTAACTGTAGTATCTGAGTTGCTTCATTCACATCGATAAAGTTGAGTGGATAGGGCAAATGTAAATCTGTTAATTGTGCTGTAACTTCAATCCATTGTTGAATTTCTTTGGGCGCGATAATGGTTAAGGCTGCAGTACGGGCATTCATACCTGCACTGGCCAATAAGCCGACCAATCCATAACAATGATCACCATGTACGTGGGTGATGCAGATGGCAACTAAGCTTTGTAATGAAAGTTTGGCCTGTTGAATGCGATGCTGTGTACCTTCACCTGCATCAACCAGTATCCAGTCTTTATTCTTGCTATTGCGGATTGCTAGAGCAGAAACGTTGCGTGTGGGCGTGGGTACACCAGAAGATGTGCCTAAAAAAGTAAAATGAAGCATATTGTTGGAATTTTTCATCGAATTGCGTATTGTATATAATAGACATATATAAAATATTATAGAAATTATGGCGAATGCAAAAAAAACTGTTGTAATTGGTTTTGTGGGTTCTACCTTGGATCAAGGAAAGCGTCCTGACCGTTGGCAACGCTGGCGTCCGACCTTGAGCCTTCTGATGCATGAAGATCTGATTGTAGATGAATTGGTGCTATTACATGATCGACAACATCATAATCTAGTCAAATTTATTGCTGAAGATGCTCAGGATGTGTCGCCATTGACCACAGTATCGGGGCAGCGAGTGAGTATCCGTGATCCTTGGGATTTTGCTGAGGTTTATGGTGCGCTATATGACTTTGTGAAAAGTTATCCCTTTGATACTGAAAAAAATAACTATCTTTTGCATATCACTACAGGTACACACGTTGCTCAAATCTGTTGGTATCTACTGGTCGATACCAATTATTTACCTGCCAAATTGATTCAAAGTGCGCCAAATCAACAGAAAACGCCAGAAGGTGAATATCGAATTATTGATCTGGATTTATCTCGCTATGATGTCCTCAAGCAGCGTTTTGAAGATGAGCAACAACAAAACTGGCAACAGTTAAAAGCCAATATTTCAACCTATAATGATGAATTTAATCAACTGATTACCGAGGTTGAGTTGGTGGCGACACGCTCTAGTGCGCCGATTTTGATTATGGGGGCGACAGGTGTAGGTAAATCGCATTTAGCCAAACAAATTTTTCAATTAAAGAAAGACAAGTTTCATCTAAGTGGGCGTTTTATTGATGTGAACTGTGCGACGCTTCGTGGTGATAGTGCCATGTCGAGTTTGTTTGGGCATATCAAAGGGGCTTTTACAGGGGCAGCGGCTTCAAGAGCAGGCTTATTAAAAAGTGCTGATCAGGGGATTCTGTTTTTGGATGAAATTGGCGAGCTTGGGTTAGATGAGCAAGCGATGTTGCTTAAGGCACTTGAAGATAAATCCTTTTTTCCAGTCGGAAGTGATAAAGAGGTTCAGGCCGATTTTCAATTGATCGCAGGGACAAATAAAGATTTAAGAACTGAAGTGCAAGCAGGGCGTTTCCGTGAGGACTTATGGGCACGATTGAATACATGGACTTTCTTTTTACCCAATCTTAAAGATCGAATCGAAGATATTGCCCCCAATATTGAGTTCGAGTTGCAACGTTTTGCGGCGAACCATCAACGACAATTACGTTTTCAACGTGATGCACTTGATGTGTATTTGAAATTTGCCAAGTCGAAGGAAGCATCATGGCAGGGAAATTTTCGTGATTTGACTGCTAGTGTGACACGGCTGGCGACATTATCCAGTGGTGAGTTGATCCGTTCAGAAACGGTGGAAAAAGAGATTCAGCGTTTAAAGCAACTGTGGTCGATTCAAACCACAGAAAACCAATCTAAAGATATCGATATTCTCCTCAAATATTTAGATCAAACCCAGTTGAGCGAGATCGATGAGTTTGATCAGATTCAACTGCGTGGCGTCCTGCAAGTCTGTGAAAATGCCAAATCGATGGCTGATGCTGGACGTCAGCTTTTTGCAGCTTCACGCCAGCAACGTAATACCACCAATGACAGCGACCGAGTCAAAAAGTATTTGGCTCGGTTTGGCTTGAGTTGGAGTGACTTTCAGTAATCATTCAGCTGGATGATCTCTCTTTATTTGGGATTGGCTGGGTAAAAACTCTAAGTTCCAGAGTTTTTCAGCATGTCGGCCAATCCACCAGAAAGATGCAGCCAGCAAGATAAAGAAAATAGCTTTGTGCATGCCATTCCAAAAGAACTCAAAATACTTGGTGTAGAGGTTAATAAATAAGAAGGTGATACCAAAACCTCGTGAGGTGGCATCATCATGTTTTAAACCATAGACAATTGCGATGATGGCAATAAACGCGAATAGTACGCCCCAATGTAATAGCTCATATTGCTTGACGCTATACCAACTCCCTAAGTCACCATAATTGCCAAAGATTGAGAGAATCCATAAGGCAATAAATAGATACAGCAGGCCCATGACATAAGTTGAATGCGCAAAGTCTTTAAAATGTGCATAACGTTTAAAGAGAAGACTCAATCCAATCAGTGCGCCACCAAAGAATACAAAGCGTAAAGGGAAGTTCATCCCTAGATAATAAGCACCCCAGCCCGACATATAGCCAGTTTCCGTCCCAAACCATGAACCGAGCGAAAGCAGTGAGAACACCCAAATCAGTTTAGAGGGGAACCAGAAGGCAAGTGCTGCATAAATAATGGTGGAGAGCAGGAATAATAAAGAGAAATGCCCACTGCCTGTATCAATCGCTTGGCCGAAATAGGCGACAGACGCTGCGGTAGACAGCACGCCTGCAAAAATAATGGCTTCATTGCTAAATTGATGTAAGGGTTTGGTCTTGCGTCGACGATAGGCAAAGCCATAAAAAGCTGCAGCAACCGCAGCAAAAATCAGACAAGGAATGATTTTGGAGTCAATAAAGAGTTTTTCAATCAGCTCCATCAAGAACTTGTCCGCAGTAATAGCGGCAATCGCGATCACAGCACAAATCATGGAAATCCAAAATGAATATTTTGCCAGTCGTTCCCAATCAAAAGGCCGAATCGAAAAGCTCTGCTCTAGCTCATTGGCTACATCAGGCGTAATCGTACCTTGCTGTTGCCATTGCTCAATGGTTTGCTTTAAAAAAAGTCCCTGTTTTTTATTTAATTTCATTATTAAAGAACCTGATGTCTGTACATCTATATTGATATAACAGACATTGGATTCAAAACACGTATATTTTTCTTAGTAATTTGTTGTTAAGTCTACAGTTTTAAAAAGCGAGCAATCACTTGACGTAATTGTTTTAGATAACCAGTAAAGAAATGATTGGCGCCTGGTAAAATCGTGATCGGATGTTTTTGTGGTTTTGCCCACGCGATCATATCTGAGAGCAGGGTAATATCATCCTGTTCACCATGTACAAATAGGATATCGCCGTCAATTGCAGGAGTTGTGTAGTGGCGTAAATCCACCACAGAACCTGTAGGTAAGCCACATAATACCAATTGCTTTGGACGTAACTCATTGCTAAGTTGCGCTTGGCATTTTGCGAGTACATGAGAGCCGAAACTGAAACCACCTGCATAGAAGGTTAAGCCTGCATGTTTTGCACGGGCATATTCAATCACGGCCATAATATCATCAGTTTCGCCATGCCCTTGGTCGTGAGTACCTTCACTGCCAGCTAAACCACGGAAGCTAGGACGGTACACTACACACCCCATTTCATTAAAAATCTGAGCCAGTAAAACAGGGACTTTATGATGCGGAGTACCACCTTGCAAAGGATGTGGGTGGCAGACGACAGCAAAACCTGTGATTTCACCTTGGGGTTGATCAACAAACATTTCGATTTGACCAACAGGACCTTGGATGAATAATTGCTCAGACATAAGATACGCAATGGATAATGGAAGAATCCACTATTTTACCGATAAAACTGAACGAGAACACGAATTGGCATTAAAAATTATCAACTGTTATAGTTTCACCAAGATAAATTTATTCTGATTGATTATGCTTGCTTTAATTTCTCCTGCTAAAACACTCGATTACACCACAGCACTTCCTACAGATACACATACTCAGCCACGTTTGTTGGCGCAATCACAACAATTGATTGATGTTTGTCGCAAGCTTTCTGCGACAGAAATTGCATCGTTGATGACCGTGAGTGAAAAAATTGCCAATTTAAATGTAGAGCGTTTCCGTGACTGGAATGCAGATTTTGATTTTTCCAATGCACGTCAAGCTTTGTTTGCATTTAAAGGTGATGTGTACACGGGTTTAGATGCTTATCACTTAAAAGACCAAGATATTGATTTTGCCCAACAGCATTTACGTATGCTGTCTGGTCTTTATGGTTTATTACGTCCATTGGATTTGATGATGCCGTACCGTTTGGAAATGGGCACTAAACTAAAAAATAGCCGCGGCCATAATCTATATGAATTCTGGGGCAGTATTATCACAGATCAAATTAACCAAGATTTAGCTGAAATTGATGCAAAAGTGTTGGTAAATTTGGCCTCTGACGAATATTATAAATCTGTGAATGAAAAGAAAATTCAGGCAGAAATTATCAAGCCTGTATTCTTGGATCAAAAGAACGGAAAATATAAAGTCATCAGTTTTTATGCGAAAAAAGCGCGTGGTCTGATGGCAAGATACTTGATTGAGAATAAATTAAGCCAAGTAGAACAATTAAAAGCATTTGATAGTGAAGGGTATTACTTTGATGCTGAAAGTTCATCGAATAAAGAATTGGTCTTTAAGCGAGATGAACAGCACGCAGCTTAGGTTTGCCTTGGGCAGGGTGGGATGTTAACCAAAGAACATTTATTAAAACACGCGATATCGTCTGATCAAGTCCAGATAAAAGGGCATTTGACAGAACCTCGTAGTTATGGGGTGTATGCATTGCCGCTTGATCGAGACGGTACTCGACGATTCCGATTTGGTAATCATCCTATGCGCCAACAGGAACTAAAACATGAGTTTGGTTCCTGTACCTTGTATCAGCTTTTTCTAGAGCGTAAAGATGCTGAATCATTGGCAAAGTGGCTGAATAAAGAAATCCAATGAGGATAAGCAATGCCGCAATATTTAACTTCATTAGAAAAATCATGGTTTGAGCTGCATCAGCATTATCATTTTTCTGAACCGCAGAAAGTTTTTAATAAGTTGATTGCTGCCTACAGTGAAAAGCAGCGGGCTTATCATACTCTGCAACATTTGTATGAATGTCTAGTTCTAGTTGATTCGATTCGAGCTGATTTAAATGATGCACATGCTGTTACATTGGCGCTCTGGTTTCATGATGCGATTTATGATCCCCAAGCAAAAGATAATGAGCTGAAAAGTGCTGAGCTATTCGAGCAATATTTAGCTCAAGATTTATCAATTGATATTGTTCAGAAGATAAAGCAGTGGATTATTGCCACGCAAAAGCACGAATCGACGAATGAGTTGGATTTGCAGTTTTTACTGGATATTGACTTAGCGATTCTAGCGGCTTCGCCAGAGCGTTTTGCGGAGTATGAGCAGCAGATTCAACAGGAATATGCTTGGGTAGATCCAGATGTTTATGCGATTAAGAGAAAAGAAGTTCTAGCGCATTTTTATCAGACAGAATCACTGTATCAAACCGAATATTTTCAACAGAATTTTGAGCAAAGGGCGAAGCAAAATTTAAATCGAATATTAAACATTTAGAATTGAGAGAATCATGGATCAGCTAATTCAAACATTGAAAGAGCTAGCGAAACAGCATCCGTTAGAAAAATATTTTATATGGGAGTTGCCAGAAAGTAATCCATTACCAATCCCTGTACATCTTGCCTCCGTATTTGAGCAAAATATTTATTTAAAACATAATTTCAATTCTTTATTGAATTCAGATGATTTAGCTGGTCGGTACTGGTTGATTCAAGAGTGGGGAGGTATACGTTCTTTTAAGCAAAATCCTAAAAATGACCTGTTATTGCTTAAATTTGAAAGTGAACTTACAAAAGGTGCTTTAACAAGAACTACTTTTTCAGTGATCTCTTCTTTATCAAAAGTCGCATCATTTATGGATCATCAGGCTTATGCAGTTTATGATTCCAGAGTCATTTATTCTTTAAACTGGTTGTTGTTTAAATATTCAACATTAAAGGAATTTTATCCTCAGCCGGTCGGAAGGAATGCTGATATAACTCAATATGAACTTAATACGATTTTTAATTTGTTTGATGGTCCTGTGAACTATAAAACTCATCGCATTGCTTATCATGATTATTGCCAATTAATGAAAAAATTATCGATGGAAGTGTATGCTAAGAGTGAGCCTTATTGGGCTGAAATGCTTTTGTTTATCCTTGCACCAAAATATATTGTGAATGATATAAAAAGCTCATTGCAGATAACATTAAAATGCTAGAAAGAAATGAGTGTTTTGGCGATTAAAAAAGGGAGCAAATAGCTCCCTTTGCTTTTTCTTTTCTTACTTAAAGAAATAACCTGTCTCAGGCGAGCTGGCATTGGCCATACGCTTACGCGGCATACGACCCGCTAAAAATGCTTCACGACCTGCTTCAACCGCTTTTTTCATGGCAGAAGCCATTAAAATTGGATTTTGTGCAGCAGCAATTGCTGTATTCATTAATACGCCGTCACAACCGAGTTCCATTGCAATGGCAGCGTCACTGGCGGTACCCACACCTGCATCCACCAACACAGGAACCTTAGCGTTCTCTTTGATGATTGAAATGGTGTGTGGATTCAAAATACCGAGACCAGAACCAATCAAACTGCCCAAAGGCATGATTGCGACACAACCCATACTTTCAAGTTCTTGGGCAACAATTGGGTCATCCGAGGTGTAGACCATGATTTCAAAACCATCATCAATCAGGGTCTGCGCTGCTTTCAGTGTTGCAGTGACATTTGGGTATAAAGTTTTTTCATCACCGAGCACTTCTAGCTTCACCAAATTGTGACCATCAAGCAGTTCACGTGCCAGCATACAGGTACGAATCGCGCTATCTGCATCAAAACAACCTGCTGTATTCGGCAGAATCGTGTATTTTTCTGGTGGAATCACTGAAAGCAAATTCGGCTGATCGGCATGCTGACCAATGTTTACACGACGAATTGCAACTGTGACAATTTCAGCGCCACTGGCTTGAATGGCTAAATCAGTTTCATTGAGATCTTTATACTTACCCGTTCCGACCAATAAACGAGATTGGAAAGTACGTGAACCAATAATTAAAGGGGAATCTTGCATGGGCTTACTCCATTTTTAGCCGATTAGCCGCCACCAACAGCTTGAATAATTTCTATACGATCTTCAGGAGCAATTAATGTTTGCTCAAGTCTACTTTTCGGAATAATCTGTTGGTTCTTCTCTACAGCAAAGCGTTTGCCTTCTAAGGCTAAATTTTGAATTAATTGCTGTAGGTTTTCACAAGACGTGTCTGTTGACTCGCCATTTAAATAGATGTGCATGATCAATCCTTATTTCGCATGCTTGATTGCTTGCCATGCGAGTAACAGCCAGCCCGCTATCATAAACGCACCGCCAATCGGTGTAATCGCACCTAAAATGCGAGGTAGGTCGAGCGCCATAATGTACAACGAACCGCAGAAAAAGATGATACCAATTTGGATCAAAATAAAAGGAATTTTTATTGGAAATGTTGCTGTAGTTTTATGCATGACGCCTAAGATAAGCAATCCAATCGCATGATAGAAAAAGTATTGAGTTGCTGTACCCCACCAAGTAAGTTGTTCTGGGGTTGCAAAAGATTTGAGTCCATGAGCACCAAAAGCACCCAACATAACTGCAAGCGCAAGGTTAAGCGCCGAGATAGCTATCCACATAATGATAATGGAACTGGAAATTTGATGAACAAAGTTAACATATTCGGGTGCTTAAACAAAGCCAGATAAAACAAAAGGGCATTAAAGCCCTTGTGTTTGATTCGATTTTAACTTGCAGACATGGCGGTTTTGATTTTTTCCATTGCATTCTTTTCAAGCTGGCGAATACGTTCTGCGGAAACATTATATTCTGCAGCCAGTTCATGCAAAGTTGATTTGTCATCATCTAACCAGCGACGTTGTAAAATATTCCGTGAACGATCATCTAGCTGATCCATTGCCTCATGTAAGGCAGTGGTGCTTTGTTCTTCGTAGTCTTCTTCTTCAACTAATCGAGCAGGATCGTAACGATTATCCTCGAGATACAGTGCAGGTGCTGTATGTGGTGTATCGTCATCATCATCGCCTTGTGCTTCAAAAGCAGCATCATAAGCGGTTAAGCGACCTTCCATTTCGAGCACTTGCTCTGGTGTGACATTCAAATCATTGGCAATTGATTTCGCTTCTTCCAAAGTGAGTCGTTTGCTTGATTTTTTAAGACTACGTAAGTTAAAGAATAATTTACGTTGTGCCTTTGTCGTTGCGATTTTGACAATACGCCAGTTACGAATCACATATTCATGGATTTCGGCTTTAATCCAGTGCACTGCAAAAGAAACTAAGCGAACCCCCATATTTGGATCGAAGCGTTTGACCGCTTTCATTAATCCAAGGTTACCTTCTTGAATGAGATCGCCTTGTGGCAATCCGTAACCTGCATAACTACGTGCAATATGGACAACAAAGCGTAGGTGTGACATTACCAATAGTTTGGCAGCATCAAGATCTTGGTCATAATAATAACGCTCAGCAAGTTCTTTTTCCTGCTCGGCCGTTAGAATTGGAATTTGATTGACAGTACTGATATATGCACCAAGGTTTACGCCTGGCGCAGACAATGACAGGGGCATCAATTGATTGCTGCTGTCAGTAGTCATGGAGTCTCCTTATAGGATGGTATTTAAGTCAACAATTTCATCTTAATGCGAATGTTCTTCATCACTAAGGAAATTTGAGTATAAAAATGTAAAGTTATCTAGTTTATCTTTAGCTAGAGTTTAGCAAAGAATCACGTAGATTCAATTAAATAGTGAAATTCACGATCTGAAATTTTCTGAGTTAAACATTGAAGTTGCTGAATTTGGCAATATCGTGTTACATCAATTTCACTATGTGGATCAGAAGATTTCAATAGATATTGTTGTATGCCGTTGGCTTTCTTTAAAGCACGCTTCAACATCAATAGTGGCATTGGGCAAGGTTGCCCTAAAGCATCAATAATGATGGGTGTGTTGGATGTGTTGGTCATATACGATTAAATCACTTCATTCAAAATTATCTTAACAAATTTTTGCGTAATTTTTGAGAGAAAAATTTCATTAAAAAAACAGCTAAATTATTGAAAAAAACAGATAGAAACATCGGAAATAACTAAAAATAATTCTATTAATTGTGATAAACCCATGATAAGCTCGATGCGTTTTAGAAAGTTGTTTAATGCAAATTAATTGTTTTAAACTCTATAACAAATGGATGTAACCGGAAATTGTTGATAGTTTTACAGAATGATTACAAGCTTTAAAATTATAAATATTTTAAAACCTTGTTGGCTCTGCTGTTTGCAACACCGGAAGGTCCTTATCTTTCAATATCTGAGGATTGACTTATGACAGCTCGTGAACAAGGCGTAGTAAAGTGGTTTAATGACACTAAAGGCTTTGGTTTTATTCAGCGTAATGGTGGTGATGACGTATTTGTTCATTTCCGCGCGATTATGGGTGATGGCCACCGTTCTTTACGTGACGGCCAACGCGTAGAATTCAGTGTTGTTCAAGGACAAAAAGGTTTCCAGGCTGAAAACGTTCAGCCTTTAGACTAATTTGTTGCCTTAACGCAATAAAAAACGCCCCAATCTTATTGGGGCGTTTTTATTTTTTATGGTTTATAATAATGACTTTCTTTTGGTCGTTGATGGTTCGAGAGCATATATGACATCTGGTTTTGAAACCTTAAATTTACATCCGCAGTTGAAGAAAGCGATTGATGCTTTGGGTTTTACACAAATGACCCCAATTCAGCAAAAGGTTTTAAAATATACATTAGCAGGGCATGATGCTATTGGTCGAGCACAAACAGGCACAGGAAAAACAGCTGCCTTTTTGGTTAGTGTGATCAATGATCTACTCAATAATCCAGTTCAAGAGCAACGATTCCGTGGTGAGCCACGTGCGTTAATTTTAGCGCCGACACGCGAGTTAGCATTACAGATTGAAAGTGATGCGCAAGCATTAACCAAGTTTTCAAACCTACATCTTGTAACCTTATTAGGCGGCGTAGATTTTGAAAAACAAAAGAAAATGTTGGATCGCAACTTTGTTGATATCATTGTTGCAACACCAGGCCGTTTGATCGATTTTGTGGAGCAAAAAGAAGTTTGGTTGGATAAAATTGAATTTCTGGTGATTGATGAAGCAGATCGTTTGTTGGATATGGGCTTTATTCCATCGGTTAAACGAATTGTTCGCTTTTCGCCATTTAAAGAACAACGTCAAACTTTGATGTTCTCTGCGACGTTTAGCTATGATGTTTTAAATCTTGCACGTCAATGGTTGTTCGAGCCTGTAACGGTAGAAATTGAACCTGAGCAAAAAACCAATAATGATGTTGAACAACGTGTTTATGTGGTTGCTAAACAAGATAAATACAAGTTATTGCAAGATATTTTGCGTGAAGAGCCAATTGATAAAGTCATGATCTTTGCAAATCGTCGAGATCAGGTACGCCGTTTGTATGACCATTTGAAACGTGATGGTTATAAAGTTGGTATGTTATCTGGTGAAATTGCACAAGATAAGCGTTTAAAAATGCTAGACCAATTCAAACAAGGTAAGAACAATATTATGATTGCAACTGATGTTGCTGGTCGTGGTATTCATGTGGATGGTGTTTCGCATGTGATTAACTTTACTTTGCCTGAACAGTCTGATGACTATGTACATCGTATTGGTCGTACAGGGCGTGCTGGCGCGCAGGGTGTGAGTATCAGTTTCCTTTCGGAAGATGATGCATTCTATTTGCCAGAAATTGAAAAAGCGATTGGTAAAAAATTACCATTAACGCGTTTAGAGGGTTATTGCTAAGTCTTGATCCATTTTATTGGATGTATTTAAGCGCAATATCTTTTAAGCAAAAGGCCAAATCATACTGTGATTTGGCCTTTTTGATTATTTAGTCAGAATAACAACTCAAATTACACAAAAGATTAAAGTTTTTTTTATAATTACTGTGATTATTTGCTGAATTGAAATAGATCAGCATGTAGAATATGGCGCATTACCTGGGAGGATATTATGGCTCTAATTTCAATGCGCCAGCTCTTGGATCACGCTGCAGAACATAACTACGGCGTACCAGCGTTTAACGTAAACAATTTAGAACAAATGCGCGCAATCATGCTCGCTGCAGATGCAACGAATTCACCTGTTATCGTGCAAGCTTCGGCTGGTGCGCGTAAATATGCGGGTGCACCATTCTTACGTCATCTTATTTTAGCTGCGATTGAAGAGTGGCCACATATTCCAGTGGTAATGCATCAAGATCATGGTACAAGTCCTGATATTTGTCAGCGTTCAATCCAGTTGGGCTTTAGCTCAGTAATGATGGATGGTTCATTGGGTGAAGATGGTAAAACACCAACATCATACGACTACAATGTTGATGTAACACGTCGAGTGGTGTCTATTGCACATGCATGTGGTGTTTCAGTTGAAGGTGAGATTGGTTGCTTAGGTAGCCTTGAAACTGGTATGGCGGGTGAAGAAGATGGTGTGGGCGCAGAAGGTGTACTTGACCACTCTCAGCTGTTAACTTCTGTTGAAGAAGCAACTCAGTTTGTTGCGGATACCAATGTTGATGCTTTGGCGATTGCTGTCGGTACTTCACATGGTGCGTACAAGTTTACACGTCCACCTACAGGCGATATCTTGGCTATTGACCGCATTAAAGAAATTCATGCTGCGTTACCAAATACGCATCTTGTAATGCATGGTTCAAGCTCTGTACCACAAGAGTGGTTAGCTGTGATTAACCAGTATGGTGGCGATATTAAAGAAACTTATGGTGTGCCTGTAGATCAGCTTGTAGAAGCGATTAAGCACGGTGTACGTAAGATTAATATTGATACCGATTTACGTTTGGCTTCTACTGGCGCAATGCGTCGTATGATGGCTGAAAAACCAAGTGAATTTGACCCGCGTAAATTCTTTGGTGAAACAGTTGAAGCAATGAAGCAAATCTGTGTGGATCGTTATAATTCATTTGGTACATCAGGTAATGCAGATAAAATTCGTCCAATTTCTTTAGAGAAAATGGTTGATCGTTACAAATAATCAATTTGTAATGTAAAAAAATAGCGGCGATTGCCGCTATTTTTTTAATTGATTAATTTTTTAAATAAAAAATGCCAGCGAATTGCTGGCATTTTTATTCTGCATATTTATTTTTGCTGTGCTTTTGAGTCTAAGCTTGCATCTTTGATTTCAACGTAGGCATTCGCACGAAGTTCACGCATCCAGCTATCAACTTCGGTATCGAACTGACGTTCACCTAAGATTTGACGTGCCATACGTTCTTGTACTTCTTTGGTCATGTCTTGTTCACGTGTATCTGTGACTTGCAAGATATGCCAACCGAACTGGCTTTGGAATGGTTTGCTGATTTGTCCAACAGGTGTTTCTTTCATCACCTTTTCAAATTCAGGTACCATTACGCCCGGACTTACCCAACCTAAGCTACCACCATCCCGCGCAGAGCCTGTGTCATTTGAATAGGTTGCAGCAAGTGTTGCAAAATCATCACCCGCTTTAGCACGGTTGTATAGGCTATCGATCATTTGCTTAGCGCGATCTATGCTTACAACTTCAGATGGTTGGATTAGGATATGGCGTGTCTGGTATTGAGAGACTAATGCTTTTTGTTCGTTTTGCTTACGTTCAAGTAGTTTTAAGACATGCACACCATCACGAACATTGATTAACTCGGTGGTTTGTCCAACTTGAAGTGGGGCAATACGTGCAGAGAGTTCCGTTGGGATTTCTGATAATGAGCGGAAACCCATGTCAGCACCATCGACTTTCACTGAAGCTGTTGATAGCTTAGAGCTAATCGATTTGGTGTCATCACTTGTTGTGAGGGATTGTTTTACCTGTTGAGCGACTTGCTGTACTTCATTGTTATTTTCACCCGAAATGCGCATGTGAATCACATGGACTTGAGTACCTAGCGCAGCTTGACCTTCTGGGGAGTTTAAAAAGTTTTCAACATCATGATCACTGATTTTAATACGTGACATCACTTGTTGCTGACGTAAACGACCAATGGCTAAGTCTTCTGCGACACGGTTGCGCAAGTTTTCATATGTACCTGGTGCAATTGCATCTAACTTTTGTTGAAATGCTTCAAGAGTATTTGCACCTGATTGATTTGCAACTTTTAGTACCGCAGCATTTAAGCTCTTTTCATCAGGCTTAATACCATAACGCTTTACTTGCTCTAATTGAGCTTGGCGAATGATGAGTTGATCAAGCACTTGCATTTGTAAATACTGTTGTGGAGGAACAGTTTTGTTTTGTGCTTTCATCTGGTGTTCTGTTTCAGCAATCCCTTGTTCTAAATCACTTTTTAGAATGACACTACTATCTACAATGGCAACAACCTCATCCGTTGGCTGTGCAAAGCTTTGCATTGATGAAGAAATTAGGGCAGCGAGAACAGTTGCTTTAAAGATATGTTGAAAAGGTTTTATCTTCATTAACGTTGTGTCCAAGATTGATTAATTTTGTTGAAACCTAAAACTCTGTTTTCTAGGAGAGAAGCAAGCTTATTGTTTAAAGCACCGAGACCTTTTAGGGTGAATTCAGCCATAACAGCATTCTTTTTACGAACGCCTGGGGTGTTTGGGTCATCCAGATCATTGTAGTAAGAACGACCATAAACTGAGACAGCCCAACAACATGACTCGTAATTTACACCAAGTAAATATTCACGCATCACATTATTGTCAATGTCGTATTGAGCATGACCCATAATACGCCAATTGTCTTTTACAGGTTGTATAAAGGATGCAACAACTTGGTCATAAGAATCTTGTCGATCTGGGATATCTTTACGGTAAAAATAGCCTAAGTTGTAAAGATTACCTTTGTCACCGGTATAGTAAGCTTGGAAATCGCGTTGTGCATTTTCGCCATTCGACATCCATGCAGAGTTAGATGTAATGGTGAAGTTCTGATTAAGCTGGCTTGATAAACTAACAATAGGGCCTGTACGTGTTTGGGTATCAAACTCATCGAGTTTTTCATTCAGACTGACACGGCGGTCACTAAAGTAATAACTTTGACCAATGCTTGCTTTAATGCGCTCTAGGCCTTCAGTATCTAACAAGCTATAAGTCACACCGAGCGACAAGAAATTATTGTCATCTAGACGGTCATGCCCATAGAAGCGATATGGGTTGAACAGTTGATCATAGTTGATCGACGCTGTAGTCGAATCAAAGTTTGGATGATCATCTTGGTTCTTATAAGGTGAGTAAGCATAAAAAGCACGAGGAGAAATACTCTGTAAGTATTTGCCTTCTTTCTCGAACGTTAAGCCTGTGGCAAGCGTGAATTGAGGAACAACAACTGATTTTTCTAAATCATCAGAAGCAGACAGTCCACGGCCTTCTTTTGAGTCTTGATCGTAGAAGGTGTTAATACTACGTACAGAGACTTCTGGAACGACATAGAACCAAGAAGGGGTTAAATAGTTGTAGCGAACTGCAAACTGGTTGTAGATACGCGTACCACTTGATTCTAGCGCAGAACCATCATCTACAGACTTTTTGAAATAAGCGGTATCGTTATTAAACTCGTATTGTAGACCTTGTGGATCACCAGTAACGTAGTTTAATAAGAATTGTGGAAGTCGAGCATAAGGTTTATCGACATCTTTAATGGTTTTATCTAGGGTTTGGAAATCTTCAACCTTCAACTGAGCTTTAAGGCCAGGAATCCCATTTTGGTAATTCAGTTCCCAAGCACGGCGCAAATTTAGATCGGTTCGTGTGTTCGGGTTGTTATTGAAGTCTGCGAAGTAATCTTTATCTGATGCGTAGTTATATTCTAAATTGGTCGACCATTGGTCGTCGATTTTCCAATTGTGAACAAAATGAAGGTCATCACGTGCTTCGCCGCCATATTGATCATCTTTGGCGATATAGCCTCCCCAAATACGACCAGAACCAAAGTTTTCAGTCATATAGCGGAAGTCAGCATCTAATTTCGGGCCACGTTTGCTCATGTAGCTCGGGGTGAGTGTGAGATCATAGTTTGGCGCAAGATTGAGATAAACAGGGGTGATTAACTGCGCACCACCATCATTGCTATAGCCAAAATTTGGACTCAATAAACCCGTAGTGCGTCGGTCATCAATCGGAAAGTTGAAATATGGGACTGCAAGTATAGGTACGTCTTTGACATAAAGCTTGGTGCCGCGGGTTACACCGCGACCTGTATCTTGGTTTAGCTCAATTTCTTTGGCCTGAATTTTCCATGCAGGTTTTTGCTCAGGAGGACAAGCGGTATAGCTCGCGTCCTTAAAAATGACTAAATTCTGATTTTCCCGTTTTATTTGACTGGCATGACCATGTGCATGCTGTTGTTCAGAGATATAGAAACTATTGTTTAAATCACCAGTCTGGGTTTTTAAATTATAGTTAATCGCATCACTTTGGGTGAGTAATCCTGATTGAGCAACCTGAACACGACCTTCGGCATTGGCAAATGTTTGTGTCGAATCGATTGTAACTTGATCAGCACGAATAGTTCGGCCTTCTTGATCGATGACAACATTGCCTTGTAAAACAGAATCACCTGTCGGGTTGTAATGCCCATAATCAGCGGTGAGCACAGAAGTGGTCGTATTTGCATTACCAGCCTTTGTTTCGGGGTTGATTGGAGTGACCCAAGTCCCTTGGCAAAATGAAGAGCTTAAATAACGATTGTCACGTAATTGCGCTTCTGGTGCAGATTTATCTACATAATATTGCTGGAAAAAACTTTCCCCAGGATAACTTTCTTGGTTTTGCTGTTCTTGATTCTGTCGAATGGCAGCTTTGAGCTGTTTATTGTCAAGCGTAGAGACAGCATCAGCTTGCGCCGCGAAACCTGATTGAATCGAGCCGCCGCACAAGAGTGTCAAAATAGCTGTTGCTAAAGGATTAAATTTAAACTGATGTTTCATTGTCTCATTAACCAATACGCTAATTCACAATTAATTATTGTCGCATCATAGAGAAAAAGTTGATAAGTGGCTACACTTAAGCTTTCAAAATCTCAGCTAGTTTTAGATTTTATTGCAAATGAATACACAACGTGAACAATTGATACAAACTTGGCTTCAAGCCACTCTCCAATCTGATCAATTTGAGATCAACTTTTTAGCAGGAGATGCAAGCTTTCGCCGCTATGCGCGAATTACGATACAAAACAAAACATATATGCTCATGGATGCGCCTCCTGAAAAAGAAGATTGTGCGCCATTTGTCAGCATTGATGAGTTTTTTGATGAAAATGGTGTGCGAGTTCCACATATCGTTGCGAAAGACTTAACCTTGGGTTTATTACTGCTTGAGGATTTTGGTGATGTTGTTTTATCAACATTACTCAATGATCAAACAGTTGATCATTACTATGCACAAAGTTTTAAGCAGTTGATTGAATTACAGCAGATCAATGGTCATGCGCAATTACCTGCGTATTCTTATGAAAAGTTAATGACGGAAATGCGTCTGTTGACAGAGTGGATGTTACCATCATTAAACATTCAGCCGACAGAGCAGCAGTTGGAAACGATTGAGCAGGCATTTGATTTCCTTGCGATCGAGGCGACTAATCAACCGCAAGTGATTGTACATCGTGACTTCCATAGTCGTAATTTGATGAAAATCGAAGATGAGCAAGAGCTTGGTGTAATTGACTTCCAAGATGCAGTGATCGGTGCTGATACCTACGATCTCATCTCGATTACGCGTGATGCTTATGTGCAGTGGAATGCTGAGCGTGTCTACGAATGGTTTGAAGTGTTCTATAACTTATTGCCAGCAGCAGCGAAAGAAAATCGTAGTTTTGAGCAGTTCAAACGAGATGCTGATCTGATGGCGATCCAACGTCATTTGAAAATCTTGGGTATCTTTGTGCGTCTATTTGAACGTGATGGCAAATCAGGTTATTTAAAAGATTTACCGCGCGTGATGTGGTATTTGCTTGAAGAAAGCCAAGGTTATGATGAACTGAATGACTTTATGCAGTTCATTCGTGACATCGTAATGCCGAAGTTTATCGAAAAATATGGTGATTACGAGGTTGCAGCATAATGAAAGCAATGATTCTTGCGGCTGGTCTTGGTAATCGTATGCGACCATTGACCTTGTATACGCCAAAACCTTTACTGGAAGTCGGTGGTAAGCCACTGATTGTTTGGCATATTGAGAAGTTGCAAAAAATCGGCGTCACCGAGATTGTCATTAATACGGCTTGGTTGGGTGAAAAACTTGCTGCTGCTTTAGGTGATGGCTCTCAATTTGGTGTAACTATTTTATGGTCACACGAAGGTGAAGGCTTGGAAACAGCAGGCGGCATTATTAATGCTTTGCCATTGTTGGGTGATGAACCTTTTATTTTGGTCAATGGTGATGTCTGGACCACAATGGATTTTTCTTCATTGTTGAATGTTCGGTTGGAAGATAAACAAGTACATTTAGTCTTGGTTGAAAATCCACCTCAGCACTTAAAAGGTGACTTTATTCTAGCGAATGATTTAGCTTACACTTTTGAGCAAGAGCAATTGGGTGAAGCCTTAACTTATAGTGGTGTTGCTGTTTTTGCACCACAGATGTTTGCAGGTTTGGAAAATGGCAAACGACCTTTAGCGCCATTATTGAAACAAGCCATGCAGCAGCAGCAAGTTTCGGCTGAAAAGTTGCAAGGAATTTGGGTGGATGTTGGTACACCTGAGCGTTTAGAGCAGCTTGATCAACAAATCAAGCAGGGCGCGTTTGCATAATAAAAAATGCTTTGTCTATCTGTGATTTGCATAAGAAAAGACAAAAACTTAAAGGATTGTGCAGTTTATCATGCTTGTAAATGATTAACTGCATAATCGTTCAACAAGTCCTGCTGTGCCTTGTATCAGAAATCGGTATACTGCACAGCAAGTTTATCGAGATGTCGCACTGTTATGCATCCTTTTTTTCAAGAATTAAAGCAAGGTAGCCAAGCTTTAGGTCTTAACCTAAGTGAAGAAGCCCTAACACTCTTATTGAAATATCAAGATGCGCTAGTGCTATGGAATAAGGCATACAATTTAACGGCAATTCGCGAGCCGAAAGAAATGCTGGTTAAACATTTATTAGATAGTTTAAGTATCTTAAATGATTTGCCCCAAGGCCGTTTGTTAGATGTGGGTACGGGCGGTGGTATGCCGGGCATGATCATTGCATTATGCCAACCAGAACGTTCTTGTGTACTATTAGATTCGAATGGGAAAAAGATTCGTTTCCTGAAGCAATTTATTGCAGACTTAAAACTGAAAAATGTAATTGCAGTCCAAACTCGTGTTGAAAATGAAGACAGCATTGGAGAACTTGGTCAGTTTGATGTCATTACAAGTCGAGCATTTGCTTCATTGACCGATTTTGTAGATGCAGCACAACCATATATGCATGAACAAAGTATCATTGCTGCAATGAAAGGCTTAATCCCAGAGGATGAAGTTGAGCAGATGAAAGATCAGTATTCATGTAAGATCATTGAACTGCGTGTGCCAAGATTGGATGAACAGCGTCATTTACTTTTACTTCAACGTATTCAATAAAAAATATTAAGGGTAGTCATGGCTCAAATTATTGCGATTGCAAACCAAAAAGGTGGTGTGGGAAAAACCACGACAGCAGTCAATCTTGCTGCCTCTTTGGCGATCTTGAAAAAACGTGTCTTGTTGGTCGATATGGACTCACAAGGGAATGCCACCATGGGGTCTGGTATTCAAAAGAATGATTTACTTTATTCAGTCACAGATGTGTTATTGGGTGAAGTGCCGATTGAAACGGCGATTCAAAAAGCTGAAGTGGGTTATAAGGTTTTAGGTGCAAACCGTGAACTTGCGGGTGTAGAACTTGCCATTGCAGAACAGGAAGGGCGAGAGTTCATTCTTAAAAATGCACTGCAAGAAGTTGATTCTGCATTTGATTATATTATTGTCGATTGTGCACCAAGCTTAAGCCTGATCACGGTGAATGCCTTGGCTGCCGTAAATGGTGTGATTATTCCAATGCAATGTGAATACTATGCTTTGGAAGGTTTGGCTGATCTTACACAGACCATTGATCGTATACAAAAAGCCCTTAATCCAAACTTGGAAATCGTTGGGGTATTACGTACCATGTATGATGCTCGTAATGCGTTGACCCGCGATGTGTCTGCTGAGTTAGAGCAATATTTTGGTAAAAAGTTATATGAAACGGTAATTCCTCGAAATATCCGTCTAGCAGAAGCGCCAGCCCATGGTTTACCTGTGATTTATTTCGAGAAAAGTTCCAAAGGTGCGATTGCATATTTGAACTTAGCCGCAGAAATGTTGAAGAAAAGTAAAGTGAAAAAAGGAAGTGCTGTATGAGCATCAAAAAACGCGGATTGGCTAAAGGTCGTGGTTTAGATGCGCTATTGGGTTCAATTCAAAAAGAGAAATTGCAACTTGAAGCACAAGCCTTGGATCATGGTCAACTCAAGCAAATTGATGTCAATTTATTGAAACGTGGTGAATACCAACCACGTAGTTTTATCCAAGAACAAGATTTACAAGAGCTTGCAGCATCAATTGAAAAACATGGTGTGATGCAACCGATTGTGATCCGTCCTGTGGATGATGAGCAACATCCTTACGAAATTATTGCGGGTGAACGTCGTTGGCGTGCTGCCCAATTAGCAGGTTTGACTGAAATTCCTGCGATTGTGCGTGACTTAAATGATCAAGTCGCAATTGCCTTGGCTCTAATTGAAAACATTCAACGTCAAGATTTAAACCCGATTGATCAAGCAGTCGCTTTACAGCGCTTTCATGATGAATTTGGTTTAAGTCATCAAGAAATTGCAGATACGGTGGGTAAGGCACGTACAACAGTGAGTAATCTGTTGCGCTTGTTGAGCTTAGCTGATCCGATTAAAGACCTAATACAACAAGGTCAGATTGATATGGGACATGCCCGTGCAATTCTGACTTTGAAGCCCAAAGATCAAATTGCAGTTGCGCAAATCGTGATTGAAAAAGGTTTGTCAGTACGTCAGACTGAACAGTTAGTTCGTGAGTGGAGTGAACCAAAGCCTGAAAAGGAAAAGGCCCAAATTTCTCCAGATATTGAACAATTGACTCAGAAACTTTCAGAGCGTTTCGGAGCAAATGTGAAAATTGACCATAACCAAAAAGGTAAAGGGAAAATGGTCATTCATTACCACTCATTGGATGAGTTGGATGGAATCCTCAATATTTGTTTACCTAACTAATATTAAGGGTGGGTTTGTTAGTCACTTTTGAGGTTGTTGAGTGATTAATGAATCCGAATCTATCCTTTTATAGTTTAAATATTATTGGGGAATAATATGTGGGAACTTGTGAAAGCGGGTGGTTGGTTAATGCTGCCTCTCATTCTCTCATCAATTTTTACGGTTGCGATTACACTTGAACGATATATTCGTTTAAAACGGTCACAAGTTTTGCCGCAGGCGTTGCTTGTTAATGGTTCGGATGTTGAATCGGTGATTGCTCGTTTACAACAAGATGATGCAGCAAAAAGCCCACTAGGTCGTATTTTAAAAGCGGGTTATGAACATCAAGATCAAGGCGAACAGTTTGCGCGTGCTCAGATGGAAGCAACGGCTTCACAAGAAATCAGTCATCTCGAAAAAAATATCAATTTCTTAGGCACTCTGAGTGCAATTGCACCTTTATTAGGCTTGCTTGGAACGGTCCTCGGGATTATTGAATCATTTTTGGTAATTGATGTTGGCTCTGCTGGTAATGCCAGTATGATGATGCCGGGTATTTCTAAAGCCTTGATTACAACCGCTGTCGGGATGTTGATTGCGATTCCTGCAATGATTGCTTATCGCTATTTCCAGCGAGTTGTGCATGAATATATTGCTGAATTAGAGCAACAATCGACTTTGTTTCATGCTGCGCTTTTTTATAAAAAAGCAGCACATGTCCAAGAACACCGTCGTGCAAGCTAAGCCGAGGTGCTCGTATGAAGTTTAAGCGCTCTCAAGTTGAAGATATTCATATCAATTTGACACCAATGATTGACTGTATGTTATTTATTTTGGTGTTTTTATTATTATCGACGACATTTAGTCAACAAAGTCGTATAAACCTGACATTGCCAGATGCGCAGGGTGTTCCACCTAAACAATTCGATCACAAAATTGAAATCATGGTAGACTCCACAGGGCACTATTCTGTGAATGGTCAAGCGTTATCAAGTAAAGATATTGCGGATTTAAGCACGGCAATTAAGCAGGTTGCACAAGATCGTCGTGATTTTATGTTTATTATTGCGGCTGATGCCAAAGCTGCGCATCAAGACGTAATTCGTGTGATGGATGTTGCAGGTCAACTCGGTTTTGTTAACGTCAATATCAGCACTAAAGTTCCAACGAGAGGTTTTACTGAGTGAATCAGGATTTTAAGGTATATGTCCGTTTAATATCGTATTTAAAATCTTATTGGGGCGTTGCCTTATTAGTCTTGCTTGGCTTTGGAATCAACGCTGCGACGGAGGTTTCTGTCGCAAAGTTGCTGAAATACATTATTGATGCCATCCAAGAAGGCAGTCGTACAAACTTAGATTGGTTTCCAGCGCTGATTGTTTTACTGATGTTTTTCCGTGGTGTTGGTCTATTCCTTGGTGGATATTTTTCTGCGGTTATTTCGCGTAGTTTGGTGTTTAGTATCCGTCAGGAAGTCTATGCAAAATTGTTAAGACTCCCAGCCCAATACTATCTTGATAACAGTGCGGGTCATATCAGTGCCAAGTTGATGTATAACGTAGAGCAGTTAACAGCTGCTTCTTCTGAATCTTTGCAGACCCTGATCAAAGATGGTTTGATTGTTATTGGTCTATTAAGCTATCTGCTTTATACCAACTGGCGTTTAACCCTTTGTATCGTGGTTTTCATGCCATTTATTGGGATATTGGTCAGAATCGCATCGAAGAAAATGCGGAAACTTTCGATCCAAGTCCAAAATACCATGGGTGATGTGAACCATGTGGTTCAAGAAACCATTACCGCTAACTCGGTTGTGAAGAGTTTTACGGGTGAGGCGTTTGAACAAAAACGTTTTTATAAGTCCTCAGAAGAAAACTTACGCCGTGGTTTGAAAATGGTGGTGGTACAAAATATTAACAGCCCAATTATTCAGCTGTTATTATCAATGGCGATGGCAATCATTCTTTGGCTGGCGTTGCGCCCACAAGTATTTGGAGATACCTCAGCGGGTGAGTTTATTTCATTCATTACCGCAGCGGGCTTGATTTCTAAGCCAGTGAAGAACCTGACTGATATCAATGAAAAACTACAACGTGGGTTGGCAGCAGCACATTCGGTCTTTGAATTATTGGATATGCCTGAAGAAGTCAATAATGGTCAACTTAAGCCTGCATTGAAAGGTAATATTCAATTTGATCATGCCAACCTGCGTTATGATGATGGCACCCATGCGATTAAAGACTTCTCTTTGGATATTAAGGCTGGTCAAACTGTTGCACTGGTTGGACGTTCGGGGGCTGGGAAAACCTCATTGGTCAACATGCTGCCACGCTTTCAAGAGTTAAGCGAAGGGCAAATCTATTTTGATGGTATTCCTGTTCAAGAGATTGAGTTAGCTTATCTGCGCTCACAAATTGCAACCGTGAATCAGCAAGTGGTGTTATTTAACCGTTCAGTACGCGATAACATTGCTTATGGTCAGTTACAAGACTCAAGTGATGAGCAAGTGATTGCCGCTGCTAAAGCTGCTTATGCACATGACTTTATTATGAACTTGCCACAAGGCTATGACACGATTCTAGGTGCCCAAGGCTTAAACCTATCAGGTGGCCAGCGTCAACGTATTGCCATTGCAAGAGCAATTTTAAAAGATTCTCCGATTTTAATTTTAGATGAAGCGACCAGTGCTTTGGATAACGAATCTGAATACTTCATCCAACAAGCATTTGATGAAGCTATGCAAGGTCGTACCACTATCGTGATTGCTCACCGCTTATCTACAGTTGAAAATGCAGATGTCATTGTGGTGATGGATAAAGGTCAGATTATTGAGCAAGGTACCCATGCTGAGCTATTAGCAAAACATGGCATGTATTATCAGCTACACCAACGCAATTTTGAGGAAAACTAAGTATGTCGATGGCGCAACGAATACAGGATGCTTGGAATGAACAAGCTTCGTGGTTGGTGGTGTTGCGCCCACTGTCTTGGTTATACCGATTTGGTTTTTGTGCCAATCAAGCCTTGTATAAACACGGAATTAAACCCGTTTATACAGCACCCGTACCTGTCATGGTGATTGGTAATATTACGGTTGGTGGGAGTGGTAAAACACCATTGTTGATTCAGCTGGTCAAATATTTACAGCAACAGCAGATTCGGGTGGGTGTGATTAGTCGAGGTTATGGCGGCGAAGGCCCATTTCCGCTTTTGGTGACTCAACAATCTGAGCCCGATGCTGCAGGTGACGAACCTTGCCTTATTGTCCAATCTACCCAAGTGCCAATGGCGGTTGGGCCGAATCGACAAGCTTCGATTGAGTTGTTACTCGAAAATGAACAACTGGATCTCATTATTAGTGATGATGGTTTGCAACATTGGGCTCTGGCACGTCAGCTTGAATGGATTGTACTCGATCAAAATCGAGGTTTAGGTAATGAAAAACTATTACCAGAAGGTTATCTACGTGAGCCTAAATCACGCTTAAATGGTAGTACTGTCATTGAGCATAGCAAAACCGCACAAGCACAAAGAAGTATGTATTTGGCGGTTGGCCAGCCATACCTTTTAAATACAAATGTTGAAGTGGATTGGTTTGATGCTACTCAATATTTTAATGCGGTTGTTGGTATTGGCTTTCCACAACGTTTTTATCACACCTTAAATACGATAGGCGTGCAGCAATATCAGGCGCATGAGTTCCCAGATCATCATGATTATGAAATTGATGATTTAAGCTTCGACAACCAAGAAGCTATTATCACCACTGAAAAAGATGCCGTAAAGTTTAAAACCTTATTAAAGCAACATCCTGAATTTAACACGCCGATTTGGGTGGTTCCTGTTGAGGCCGTTTTATCATCCGATTGTTATGACTTGCTGAAACAGCAGTTACAACACGTCGGTATTCAATTTTCTTAGAGAGCGACCATGAAACATATTGTCATTCCAGCTCGTTTTGCCAGTTCTCGTTTACCAGCAAAACCGTTATTACTCATTCATGGCCGTCCAATGATTTTGCGTGTGGTCGACCAAGCCAAAAAAGTTGCTGGTTTTGATGATCTGTGTGTGGCTACGGATGACGAGCGCATCGCAGAGGTATGTCGAGCGGAAGGAATTGATGTGGTGATGACCCGTGCAGAACATCCTTCAGGCACCGACCGTTTAAGCGAAGTTGCACGTCTGAAAGGATGGTCACAAGATGATATTATTGTCAACGTACAAGGCGATGAGCCATTGTTGCCTGCACAATTGGTTCAGCAGGTGAGTCAGCTTTTAGTTGAAAATCCGCAATGTTCAATGTCTACGCTGTGTGAACCAATCCATCAGTTAGAAGAGTTTCAGCGAGATAGTATAGTTAAAGTGGTGATGAGTAAGCGTAATGAGGCGCTGTATTTTAGCCGAGCAACCATTCCGTATGATCGTGATGCTGCGAAACAGGCTGAACCAACATTGCATGATCAAGCTTTTCGTCATTTAGGTCTATATGCCTATCGTGTGAAATTACTACAAGATTATGTCACTTGGGAACAAGGTCATCTCGAAAAGTTGGAAAGTTTAGAGCAACTCCGTGTGCTCGAAAACGGTCACCGTATTGCTATTGCTGTGGCAGAAGCCAACTTACCGCCAGGGGTTGATACTCAGGCAGATTTAGACCGTCTAAATACTTTGCCTTTGAGTGCATTTGAATAATTATGGTCGATACTCAAGCTACAGTGATTTATCCTTGGCATGCTCAGACATGGGAGCTATTAACAACTCGTTTCCCTGAACTTGGGCATGGTCTTTTATTTTACGGAAAGAAAGGTTGCGCCAAGAAAGAGTTTGCAGAGCGATTTGTGGCTTGGGTGCTGTGTTTAAATAAGCAAGCACAACGGGCATGTGGTGAGTGTACCAGTTGTCAATGGTTGAAGTCTGATACGCATCCAAACTATGTGCATATCACCACAGATGAAGACAATAAAAAGCAAAATGCAAAGATTAAAATTGAAAAAATTCGAGACCTACTTCCGTTTGTTCAGCAAACAGGAGAAGGTTGGCGGGTAGTGGTTATTGAGCCTGCCGAAGCACTGAATACCGCCTCAGCCAATGCACTGCTCAAGACCTTGGAAGAGCCTGGTGAGAAGGTTGTATTGATCTTGCTTGCAGATCATTACTTAAAACTTCCTGCAACCATTCGAAGTCGATTACAGCACTTCGCTTTAGATCGCTTGACGATTCAGGATGCACAAACATTTGTGCAGCAGCAAATTCCAGAAATATCGAATGAACAAATCTCATTATTGTTGAGTCTTGCTAATGATATGCCTTTGACTGCTATTGAGATTGAAAAGAGTGAGTGGTTACAGAAGCGTGCATTATTCTTGAGTGATTGGTTTAAATTGGTTGCTGAAAAAAATATGCCTTTAAACTATTCAAATAAGTGGTCTAAAGAATTAAATTTCTCTGAATTGATCACCATGTTTGAATATCTTTTAGGGGATCTGATTAGTTTAAAATTGAATCAATCATTAAAAAATAATGATTTGGACTTTAAATCACTAGCCGAATTCTATAGTTTAGAGGCACTTTTTACTATTTATTCTGACTTACAGCAAAAAAAGTTAATGATTGAACAAAATGTACAAACCCAATTGGTATTGGATGAGTTGTTTATTCAATTGATGAATGTTAATTAAGTAAATTTTAAAAATATTTTAATTAAATTTATAGACTTAACCCTCTGGAAAAATCAGGAGGGTGGGTTTTTATCATGTTTATGTAAAGTTTGTATATAAATTGTTCGAGGCTCTTCAAACCTTATTAAAAATATATAAAATGTGAGTTACTTCACAATAATATTAAAAAATAAGGAATATAGAGATGAAAATAACATTTATCGCGATTGCTTTATCATTTGCAATGATACCTAATATTGCAATGGCTGAACCGAAATTTGTATCCAATATTAATGGCTCCTCATTTGCGATTAATGCTTCAAATGCAGGTTCTCAAGCATATGAATGTGTCTATAGCTATTCTTTCAATCATGCCAAAGGTGTGGTAGCGAGTCAGTTCAGTGGTAAGTTTTATATTGAAGCTGGGGTGAGTAATATTTCCGTGATTTCAAGAAATACAGACCAAATGATTAGCACCTTGGATTTTGATTATAAATGTACTGAAAAATAGTCATGCATATATTGAATACTCAGTAAAAAAACCGCTTGGAAGAGCGGTTTTTTTTATGGGAAAAATTTCTATTACGCTGGATGTTAAAAATTCACATATACAAATAAATATGTTATTTTTTCACATGGCGTTTTGCTAGGTATGCTAGGGAATTTAGATATGCACATAAAAACACTTTTGGTCGCTTTAAGCTTTTTGTCATTGAGTGCTTGTCAGACATTGGATTCAGCAATGTCTGCAACGGATGGAATTTTAAATAAAACTGGAGATATCCTGAGTGGAGACTTTCGTGGTTTAGGCCCCGCAAAGAAAGCAACACTTTCTGAAATCTGGAGAGATTGGCAACAAAATGAAATTACTGCAAAGCGGAAATGGGATGCTCAACGTCTTGAAGTGCCGGGAATCATTACCCGCATTACTAAAACAGGTGAAGTGATTTCTCAAAACCAAATCGCAATTATTTTTAAAGATCCAAGTAATAGTAAGTGTAAAGGGCAAGGCTTGACTCGCGATGATTTAAAAGTAAATACAGACAAAATTAGCAATCTAAAAGTTGGCGATCGAATTATCGTGACGGGTGTGCTTGGTACCACAGAATCGAAATGGGCGACACAAGGTGAATGTTGGTTCTCATTTGATAAAGCCGAGATCGTAAAAGCCACAAAGTAATATTTTGATCGAGATAGTAAGCAAGTCTTACTATCTTTATCGATCTGACGTATTTATGGGTTTAACGTGTTGTTATCATCTTCACTTTTTGCAGAAATGGGCGTGTGATAAACCAGTTTTAATTGGTTGTTGTTGAGGAGGTAGAATTTTTTAGCATAGATATCTTTTCCATTCATTTGAACGGAACCATGTGTGACCAATAATAAGCTATTGGGTTGGATATCAATTAATTTTTCTCCAGTTTCACCACCGAATACTTCGAGAATTTTTCCTGTTCTCTTGCTGATTAAAGTGAGGCTGAAACACATAGCACCACAACCCCAACCAACCGCGACATATTCTCCAGCATAGTCAGGTTTTTGTTTCAGTCCTTCTGATCATCGTGTTCTAAACAAACGAGCATCAGCATCACTCATGTCTAATTTTGCAGTGGGTCCTGTATAGATTTGCACTGGATAGTCGGTGAATTTAGGTTGTTTGTTCAAAATCTTCGCATAGAGCACGGACGGACTTAATAGATAAGCACTACACAAGATGATTAGACTTATTCTTTTCATTCTAAATTCCTTTGGATCTGCCTTTTTATGTTTTAGTCGAGTAGGTTCAGTCTGTTTTGGTGAATTGTCATCTAGTTTTAAACAATCCTTTCTATAATGCATGGCTTGTTTAAATAAAGCGCAGATTGATTGCTTTGTTCGGGTTTTATTTAAACATTATTTGTTGTTTGTTCGATTGTTTTCTATAATCAAGTCATAAATCGAGTATAGATTTTTTATTAGACGGTCACCAATGAGAATTCTCTAAAATTATGTATGGTTAGTAATATTTTTAGATTTATCAATGGTATAAAATTATTAACGTTTTGATGAATTCGTTTTTGACAGGGGAATGTTATGCAACCACAAATGATGGGCGGAATTATACAGGTCAATATTCCAGATAAAACCACATTGCAATCCAGCTATATGCCTTTTGTTGTGGGTGGTGGTTTGTTCGTACCGACGAAACAAGCCGTTAAAATGGGACAAGAGGTGTTTGTATTGGCAACCTTGCCAGAGCAATCACAAAAGATTCCTTTGACTGGAAAAGTGATCTGGATTTCGCATAAACAGACGCATTTTAAACCACAAGGCTTTGCGATCCAACTTGTGGGGGAAAAAGGTGTGTATTATAAAAACGAAGCTGAAAAATTATTGGCGGGTATGAAAGGCTTGGATCGTCCAAGCTATACGATGTAGTTGTAAAGAGAATAGGAAGAACGAGTGTTTGTTGATACGCATTGCCATTTAACCATGTTAGATCTCAGTCCTTATCAAGGGGATTTGGATCAAGCACTTGAACAAGCACGACTTGCAGGTGTTTCCAAGTTCATGGGGATTTCAGTTGATCTTGATGATCATGTTAAATTGGCTGAAATTGCTGCTCGCCATCAGGATGTAGGCTATTCAGTGGGTGTGCACCCTTGTGAAGACGAGCATATTATGGCACGTGCAACAACGGATTATCTGGTGCAACTCGCTCAGTCAGACAAAGTCTGGGCCTTAGGAGAAACGGGTTTAGATTATTACCACAGTACTGATTTTGTTGCTGAGCAAAAACGTTGTTTTGCACGTCATATTGAAGCATCGAAAATTGTTAAAAAGCCTGTGGTGGTGCATACCCGAGCAGCGAAACACGATACGGTAGATATCATTCGGTCAGAACAATCTACACATGGCATCTTGCATTGTTTTACTGAAGACTGGGAAACCGCAAAGGCTGTATTAGATTGCGGCTATTATATTTCCTTTTCAGGTATTGTCTCTTTTAAAAATGCGCAAGACTTACGTGATGTTGCGAAGCAGGTACCACTTGATCGTTTGCTTATCGAAACAGATAGCCCTTATTTAGCGCCTGTGCCATATCGTGGTAAAACCAATGAACCGAAATACGTTCCTTTTGTAGCAAAAGCATTAAGTGATGTATATGATAAATCGGTTGAAGAGATTGGCATGATTACAACACAAAATTTTGAGAATCTCTTAAATTTGAAATAAACGGTTTTTGATGTACTAGGAAAGAGAGTTATTACGTGAAAATGGATCGTCAGGCTCAGTTTAGAGCACGAGAAGTATTAATTTTTCAAATCGCGGAGCAACTCCTATTAGAAAATGGCGAAGCTGGTATGACGCTGGATGCCTTGGCAGCTGAGCTGGATCTTGCCAAAGGTACGCTATATAAGCATTTTCAAAGTAAAGATGAATTGTATATGCTGCTCATTATCCGTAATGAGCGTATGTTATTGGAAATGATTCAGGATACGGAAAAGGCTTTCCCTGAACATTTAGCATTCTTTATGCTGCATCATTTACATCACCCAGAACGTACAGCATTATTTCACCAAATTGAAGAACGTCTTTCGACAACGGGCCAGGGCATTCAATTGCTTTTTAGTGAGTTGTATAAAGTACGCCGACAGCGCTTACGTATCATTATTCGTATGACTGAAAGTTATTTATTGGGTATCAATAGCACGATGACCACACGTGATTATCTCGCATCAATTTGGTCGTTAACATACGGTGCAGCGGTTATATTGAATTCGAGTTTCTATCAACGCTATTTAGGTTCTCGAGATACCTTACGCGTTGCCTATATTGAGCAGGCTTTAGCATTACCTAAGCTACTCGAACCTGTTCTCCCATAGTTGAAACAATAATGAGATCGCCACTGCATTCGCAAAAAGCCTTTACCCTGATTGAGATCATGGTGGTGATTGTCATTATGACAATCATGGCATCTCTGGTGGTATTAAATATTGGTGGGGTCGATCAACGCCGGGCCATGCAAGCCAGAGAAATGTTTATTCTTGATCTTAAAAAAATAAATAAAGAAGCAACAGATCAGGCCAAAGTTTTTGCTCTAAATACTCAGAATGCCACAGATGTTGCACCGTTTAGCTATAACTTGTTTGAATACCATGATCAAAGTCGTGAGCAGATTCAGCAGGCAGACCGTACTTGGCAACTGTATAAAGAATTTAAAACTCGCCAATTACCCGATCATGTGTCTTTCAGTATCCAAAGTTTGGACACAGCGACTTATAACAAAGCAAAAAATGAAGACTTGTTGGGGGGGAGAGCTCCTCAATTGATTTGGTTTGGGAATGGTGAAGTGAAACCAGTTCGAATTCAGTTCTACTATGAGCAAAAACCGATTGGCCATGAGTTGCAGTTAGATCACTTGGGTAAAATTGATGAAAGTTAGATATTGGGGAAATCGCGCTTCATCGTGTACTCGAAGCATAGCTTTCGGTCTTGCAGCAGGGAAACCTCATACCTCAAGTAAAGCTTCTCAGTCTTCTTGCGAAGTGACGCTTCTCAGGGAGAAACGTTGTTTCACTAACCCTGCAACTCGAAGCATAGCTTCTCGCCTTGCGACACGATCGAGCCTTGCTCGATTTAATCGTGTTCACGTCGAGCATAGCTCTCCGTCTTGCGCTCGGGTGAAACGTTGTTTCATTAACCCTCGCTCAGGATTTACCTTGCTCGAAGTGATGGTGGCCTTGGCAATCTTTGCTGTAGCTGCAATTGCCTTAACTAAAGTTGCCATGCAATACACTCAGTCGACATCGAATGCGATTTTGCGTACCAAAGCGCAATTTGTAGGGATGAATGAAGTTGCATCGATGGAAATCAATCAGGAATGGCTAGAGGGAACACAATCCAAGCAAGTGACTTCTCAAGGTGAAACCTGGCAAATTGATAAAAAGGCCCAGTCGACGATTAGTCCGAAAATCCAACGTATCGAGTTGCAAGTCAGCTTATTTAATAATGAACAAGGTAAGGTCGAGGCGGGTATTACCAATCTTGTGTTCTTTAACTATCCTGCAAAGGCGAGAACACAATGAAATATAATGCTGAGCATCGCTTTTCGCCTCACTCTGGCTTTACCTTGGTTGAGTTGTTGGTTGCAATTGCGATTTTTGCCGTGCTTTCGATGCTGGGGTGGAAGGTCTTTGATTATCTATTAAAAGTAAAAGATCGTAATGCTGAGCATGAAATGCACCTATTTGCCTTGCAAGATGCATATCAACAAGTATTAAGAGATAGCTTGCAGATTATTCCATTGACAGCAAATGATGGAAGGCAGTTGCAAGCAGCTATTGTATTGAATGATCAAAGTTTTTCATTTAGTAAGGCAGGTGTTTCTGATCCATTGAAGCAGGGACTATCACCTTATGAGCGTATTGAATATCGCTATGATTCTGCACAGAAGAAAGTGTATCGATTGAAATATTCAAATCTCAATATCCCGAATCGTGTGCAACCGATCTCAAGTACATTGTTGGAAAATGTAGATCAGTTTAAAGTGCTGGTTTTGAACCCGCAAGAATTGACACAGTGGCCTGAGAATAGTGACCCGAGCAATATTACTGAACTTAAAAAATTACCGCTAGGCATAAAAATACAGTTAACTGTTGCAGGTACGGACTATGAATGGATCTATAGTTTATTGAATACACAGGCATATTTACAGTCGATAGGAAATTCAAGCGGTATGGGTGGGGGCGCAAATTTACCTAATAATAAAGATGGATCAAATTCATCTAATCCTACTCAACTTCCAACACAATGAGCAAGAGGCATATTCAGTGATTAGAAAAGCTCAAAGTTATGGAGTTGCTCAGCGTGGCATTGCATTATTAACCATTTTGGTCATGGTCGCTTTAGCAACGATTTTGGCAGCGACCATTGCCAAACGCCAGACCAATACCTCTGAAAATACTGGGTATTTGATGCGCCAAGATCAATCTTTATTGTATGCAAAAAGTGCTGAAGCTTTTTTTTCTGAGTTACTTATTCAAGACAGCGATAATGGCGGCACGATTGATCATTTACAGGAGAACTGGGCCAAACCTATGCCACCATTCCCAGTCGAGGATGGTTCTGTTTCTGGGCGCTTAATGGATGAATCCGGGAAATTTAATCTTAATAATTTAGTTAAGGCAGATGGTAGTCAAGTTGATGATTCGGCTCGACGTTGGTTTGAAAAATTGTTGCAGCGAGTTGGTTTACCCGCTGAACTGAGTCAAGCTGTGATTGACTGGCAAGATGTTAATGATGAGACAACAGGTGCAATGGGCGCTGAGAGTAATTATTATCAAGGTTTAGACCCTGCATATTTAGTGCCGAATACGAAGTTTCATAGTGTAGATGAACTGAAACTGGTAAAGGGATTTGAAGGTAAAAATTACGATTTAATAAAGCCTTATGTCACGGCACTGCCCGAACAGACCAAAGTAAATATGAATACAGCACCTGCATTATTGCTCGCCAGTATTGATCCGAAAGTTGATGTTAAAGCGGTAGAGCAGGAACTGAAAACCAAACAAGCCAATTTGACTTATTTCAATAATGTTGAAGATTTATGGAAGTTAAGTGCTTTTTCTGGAATAGATGAACAAAGCAAAACTGATGCTGCGACTTTCCTTGATAGCAAATCAAGCTATTTCACTGCTCAAATTGAAGTTGTTTTAAGCGAACGGAAAAGACAGTTTACCAGCTCATTAGCACGAAAAGACAAGCAAGTATTTGTTTATTCTAGAAGTCTTTCGCCATTTGAGTAGTATTCTTTATTGAGTTATCAAATGGTGACAAGATTTAAAATCAATCCCAATGCTTGTTTTTTTGCTTTATAATAAAATTCGTTTGCAGATAAAAGATTAGCTTGGTGCATGTTAATTCGTAAATTGTTTAAGTTTGAAAATGCTCATATTGTACGTAACTGTACATCGGACCGTTGTAAGCGTTCGATTCATGGGCATAGCTATAAAGTTGAATTATTATTAAAAGCGTCAAAGTTAGATCATGGGCAAATGGTCTATGACTTCGGTCTGTTAAAAGGCGTCATCAAAGAGTTGTATGATAGTTTTGATCATGCAATTTGTTTTTGGCAGAAAGATGATCTTGCTTATATTGATGCATGTAAAACATTTAGCGCGCGTTGGATTGCGTTACCTGTTTCCCCATCGGCTGAACAGTTTTCTCGTATTTTCTTTTATCTTGCTCAGCAGGTATTGAACTCGACCACCACTCAAAATGGTGAGGGTGATGTTGAGGTTTATTCTGTTATTGTGCATGAAACGGATACAGGTTACGCACAGAGTTTTCAAGAAGATATCGACAATGAGCAAATGGGTGTATTAAATTTGGATCAAATTGTATTTTCAGAGCAAGTACAAGCTGAATGGAGTGATGTTCAGATGTATGAAAATCTGAAAAAAGGAATCAAATTCCAAAACCCAAACGTAGAATTACAAGTTAATATTTGAGTGTGTTTTCACTCCAGTGAGTGAATTTATTTCAAGGAATGTGGATGCAATTTACTGAACAGCAACAGGACAAACTAAGTAAAGTTCAGTTGGATGAGTCTTGGAAAATCTCACTTTCAGAGTTTCTATTGAGTCAAAAAATGGATAATTTGAGGGAGTTTTTGCAACAAGAAAAACTTGCAGAAAAAACCATTTATCCACCAAGTAAACAAATTTTTAATGCGCTGAATACGACACCACTTGGTGGCGTCAAAGTGGTGATTTTAGGGCAAGACCCGTATCATGGTCCAAACCAAGCCAATGGTTTGAGCTTTTCGGTACAAAAAGGGATTGCATTACCACCGTCCTTGCGTAATATTTTTCATGAATTACATACGGACTTGGCAGTACCAGTTTCACGTCATGGCGACTTAAGTAAATGGGCGGCACAAGGCGTACTCTTACTGAACAGTGTACTCACGGTAGAAGCAGGACAACCGACTTCACATCAAAAACAAGGATGGGAAGAGTTCACGGATAGCGTAATTGATGTATTAAATGAACAACGTGAACATATCGTGTTTATTTTGTGGGGTGCCTACGCACAGCGCAAAGGTCAACGTATTGATCGTAATAAACATCTAGTACTAAGTGCAGCGCATCCATCACCGCTAGCAGCGAATCGTGGTGGTTTTTTTGGCTGTAAAGTATTTTCAAAAACAAATCATTACTTGAAACAACATGGCATTGAGCCTATAGACTGGCAATTGGACGCATAATGACTTCTCCTGATTTAAATAGCTATCATCCAGATTTAGTTATTGAACACGCAAAAAATGGTTGGCGAATCATTCGTCTGAATCGACCTAAATCGTTGCACGCTTTAGATGAATCAATCGTAAGTGCGCTGCTTCAAGTGTTTGAAGATTTTCATGTCGATGAGACGGTTAAAGCGATTTGGTTTGACTCAACTACACCAAAAGCATTTTGTGCGGGCGGTGATGTTCGCAAGTTACGTCAATTGGTGATTAATCAGGAAGTGGATGCTGCGAATCAATTCTTCCAGCAGGAATATGCACTTGATTTACTGTTGCATAACTATGCTAAACCAATCGTGGTTTGGGGAGAGGGTTATGTGATGGGTGGTGGGCTTGGTCTATTTATGGCTGCACCATTTCGCTTAGTTACGCCTTATTCACGTTTGGCTATGCCAGAAATCAATATCGGCTTATACCCTGATGTTGGTGCAAGCCGCTTCTTGGCTGATCGTGGACAAATTGGTTTGTTTACTGGCTTGACGGGTTCAATTATGACGGCAGCGGGTGCATTTAGCATCGGTTGGGCGACGCATATCTGCGAAGCGCAACGTGATAATATGCTTCAAAAAGTACTCAGTGTGGATTGGAATCATTACCCTGCTGGCGCATTTAGAGCGATTGACGATACCTTAAATAGTTTGCATCGCCCTGTGGCATCTGGACCATTACAAAACTCGATTGATGTGATTCATAGTGTATGTCGCGGTCAAAGCTTTGAATATGATTATCAGTCGATTATTGGTTTAAGTGATGCGAGTAGTGACTGGTTGCGTCAAGCCAGTGAAAACTTACAGAAAGGCTCGCCAAGCACGGCTGCAATCACATGGTTGTTATGGCAGTGGGGCAAGCAAGGGCATGCATGGGATGAAGTGTTTGCATTAGAAGCACAGATTTCTGATTG
Source organism: Acinetobacter sp. 102 (assembly GCF_037028485.1). Classification (NCBI taxonomy): domain Bacteria; kingdom Pseudomonadati; phylum Pseudomonadota; class Gammaproteobacteria; order Moraxellales; family Moraxellaceae; genus Acinetobacter; species Acinetobacter sp. 102. Next base: position 158,173 of record NZ_JAZEZK010000003.1, read on the forward strand.
GAAAATTCGCCACCCAGATTTTGTCGAAGGGGTTCGTGCGCGTTTGGTTGATAAAGACTTATCTCCAGAATGGCAGGCAACTGAGCAACTCAGCTTGAAAGGTATCTTGGGAGATTGTCCTCCTGTGACTAATATCGAAAGCTGGAATGCTTTATTAAAGCAATACGGTGTCATTGCCTGATTGTTATGAGTTCTGAAAAATTTAATGATGAATATTGGATGCAGCTTGCCTATGAGCAGGCTGCATTAGCAGCAGCGCAGGGTGAAATACCTGTCGGAGCAATTCTGGTCAGCAAGGGGCAGGTAATCGGTGCTGGATATAATGCGCCAATTAAATTGTCGGATCCAACAGCACATGCTGAAATACAAGCGTTGCGTGCGGCTTGTCAGTCTTTAAATAACTATCGCTTGCCCGACGATACAACACTTTATGTGACGCTTGAACCTTGTACCATGTGTGTGGGTGCATTAATTCATGCACGGATACAGCGTGTGGTTTTTGCTACGACTGAACCAAAAGCAGGTTCATTGGTGAGTGCTAGACAATTGCTTGATAGTGGCTATTACAATCATAAGTTTGTCTTTGAACAAGGTTGCTTACAAGAACAATGTTCATTGCAATTGAGTGATTTTTTTAAACAAAGAAGAAATGAAAAGAAGAAAATCCGTTTGTCAAAAACGTCCTTAAATGATTAAAAATGTCTTATGAGTTGTGGCAAACTAAGCCTCCGATGATTTTGGGTTACATCAAAAGGCGAACTTATGCGTAATGCAATCACCATAGAAAAAGAATTTAATGCACCGATTTCCGAAGTTTTTGACTTACTGTCAAAACATGCCACTTATAACAAGGCATTTGCACCTTTACAGGTTGTTCGCGTAAAGGATTCTGCTGATCCAGAACGTCCTGATGGTGTAGGTTCGATTCGCCGTATGGGCTTTGGAGCGATTAAGCCTTTACAAGAAGAAATCACTTTGTTGGAAGAAAATAAGCGTATTGAGTATAAGTTGATTAATAATCCTTTGGTGAAGCATCACTTGGGGCAAATTGATTTTAAAGAAATTACACCTTTTATAACTTTAGTAACTTATAAGATTGAATTTACAGCAAAAGCACCTTTAGTCAGTAAATTAGTTCTTGCACAACTCAAAGCAGCGATTACACTAGGGTTCTCAAAATTAGCCAAATCAGTTGCTTCATAAGAGATGGGAATGACAGTTCATATTATTACGATAGATGGTCCAAGCGGTTCGGGCAAAGGCACATTGGCTGCTAAAATTGCAGCACATTATCATTTTAATTTATTAGATTCTGGTGCTTTATATCGTTTACTTGGACTGTCATTGTTTCAGCGAGGCTTGCTGGATCAAATTGATGCGAACTTAGATCAATGCGTTGAGTATGCGACGCATTTGGATATTGAATTTAAAACGACTGAAGCAGCGACACTTGTTTTTTTGGAGGGTGTAGATGTCACTAACACTATTCGAACGGAACAAGTGGGTGAGTATGCCTCTAAAGTTGCAACTGTACCTGAATTAAGAAAGGCATTATTCTCGCGCCAACGTGCATTTATTCAAGCACCAGGATTGGTTGCAGATGGTCGTGACATGGCAACTTCTATTTTTCCAGAAGCCCAAGCGAAAATTTATTTAACCGCTTCGGCTGAGTCTCGGGCGGAGCGACGCGTAAAACAGTTGCAGGGCATGGGCCTTGATGCTAAAATAAGCGACATTTTATCTAACATACAAGCTAGAGATAAGCGAGATATGGAGCGCACAGTTGCTCCGCTCAAACCAGCTGATGATGCGTATATCATTGATAGTTCTACAATAGGCATCGATGAAGTGTTTCAGTTAATGGTTGACTATATCAATAGCTGTATAAAATAGATACACAATTTTTTATCAGTTGAAGCATTGCTTGATCAGATTTTTTGGACAATGTAACAACTTAACTAAACCGGCCTTGTCTGATCCAAGACCGCGGACTTTATCAGGTATATCATGACCGAATCTTTTGCAGCCCTCTTTGAAGAAAGTGAATTAAACCTCAACGTTGAAAAGGGTGCAGTCATCCAAGGTACTGTTGTTAGTATCGATTCTGACTGGGTTACTGTTGACACTGGCCTTAAATCTGAAGGCGTAGTTGACCGTGCTGAATTTTTAAATGAACAACGTGAACTTGAAGTTCAAGTTGGCGATACTGTTGACGTAGTTGTTGAAGCGCTTGACAACGGTATGGGTCAAACAGTTTTATCACGTGAAAAAGCGAAACGTGCTGAAACTTGGACTAAACTTGAGAAAATCTTTGAAGACGGCGAAATCGTTACTGGTGTTATCTCTGGTAAGGTTAAAGGCGGTTTCACTGTTGACATCGGTCCTGTACGTGCATTCTTACCAGGTTCTTTAGTTGACACTCGTCCTATCCGTGACACGACTCACCTTGAAGGTAAAGAGTTAGAGTTCAAAGTAATCAAACTTGATGCTAAACGTAACAACGTTGTTGTATCTCGTCGTGCAGTTATGGAAGCTGAATCTTCAGCTGACCGTGAAGCATTACTTGCTCAACTTGAAGAAGGTCAAACAGTTACAGGTACAATCAAGAACCTTACTGATTACGGCGCGTTCGTTGATCTTGGCGGTATTGATGGTCTTCTACATATCACAGATATGGCTTGGAAGCGTATCAAGCACCCTTCAGAAGTTGTTGAAGTTGGTCAAGAAGTTACTGTTAAAGTACTTAAATTTGACCGCGAGCGTAACCGCGTATCTTTAGGCCTTAAGCAATTAGGCGAAGATCCATGGTTAGCGATCATGAGCCGTTACCCTAAAGGTTCTATCGTTAAAGCACGTGTAACTAACTTAACTGACTACGGTTGCTTCGCTGAAATCGCTGAAGGCGTTGAAGGCTTAGTACACGTTTCAGAAATGGACCACACAAACAAAAACATCCACCCATCTAAAGTTGTTCAGATTGGTGACGAAGTTGATGTTATGGTTCTTGAAGTTGACGAAGAACGTCGTCGTATTTCATTGGGTATCAAACAAACTCGTGCTAACCCATGGGAAGAGTTTGCTAAAGCAAATGAAAAAGGCGAAAAAGTTTCTGGTACGATCAAGTCAATCACTGACTTCGGTATCTTCATCGGTTTATCTGGTGGTATCGACGGTTTAGTACATTTATCTGACATTTCTTGGAACGAACAAGGCGAAGAAGCTATCCGTCGTTACAAGAAAGGTGACACAGTTGAAGCAGTTATCTTATCTGTAGATGCTGAAGGTAACCGTATCAGCCTTGGTATCAAGCAATTAAACAGCGATCCATTCAATGATTTCTTAGCTGCTAACGAGCGCGGTGCTTTAGTTAAAGGTACTGTAACTGCTGTTGATGCTAAAGGTGCTACAGTTAAATTAGCTGATGACATCGAAGCAACGCTTAAAGCTTCTGAAATCAACCGTGACCGCGTTGAAGATGCAACTAAGTTCTTAGAAGTTGGCCAAGAAGTTGAAGCGAAGATCATCAACGTTGATCGTAAATCTCGCTCTATCAACTTGTCTATCAAAGCGAAAGACGAAGCTGAAGAGAAAGAAGCTGTGAACAATGCTCGCCAAGCTGCTGCGACTCAAACTGCAGAAAGCAATGGTCCTAAGACTATTGGTGACTTAATTAAAGCTCAAATGAAGTAATTTGTTAAAAAGTACGTTTCTTGTAACTGAGACGTACTTTTTTATACAAAAATACTGCAAACGGTAGCGTAGTAATCATGTACTGCGCTACCGTTTTGTATTTAAACAGGTTATTATTAAAAACATTGAAAAGTAGCAATAATTAAAGAGGTCATCAATGACTACTGAAGCACTTAATAAATCTGATTTAATTGAACGGATTGCACTTAAAAACCCACACTTGGCTGAGCCTTTGGTAGAAGATGCAGTTAAGATTATGATTGATCAAATGATTGAAGCGCTTTCAAGCGGCGATCGTATTGAAATCCGTGGTTTTGGTAGTTTTGCATTGCATCACCGTGAGCCACGTTTAGGTCGTAATCCTAAAACAGGTCGATCTGTAGATGTTGCAGCGAAAGCGGTCCCACACTTTAAACCTGGTAAAGCACTTCGTGATGCAGTAAACGAATCTGCTGAATAAGAATTGAGGTGTTTATGCGTTATGTATTAATTGCATTACTCGTTGCCATTTTTGGTTATTCACTCGCTTTGGTTCTTCAGAACCCAGCTGAGTTACAAGTGGATTTATTATTTACTCAAGTCCCAGCCATGCGTTTAGGTCTTCTCCTTTTATTGACGCTTGCATTGGGTATTGTGGTGGGTTTATTACTAGGCGTTCAAGTTTTCCGAGTCTTCCAGACCAGTTGGGAAATTAAACGGCTTCGTAAAGATATCGACTATCTTCGAAAAGAGCAGATCCAACTTGCACAACAAGCTGCCGCAGAAGCTGCTGCAAGTGTACGACATGAAAAAACAGTGTTGGATATTAATCCTGAAAGTCAAACGCGTACGCCACTGTAATTAAAAATATTTTGAGGGTTGTAAAGTCTGAAGATTTTAGAACCCTATTAAATGGCCCTTTATTGGATTTAAAGGGCCATTTTTTATGGAAAACCTAAATATCTTAAAGTGGCAGTAATCAGCATGGCCGCAAGAATAACCACGATCAGTGAACATTTCTTCCAAGCAAAGATAAGAGCTACGGCAACGCCCACGATCTTACTGATTCCACTAAAATGAGCCTCAGAAAAAAGTGTATTGAATACGGCCAAGGTAAACAGTAGTACACAAGCAGAGTCTGCCAGTAGTTGTTTATGATGTTCTTTAAAGGTCATGCGATTGGCTAGATAAAAACCTGAGTAGCGAATTAAATAGGTACCAAGGGCAAGCACAACAATTCCAACAAAGATATAACTTTCACTATATTTCATTTTGACTTACCTTTTAACAGTAGACCTAACATGGAAACGAGCACTGGTAAGCCTGTTGGTAGTAAGGGAATTGATGCTACGGATAATGTGCTACCTAAAAATACACGGTGTCGTGTAGTTTTATTCTTTAGCATAGGTAAGATTAATGCGAAAAGAATGGCAGGAAATGCAGCATCTATACCAAATACATAAATATCAGGAATATTTTTACTGAGTATATAGCCAATAAAAACACCAATTGGCCAGAGAATAGCAATCCCTAATCCGCACATCCAATAGGCTTTTTGTTTGGCTTGATCTTCTTGTTGGCTTAGTCCAAACATGACGCTTTCATCATTCATGATATGGCAGGCAATAAACCGATAAGCATTCTTTTCAATAAATGTTGCAACGGATAAACCAAATGGCAGATGGCGTAGGTTGATCAATATACCGGTCAATGCCGCAAAAATAGGATTGGTGCCAGTTGCAATCATACCAATGAATGTAAATTCTGCAGCGCCTGCGAGGACTGTGAGTGATAACAGCAAAGGAATCCACATCGGTACATCGAAGCTTGCAGCAACTGAGCCCAAGGAAATGCCCACAATTCCTGTTGCAACTGAAATCAATACGATGGCTTTGATTAGATTAAATTGTTCTTTATCTTGCATCATTGGTTTCTATATCAAACGAACGTACGATATAATAGATTAATTTTATGCCGTTCGTCAAAACGAACGTTCGTTTTTATGGTGTTATATGAGTTTGCCAATTGAAATTGTCGCCAAAGGCTTACAACGAGAAAGACAGAAGTCTGGATTATCTTTAGCAGAAGTGGCTCGCCGAGCAGGGATTGCGAAATCGACCCTGTCTCAATTGGAAGCAGCTCAAGGTAATCCAAGTCTAGAAACTTTATGGGCCTTATGTGTTGCTTTAGATATTCCATTTGCGAAATTGATGGAATCAAATATTGCGCAAACTCAAGTGATTCGTTTTGGTGAGGGGCCGTCAGTCAGTTCTGAAATCGCGCATTATCAAGCAATCTTATTGGCCAATTGCCCAACAGGCGCTAGACGGGATGTATATATATTAACGACACAACCCGGTGAGCCACGTTGCAGTCAGCCACACCCGATTGGGAGTGTTGAGCATATTATTATTATGAAAGGACGAGCAAAAGTGGGGTTGGTTGCGGAACCTATTTTGTTGAATGAAGGGGATTATATTTGTTATCCCGCAGATCAAGCGCATATCTTTGAAGCTCTGGAAGTGGATACTAGAGCGATCTTGATATCGGAGCAAAGATAAAGATCATTTCATCATTTTAAAAAAGCTTTTTTGTATTATGATGACTTTCTTGCTTTGTTCATTCTACTAATCACTTTATAATTAGCCGATTTTTATGTGATGGAACTAGATTCGTGAGTATTATTGTTGCCTTAGACGCAAAAAGCCAATATGACGCCTTAACAATTGTAGATCAGCTTGATCCGTCACTTTGTCGTGTCAAAGTAGGCAAAGAGCTTTTTACTCATGAAGGCCCATCAATCGTAAAAAATTTACAAGATAAAGGCTTTGAAGTTTTTCTTGATTTAAAATTTCACGATATTCCGAACACGACTGCTCAAGCGGTGTGTGCTGCCGCGGATCTTGGTGTGTGGATGGTGAATGTGCATGCATCGGGTGGCCGTAAAATGATGGAAACCTGTGTAGAGCGCCTTAAAGCGGGTAATTATTCAACTCAATTGATCGCAGTCACAGTTTTGACTTCAATGGGCCGTGAAGACTTACGTGATCTAGGTTTGGATATAGAACCTGTCGAGCATGTAAAGCGTTTAGCAAAACTTACTCAAGACAGCGGATTAGATGGTGTCGTGTGTTCAGCACAAGAAGCCAAGATCCTTCGTGAACTATTAGGACAAGAGTTTGCATTGGTCACACCAGGGATTCGTCCTGAGGGTTCAAATGCAGATGACCAAAAACGTATCGTAACGCCAAAGCAAGCAATGCAAGACGGATCAACGCATTTAGTCATTGGCCGCCCAATTACCAAGGCTGAGAATCCAACTGAGATGTTGAAATCAATCTTGGCTTCAATCTAATAAAGTACGATGTTAAAACTTCATACTTAGAAATAAGCTGATTAAGAGTGGTGCGAGAAGTGACAAGATCAATCCACTCATCATGGCATGTGGGACATAATGTGTGCCACATGATTGTTTGACCATGGCAAGTGTGACATCCATTGACGTTGCACCTGCACTGGAAATCGCAGAGCGTGGAAAACGCCAGCCAAGACAATACATCAATAAAATGGCAAAAATTTCTCTAAACAAGTCCGTTAATAAAGCAATTCCACCCAGTTTGGCTGAGTGTATTTCAGTGAATAAAATCCCTGACATGGAATACCAGCCATAGCCTTGGGCTAAGGCCATGACTTCGTTAAGACTATATTCATTGGATAAGATGAAATAATTTAACAGGGATGCCAAGCATGAACCAACAAATGCAGCCACGGGAACCAGCAAAATTTTCCAACTCAACCAACTACGATCAAATTGGGTGAAGGCCAGTTCGATCCCGATCAAAAAAATAAAGATCAGTAATAAATACCAACTATTAAAGCTGATCGTTAAACCTGAACTATTGACCATGACGCCGAATAGAATACCAACCCCCAAAGCCAAAAATGCTTTGGCGATATTCTTGAGTGCATTGAGAAATAGGTGTAAGGAAATCTTTCCTTGTACACTTTGGCGATCAATCAGTTTGTAGGTGATCAAGCAAATAAAAAATGAACCAATCGAGGTGGTAAATGCAATCAGTAATGCTGGCGGTAGAATAGCAGTAGGATTTTGAACGTGATTTAAGGCTTGAGTCAGTTCAAATGCCACGCTAATCAGTAAAATATAAGAAAAATAGGGCAGTATTTTAAATACGAATTGTTTAATTGTCTGTGATAAATGTGGCCCGACAAAATAGCCTAAGCTAATGCAAACAAAAATCTGGAAGATTAAAACAAGAGAGGTCATACAATCAGAGCGTTTATAGTGCTGATTTATTATGCAGGGAAATCTGATACTTGAATAGATTTATATATCATTTGATATAGAAAGTTTTGAAGATAAACGGATATCAATAAACTTGGGGGATACTGAGTAGATGATTATGTTGCCATTCAGGTAGATGGCATATAAATACAATCTCTTATTCAGCTATGAATATCCTGTTGGCTGAAATATAATTTTAGCAGTAATAAAGGTGGATGATTTGTGACAGCAGCTAAGATTCAAAAAGTGGCATTAGAACGGTTTGCAAAACAGGGCTTTGCAGCAACATCGCTAAACGAGATTGCGACTGATGTCGGGATAAAAAAACCTTCAATTTATGCACATTTTAAGAATAAGGACGAATTGTATCTCAGTCTGATTCCAATCATGATTGATGAAGAATTGGGACATGCCAAGGTTGTATTGCAAGGCGGAGAAAAAATCCAGCAGCAATTACTGCATTACTTTGAAAGTATCGAACAGCGTTTTGATGCATCATATGGTGTTCAATTTTGGATGAATGCATTAATTAGTCCGCCTGTGCACTTATATGATCAGGTAATTGAACCGATGCATGTCTTTATGGCGGAACTGGAAAATGTATTTTTACAAGCCATTCAACACTCTATTTTAATAGAAAATAAGCATCAACTGGATAGTGTCGCTCTGGCTCGTGTATGCATGAGCTTTGTCGATGCCTTACAAAGCGAATTGATCTATGGTGGGCGAGAGAAGTTTCACCTCAGATTGGATGCGATCTTAAAAGCATTAAATATTCTGATCAGCGCCTAAGTTCAGACACTGATCAAGTGTAATTTCTTTATTCTGTTTCTACTCTAGCAAATGATTCGCGCTGTTCTAGCGCAGCATAAAGACATAAGCCCAGAGCGATAGCACCACAAATAAACAAGCTGCTTGGAAGTAAGCTGACATTGATTTCTATTAAGCTCACAACAAAACCGATCAGTGCCGCGAAAGCATACTGTAGTAAGCCCATTAATGAGGACGCTGCACCCGTTAAATGCTGTGGACTTTGCTGCATGGTTAGTGCTGTTAAATTGCCAAAAATGAATCCAGTCGACCAGATGCTTAATCCTAAAAGTGCAATGTATTGCCATAAATTTAAGTCATAAAAATATAGGCTGAGCATCAAAATAAAACTAGAACCGCTGAATAAGCACATACCGATGACAAGCAATTGTTGAGCCGACCAACGTTTGAGTAACAGGATTGAGGTTTGTCCTAGGGTAATTAAGCCAATCGCATTCGCAGCAAATAAGGTACTAAAACTTTCGTTGTGAATATGGTAGTGCTGAATAAAAATAAAAGGCGATTGGCTGAGGTAAACAAAGAAAGCACCTAAGATAAACCCACCAGCAATCGTATAACTGATAAAGCTTTTATTCAGACAAAGCGTTTGATAGCTATTTTTGATCGCAGTGAATTGCAATGCTTGTCGATATTGAGGTTTCAATGTCTCTGGAATGGCTTGATTTCCCCATAGCCACAGGACCGAACCAAGCACTGCCAATGTATAGAAAATCAAATGCCAAGAGCCGATGCGTAAGATCACACTACCCAACAAGGGGGCAAGAATTGGTACAATCATCATGACTTGCATCAAAATAGAAAAATTCTTGGCACTGGTTTTGGCATCGCACACATCAGAAATAATTGCTCTTGGAACCACGAGACCTGCTGATGCACCTATTGCTTGTAAGAAACGTGCAGCCAGTAACCACTCAATCGTTGGTGCAACGGCTGCCAGTATTGATCCTAAGATAAAAACAGCGATTCCGATTAGTAAGGGATTACGTCGACCAAAGCGATCAAGCAATGGACCATAGATACCTTGACCAATGGCGAGTCCAATCAGAAATACCGACAGGGTGAGTTGTATATGACCTGGCGTAGTCGCAAAACTTTCTGCAAGCAGTGGAAATGCTGGCAAATAAATATCTATTGCCAATGCATCCAAGGCGGTAAAAAGGGAGAGCAATAGTAACAAAGACCAACTGATCTTTGAGATGGGAGGAGCAGCGTTCATGTTTTGTGTACTCTTTCGAGGGAAACAATATTTATTTTAACTACCTAACGGTAGGTAGTTAAAATATTAACATGAATATTTAGGTCTTGCATAGAGAAGAACAGGGGGGGTTAAATCAGATTCATAAAGCGTTGCAATAAAAAAAACACCTTTAAGCTTTTAAAGGTGTTCTTGATATTTGGAAGAATTCATCTATTTCTGCTTAAGCAGCATGGTTTTTTGAATTAACCGCTGTGCTGATAAAATTATAATCAGCAACATTCACTTTACGCGTCTCTAGCCAATATCTCCATGTATATGTTGGCCATAAAGAAAAGTTCTTACCATCTGCCGCTTGATACCAACTGCTACAGCCACCTGCTTGCCAAACTGTACCTTTGAGATGATCTTGAACACGTTGATTGAACCGGTCTTGAACTTCGTGCTTGATCTCAACCGCTTGTGTACCTGTTTTATCAACGGTTTGGATCAATTGTAGAATATAGTTGACCTGAGACTCGATCATGAAAATCACAGAATTATGTCCAAGAATCGTATTTGGTCCAAGTAACTGGAACAAATTCGGGAAGTTCTTGGTACTCACGCCATAATAACTTTCCGCACCATCTTTCCATGCTTGTTTAAGTTCTATGCCATTACGACCAACACAATTGAAATGTTTTAAGTAAATGCGTGGATCAGTAATAAAGCCAGTACCATAAATCAAGCAATCAATTTGACGTTCTTTACCATCTTTGGTGATGATACCGTTCTCTGTAATTTCCTGGATGGCATCTGTCACTAATTCAACATTTTTACGGTTGAAGGTTGGGAAGTACTTATTTGAAATAAGAATACGTTTACAGCCCATAACAAAATCTGGTGTCAATTTTTTCGCAAGCGCTTTATCTTTCACTTGATAGCGAATAAAGGCTTCAGCAAGTTTTTGACCATATTTCATAATCTGTGGTTGTACGATTGGTACAACACGTGATTCATTGGTCCAATAGAGACGGGTACGGTGAATCTGGCGATAAATATTCGACGCCTTAAATAAGCGCTTACTTAGCTGAGAATATTTACGCTCATCACGTGGAATGACCCAAGCTGCGGTGCGCTGGAACACATAAAGCTGTTTTACTTCTACTGCGATTTCAGGAATATATTGAATCGCGCTACCACCAGTACCGATTGAAACAACTGCTTTGCCGCTTAGATCGTAATTGTGATCCCATTGCGAAGAATGGAACACTTTACCTTTAAATTTCTCAATGCCTTTGATATGGGGAATTTGTGGCACGTGTAAGGGACCAGACGCAAAGATGACAAATTGAGCCTCAAGAATTGTCTGGTCTTTAAAATCTAGCGTCCACACATTGCGGTTTTCGTCAAATTCAGCATTGGTTACTTCGTGATTGAATTTGCAATAATCTCGAAGTCGGTATTGTTCAGTAATATTTTGAATATAATCAAAAATTTCATCTGCCTCAGCATAGCGTTTTGACCAGTCTGTTTTAGGTGCAAATGAAAGGGAATACATATGTGATTGAACGTCACACGCTGCGCCAGGATATTGGTTTTCTCGCCATGTACCGCCAACATCGTTGGTTTTTTCTAAAATTACAAAATCATTGATTTGACTTTGTAATAGTCGAATAGCCATCGCTAAGCCACCAAAGCCCGCACCAATAATTGCAACTTTTGTTTTTTGAATCGCATTTTTGGTTACATCACGCATAGTCTACGTCCTACACAGCTAAATTTTGTGCAAGTTTAACGGTTTTGACGAGATTAAATATGATTGTATAGACGTAAAACTTGATCATTTCGGCAATTCATTTGCACAACGTTTTATAGTAAAACATTAAAGTTTTGAGAACTGCATTCGGACTTATGAAGAGATCTATCCTCGGATTGATGTATTTGATTCAGGGCATGCGTCATGTCGGGATCGACGTGGATGCACGTTTAGCCAATATGGGAATACAGGCCGATGCTTTAGATCCTAGTTCAATTATTCCAGATGAGATTGAATGGGATATTTTGCAGCATATTAGTCAGGATATTTCACCTGAACAAGGTTTATTTATCGGACAGCATTATGCCTTAGCGGGTTATGGGCCTTTCCTGATGCTATTGGTTACTAGTGATACCTTGCATAAGGCACTATTAAATGGGGTTCAGTATCAGCAACTGACTCATCTTTTTGGTTCATTGCAGTTAAAGATAGAAGATGACTTGATCTATTTACTGTATCGACCGATTGATTTAAGTATGCATTTAGGTCAATTGAGAGCGCAATGCGAAATCTCGGGCACTTATAAGTTTTTACAAGATATCTTTAAGATGATGGGACTTGAAGTCCCTCAAATTCAAATTGAACTGCCATTTCATCGGCCTAAAGACTTAACACTGCTTGCAGCATATCAAGATTATTATGGGCAAGATGTCAAATTTGGATGTGCGCAAGCTGCTTTTATTTTAGAAAATACACAAATTTTAAACACAAAAATTCCGTCTGCCGATATTTTGACGTATCGTATTTATGAAGAAAAATGCCTACAGGATATTCAACATTTAGAAAAAACTGCCAGTCTCAAATTGACGGTGGTTGAGTATGTTGAGGATTATCTAGAAATGCAAAATGGGGTGATTCCAAGTATGGCGGAAACGGCGTGTGCATTGGATATTCCTGAGCGTACTTTGCGGCATCAATTGCAGCAAATGCAGACCAGCTATAAAGAAATTCGTGAAAGATTAATCAAACAGAAGGCAATAAAGTTTATTGAAAATAGTTCATATTCAATCGAACAGGTGGCCGAAATGTTGGGTTATTCTGAGCCTGCAGCATTTAATCATGCCTTTAAAAGATGGTTTGGATTGAGTCCTCGTCAATATAATCGAAATCATTAAATGATTAAAAATGGTACATTATGATGTTTAAACTCTATGATAATTAAGCCTAAAATCTAATGTCATTGAACGGAATGTTCGATATAATTTTCACCAATTAAAATTGCAATAACACCTTATGTCAAATTCTAAACCAGACTCACATAGCACTGCATTTATCCCAACATCACCTGCCGAGCGTTATGCTCAAGCAATTGAGTCAGGACAATTCATGCCAGATGAAGCACAAGCTCAGGCTGTGCAAGAGTTAGATCGAGTATGGAAAGAGTTACACACTCGCTATAAGGCTTCAAAGAAAGCATTTCGACGTTTCCGTCGTCAGACTTATCCTAAAGGCGTTTATATGTGGGGTGGTGTAGGTCGTGGAAAAACGTGGCTAATGGATCAGTTCTATGAATCTGTACCATTTCGCCGTAAAACACGTATGCATTTCCATCATTTTATGCAACATGTACATAAAGAGTTGAATAAACTTTCTGGCCAACGTAACCCTTTAGATTTGGTCGCTGATCAAATTTATAAGAATGCCGTTGTCATTTGTTTTGACGAATTTTTCGTATCGAATGTAACCGATGCTATGATCTTAAGTGATCTGTTCCAGAAGCTGTTTGAGCGTGGAATAACATTGGTTGCAACGTCAAACATTGCACCAGATGGTCTATACAAAAATGGAATTCATCGTGATCGTTTTATACCGACGATTGAGCTGGTGAAGAAGAACTGTAGTGTTCTGAATGTTGACGCTGGGGTGGATTATCGTTTGCGTGTATTGAAGCAGGCGCAATTGTTCAAATATCCATTAACCGATGATGCTCAAGCGTGGTTATCTGGTCGTTTTAAAGCTTTGACCCAGACACAGGCGCAATCTAATTCTCCAATCATGATTAATAATCGTGTGGTAGAGACTTTAGGTCATACAGAAGATGTATTGTGGTGTGAATTTTCAGAGTTATGCTTTAAACCACGTAGCCCAGCCGACTTTATTGAAATCGCGAATATCTACAATACCGTGCTGGTCAGCAATGTTCCGCATTTGACCGATTTCCTGTCAGAAGGAACACGCCGCTTTATTTACTTGGTCGATGAATTCTATGACCGTGGCGTAAAACTAATTCTTACCTCAGAAGATTCGATTATCGATCTGTATGAAGGTGAGAAACTGGCATTTGAAATTGAACGGACGCGTTCACGTTTATTGGAAATGCAATCGGATGATTATCTACATTCGGAGCACCGACAAATTCAGGTCGCACAGACTTCATAAATGAAAAGGCATTCTTCGGAATGCCTTTTTTTATAAACTTACATGGATAAGGCTTTATTCTTGGTCAAATTTTGCTATAACTAGATGAGTTTGAAAAAGGGAGTGTGTCGCATAAAGATAGTAAAAAACTCATTATTTGATATTTTGATAAGTATAAAAATTTGTGTTTGTCAATACTTCTAATGGGGAAAATGCTTACTATTTAGGAATGTGATATTACTATTCAGGCTAGTATAAATCAGTATACTAGAATTCTTGTTATAAAAAGTTAGCACCATCAGGAAAGACAATGACTGCACGTATTCAAAAAGGCAAGCTAGCGATTGCTAAAGAACTTTACGATTTCATCGAAAATGAAGCTTTACCAGGCACTGGTTTAGATAGTGAAACTTACTGGAAAAACTTCGAGCAAGTCGTTGTAGACCTTAGCCCAAAGAACAAAGCATTATTGGCTAAGCGTGATGATCTTCAAGCAAAGATTGATGAATGGCACCGCAATAATAAATTTGAATTAAATGCTTATAAAGCATTCTTAACTGAAATTGGCTACTTGGTTCCAGAAGTTGCTGACTTTCAAGTAACAACTGAAAATGTGGATGAAGAAATTGCTTTATTGGCAGGTCCACAATTGGTTGTACCTGTACGTAATGCACGTTATAGCTTGAATGCTGCTAATGCACGTTGGGGTTCTTTATATGACGCGCTGTATGGCACGGACGTAATTTCTGAAGAAGGCGGTGCAGAGAAAGGCAAAGGCTATAATTCAGTTCGTGGCGATAAAGTTATTGCTTTCGCAAAAGATTTCTTAAACCAAACTTTCCCATTGGCTCAAGGTTCGCATGCAGATGCAACTCAATATGCAGTGGTGAATAATGGTTTAGCTGTAACCTTAAAAGATGGTTCAACCACTTCTTTGGCACATGAATCACAATTTGTTGGTTTCAATGGCGAAGCTGCAAGCCCAACTGAGATTGTTTTATTAAATAATGGTTTGCATGTGATTATCGAAATCGATGCCAACAGCCCAGTAGGTAAGACAGATGCTGCTGGTGTGAAAGATTTAACACTTGAAGCTGCGGTTACAACCATTCAGGATTTGGAAGATTCTGTTGCTGCGGTTGATGCTGAAGAGAAGGTTGAAGGCTATCGTAACTGGTTAGGCCTAATGAAAGGTGACTTACAAGAGTCAATCGAGAAAAATGGTAAGACCATTACTCGTACCCTCAACAAAGACCGTACTGTTCAGAACCTAATTGGTGGCACGACTAAATTACATGGTCGTTCATTAATGTTGCTTCGTAACGTAGGCCACCTTATGACAAACCCTGCCATCCTTGTTGATGGTCAAGAAGTGTTTGAAGGCATCATGGATGCTCTAGTGACTCCATTACTGACAGTTGCGGATATTCGTGGTCAAAACGAAAACCAAAACTCTCGTAAAGGTTCAATGTATATCGTTAAGCCAAAAATGCATGGTCCAGAAGAAGTTGCATTTGCGGTTGAATTATTTGAGCGTGCTGAACAAGCAATTGGTTTGCCTGCAAAATCACTCAAAATCGGTATCATGGATGAAGAGCGTCGTACCTCTGTAAACTTGAAGAACTGTATTGCTGCTGCGAAAGATCGCACCATCTTCATCAACACAGGCTTTATGGATCGTACAGGTGATGAAATCCATACATCTATGGAAGCTGCACCAGTTGTTCGTAAAGAAGCAGTTAAAACACAAAAATGGATTGCTGCTTACGAAAACCGTAACGTGGCAATTGGTTTAGCATGTGGTTTACAAGGTAAAGCGCAAATTGGTAAAGGCATGTGGCCAAAACCAGACAGCATGAAAGACATGTTGGCGACGAAGACTGCACATCCAAATGCAGGTGCATCTTGTGCATGGGTTCCATCTCCAACGGGTGCGGTACTTCATGCATTGCATTATCATCAGATTAATGTAAAAGCACGTCAAGATGAGTTGGCTGCTGAAAACATGTTGTCATTAGATGACTTGTTAACACCACCGTTTGCACCTGAAACTAATTGGACTGCGGAAGAGTTAAACAACGAACTTGAAAATAACTGTCAAGGTATCTTGGGTTATGTGGTTCGTTGGGTAGACCTTGGTGTTGGTTGTTCTAAAGTACCAGACATCAATAACGTTGGTTTGATGGAAGACCGTGCTACTTTACGCATTTCATCTCAACACGTTGCAAACTGGTTACGTCACGGTATCGTAACGCGTGCACAAGTTGAAGAAGTGCTTAAGCGTATGGCTGTGATTGTTGATCAGCAAAATGCCAACGATCCACTTTATACGCCAATGGCACCAAACTTTGATGGTATTGCTTTCCAAGCCGCTTCTGATTTGATCTTTAAGGGCGCAGAGCAACCATCTGGTTATACAGAGCCATTGTTGCATGCTGCACGTTTAAAATTAAAAGGTTATACAGGTGATTAAGTTCATCTAAAATAAAAAAGCCTCTTCGGAGGCTTTTTTATTTGGTATGCAGGGTATGAACTTTAACTGTAAAAATATAGGCTCAATTTAAGTGCGCCAATTCATCTAGAACAGGATAAAACATCATCTTGATGAAATTTTTGTTATAATTCTCGAAGTTTGATCATTTAGCCGAATCATAACGATGTCACAAATTTTAAAATTAGATGCTTTAAAACAAGCGCAAGTTTCTACTTCGCCGTATCCTTACTTTGTCGTAGAAAATTCGATCATAGACAGCGAAGTGAAAGCTGTTATTCAGGATTTTCCAAAGATTGAACAGGGTGGTAGCTACAACATTGAAGATGTTGAAATTAAACCTAATTTTGATCGTTTCTTAAAATCATTAGATACCAAAGAATTCCGTCAGATTTTGACTGAAAAATTTGATGTGGATGTGATGGAACATCCGATGATGATCACCTTACGTGGTTATTCACGCCAAAAAGATGGTCGCATTCATTCTGACTCGAAAACCAAACTTCTGACTATTCTTATTTATCTAAATGAGTCTTGGGATGCACCTACAGGTCGTCTACGTATCTTGAATGATGAAAAGAACATGGATGACTACGTCGAAGAAATTGATGCGGGTCCCGGTACATTGGTTGCATTTAAAGTGACTGATAATGGTTGGCATGGTTATGTACCTTTTGAAGGACAGCGTCAGTCAATTCAAATTAACTTTTTAACCAGCGATAAAGCCAATGCCAAGCACCGCTTTATCCACGGTTTAAGTGCAAAAATGAAAAAGTTATTTGGCTAATTTATGCGATTAGAAAGAGGAGGCTTGATACCTCCTTTTTTTAACTTTGTTTTTAAGGATAAATACTCAACAAACTATGTGTGCCAACTATAAACCATTAACAGTCGAGCAAGCTCAACAGCTTGGTTTACCTTTGATTCCATTTGAATATGGGGAAGAAGTTTACCCAAGTTATACAACGCCTTTGCTATTTAAATCAGAGCAAGGGCTGGAGTGGCGGGAAGTATTGTTTGGTTTGGTACCAAAGTGGTCGGAAGATACCAATATTTCCAAGCATACTTATAATGCTCGACATGAAACTATTTTTCAGAAACCTAGTTTCTTGGAGGCGGCTTCAAAGTGCAAATTTGGTGTTATTCCTGTTTCTGAGTTCTATGAAAGTAAATACATTGATAATAAGCCTCAAAGATGGGGTGTACGTCGTAAAGATGGAAAGGCTTTCTTTATCGCGGCTTTATATGAGATCAGAAAGTTGGGCGATCAGGTGATCCGTTCGGCAACCATGCTTACGATGGATGCCATAGACCATCCGATGATGAAAGATTTCCATGAGCCGGGAGACGTAAAGCGGTCAGTGGTGGTTATTCCACATGAGCGCTTAGATGAATGGTTAAGCTTAAAACAACCACATCAACTCTATGAATTTATGCAGGGTTTTCCTGTAGAAGAATTTGAGTGTTCCCATGTTCCTAAAGCAAAGATTGTAAAAATAACACCGCAACTGAATATGTTTGATTGAGCTTAATATTTGAGTTGATGAGATTAAAAAAGGCTTCCTATCGGAAGCCTTTTTGGGATCAGTTGCTTAGCGCGCAAGATTTTTAAACATATGGCGCAGAATTTCCATTGTCTTTTCAATTTGCAATGGCGTTAAGCCATCAAATGATTGTTCGAGGATAACTGAGGTAAGATCATTAATTTTGGTAATCATTTCCTGACCTTTGTCTGTTAGATAGACGCGAGTGATACGACCATCTTCCTTGCATGAATACGTATCGATATAGCCTTCATCTTTGAGGCGATAAACAATTTTGGTTGTGGTCGACATTTTGGAAATGACCATGTCGGAAAGCTCTGACACACTGGCATGGGGTTTGACATGCAAGGCAATGAGAATACGGCGACGAGAATTGTCTAAGCCATATTTTTTGAGCACGTTATCGATATTTTGAACGTACTGAGCATTTACTTGAGAAATCCAGTAAAAAGGAAAGTCTTCCAGGTTAAATGAATCGGCTGTAGGTAAAAAACGCGCATATTTTTTTGGCATCACTTATTTCCTATACTTGCACAAGGAGCCACTCCTAGTCGCTCCTAGATTCCATGAAATGTCTATAACTTGCCTGTTAAAAAAATCGATCCTCTGATTTTTTTAGCATTCCATTTTTTAACAAATCTGTTCAAAGATAACGGTGAAATTATCTTTATTCTCAACGAATAAGTCATCATAAAATTCACATAAATCAGCTATTAATGATGTACTATCCAGTCGTCTTTCCTTCAAGGTTGTCCTACAGCCTTGCATTACTGCTTATTTGTAGAATAATCATATTGTAGAAAAAAAATACGATTTTTGACGTGACATTTTTATAATATTTTCTGTCTAAAATGTCATAAATATACGAAATCAATATATTTATAAAATAAATAACGCTTAAAAAAATAGCTAATACAACTATTTGAATTAATCAATTGGTTAAAATATAGCACATAAAAATTTTTTAAAAAGTTGAATAAATACATTCTTTATCACATTTTTTCGATGGAATTTTAAAATTTGTAGCTTTGAATAGATTTTGATGGGGCAATTTAGACATAAATTTGGTGTGTAGGACGAATTGTAGGAAATTAAAATGAGATATGAAAGGGATAACAATTGAACTTCGGAGATTAAATAGATAAAAAGACGCATCTAAACAGGATTACAGGTTTAGATGCGTAAAGTGCAAAATTGTGATGACTCATGTTTTTCTTAAAGCTTAAGTTCACTTTCCATCAGGGGCCATAGCTTTTGATGTGACTTTTTAAACATCGACATATGTCCAATTTGTTTGTAGCCATGTTGTTGTGGATTCAGTTCAATTAATTTGGTTGGTGCATTGGGGTATAAGCGCAATAAGTCTTTGACATTGGCTTGGGTGGTGATTTCATCATCAGTTGCCCAAAAAGAAGTAATCGGGCATTGAATTTCCTGATGATAATCTTCGAAGATACTTTTACCAATTGCATTCATGACATAACCAGGTTTACTGCAAAACTCAGCCCATTGTTTTGCAACATTTTTAGGGAGGTTTTCTCCCATCCCAATAAATTGAGTTGCGCCATAACCTTTCAAGAAGCTGGAAACTGGGAAAATAACGTTAAACATAACGGGCGCAAGGATTTTAGTTTTACCTTTCAAGCCTTTGACATGACCTGTAGAGCCAGCGATCGCCAAAACCTTAGCAACCTTGTTATAGTTTGAAGTAATCCCAAGTAATTGCCCACCAGCACTATGCCCAACAATAATCACTTTTTCAGCTTGAGTTCGCTCTAATAAGGTCTCAATTGCGGCTGGAATATCATAAATTCCCCAGTCATTTATACTGGCCTTAGAATTCTTGAGCGGGCCATGAAGCGATTCACCTATACCGCGAAAATCAAAGCTTAAAACGCTATAACCTTGTTTGCTCAGCCATTCTGCGAAAGCATGATAGAAATTTTTAGTAATTCCTGTCGCTGGACAAATCAAGATTGGGTAGGGTTTGGTATGATCTTGTGCAGGATAAAATTGTGCGGCAAGTTGATAGTCATCTTTGCAGCTCATCCAAAAAGATTCATAACTCTTCATTAGAAAGATACTCTTATATGTGGATAGTATTACTTTACACAAGTTCCAAAAAGAAACTCGTTTAAAAAATGACTTAAAAGTCAAATTTTATGTAATATACGCACACAAAAGGAATATTTTAATTTCGGGGATGTTATGTACGCTTTAAATACTGCAACACAGCTTGCTATTGTATTTAGTGGGATTTTTCTATGGGTGGGGATGCTGACTGGAGTTTGGAAATATTATCAAATTAGACAAACAGCGCAGGCAAGAGCACATTATTATGTGGATATTGCACATCGGAGTAGTCTGCTTTACGCGGCAGCCAGTTTGATTTTAGCAGCATTAAGTTTTTTTACAGTTCTATCTGATTCAATCGCATTATTTTGTGTTGTTGCAAATCTATTCTTCTTTGCGATGTCGATTTTAATCTATATTTTGCATGGATTATTAAGAGATACAACCAATCAATTCAAACAGCCGCATCAAGTGGGGAAATGGACTTTACCAGCATGGTGTATGACGTTGATGATGTTGAGTTTAATTCTTGTAGAGTTGGGTGCAACTGGGATTTTAGTATTGGGAACTATTGCTCAATTTTTACATTAAAAAATGGATGATCACTCATCCATTTTTCCTAAAGAATTTTTTTGGCGCACTGCGCTTAACTGTCGAAACTTTCGATCAACGATCGCCCACATACAAAAGGCCAGAGATACAATCAATGCATATGCAAAATATTCGGGTTTTAAATTACCTTTAATTGTGCCTTGAAATAACAACGTGACCATTAAGGCAAGCGTTGTAGTTGCATATACGATTGAATCATTTGCCTTCAGAGCGTTAATGAAGACTTGCTTGTTGAAATGTATTGATAACATCTCCATCCCTCCTTGTTGTGACGACAAAACCATGTGTTTTTGTCTGAATTGTTTTTTAAGTTGTACTGCTATTTTCTGAGCATTTCAATAGGGATAGTGACTATTTTGAAAATAAATTTCTAAATGTATTGATTTATATAACTTTTAAGTATTTTTTATATTGATTTATACTATTTTTTAGTAAAATATTAGCCATTATTTTTACATTTTGAAAAGTTTGCCAATCAACTAATTCAATTGAAATAGTTGTTTTTAGATCACAAATAAAGACATTGAGGCATATTTGACAGCGTCAGCTTTAAGTTAAGAAAAGAAAGATTTGTCGTAAACAAAAAATGAGCGTTGGATAAAAGAACATTTCTTGTATAGCTAAAATCATGTTTGGGTAAAACATCATTTTAACGACAAATCATTTTAATCTTTAGATGCCGATACGCGATCGACCACAATTGCAAAAACAAGAACGATCAGCGATGGGAGTAACCATGCGAGATTTTGTTCGTTCAATGGTAAGTGCTGAATAAAAGTCGGTAATTGTGCAGTAAAACCAGCCGCTTTAATTGCTTCAAAAATACCAAAAAGGAAAGCAACAGCAGTCACAGATCCAACCACGATCGACGGATTGTTCCAACGTTTCCAGAAGAAGCTGAGCATGATCACGACAATCGCTGGCGGATAAATTGCACTGAGTACAGGAACTGAGATTGCAATCAGCTTTGTTAGACCTAGATTAGAAATCAACAAAGAAAAGCCAGTCAGGATAAAAACAAGTAACTTATAAGATAAACCTGTCAATTCGGTAAAATATTCAGCGCAAGCACATGTAAGACCAATTGCGGTTACCATACATGCAAGGAAAATTAAGATGGTTAAGAAATACGATCCGTAATCACCAAACGCGTGTTGTACATAAGCATGCAGAATGATTGCACCATTGGCTGCATTAGGCGCGACTTCATGACTGCCTAAGCCAAGTTTAAACAAGCTGACATAGACAAGCGTGAGTCCAACACCCGCAATCAAACTTGCGATAATGGCATATTTGGTAATCAGTTTTGTATCTGTCACACCTCGTGATTGGATCGCTTGAATAATTACGATACCAAATACCAGTGCGCCTAAGGTATCCATGGTCAAATAACCACTAACGAAACCTTCAGAAACAGGACTTGCGATATAGTTGTTGACTGGAGCTGAAATCATACCTGTTGGAATCGCAAATGCGGCGATACCTAAGATTGCCAAGGCAATGATTTTTAAAGGAGCCAGTACATGACCAACCGTATCGAGTAGTTTATTTGGATACAATGAAACTGCAGTCACAAATGCAAAATACACAATACTATAAATAAGAAGGCTGCTACCTGATGTACCAAAATACGGTGCGAAGCCAATTTCATAAGAAACTGTTGCAGTACGTGGTGTTGCAAAGAGTGGACCTACAGACAAATAGCAAACAATGGTGAGCAGTAAGCTAAAGAAGCGTCCAAGTGGAGAGCTGATGATTTCGATTGAACCTTTCATGCGAGATAAGGCCATAATCGTAATGACAGGCAAACCAACTGCGGTAATTAAGAAACCGAAGGCCGCAAGCCAGACATGTTCACCAGCCTGCTGAGCAACGATTGGAGGAAAGATAATATTGCCTGCGCCAATAAATAACGCGAAGGTCATAAAACCTAAAGCAATGATATCTCCTGTACGAAGTTGATTCATAAAGAGGGAGGCATAAAATAAAAGTGCGAAGTTTAGAACAAAAATGCGTTCTTTTGAAACTAATTTATGTGAAATTTGGTTGATTTTTGACTAAAAAGAAATGATGAAAATCATATAATTAGTAATGGTAAAGCTAATGTGTTGAAAAGCTTTCCAAAACTCGAAAATGCAGAAGGGTATAGATTCTTTCCTATTGGCCTAACTGAATTTAAATATCAAAAATAAAATGCTCTTTTAGTCTTAAATAGATTGAAGATTTCAATGGGAAGGCGTACAAATATTGAAATACTTTATGCAGTCCCCATATTAATTTTTCTGCATGTGATTTTAATCTGATTGATGAATAAGGAAAATCTCGAATGAGAGCTTCTACTGTGACCATTAAAACTGAACAAGATCTGGAGAAATTACGTATCTCTGGGCGGTTAGCGGCACAAGTGTTAGAAATGATCGGGCCTTATATCAAGCCTGGCGTTTCAACTGAATATTTAGATGATATCTGTAATGATTATATTGTGAATACGTTGCAGGTGATTCCAGCCAATGTGGGCTATCACGGTTTTACCAAAACGACCTGTATTTCTGTCAATGAAGAAGTGTGTCACGCCATTCCTTCCGCGAAAAAGATTTTGCAAGAGGGTGATATTTTAAATATCGATGTTGCTGTGATCAAAGATGGTTATTTTGGCGATACCAGCCGAATGTATTTTGTTGGTGAGCCAAAGCCTGAAGCAAAAAAACTGGTTGAAACCACTTATGAAGCGATGTTAGCGGGTATTCATACAGTGAAACCTGGGGCAACTTTAGGTGATATTGGCTATGCCATCCAATCTGTTGCACAGCGTGAAGGTTATAGCATTGTGCGTGAATACTGCGGACATGGTATCGGCCGTATTTACCATGAACAGCCGAACATCTTGCACTACGGTCAGAAAGGTCAAGGTTTGGTCCTAAAAAAAGGCATGGTGTTTACCATTGAGCCGATGGTGAATGCTGGAAAACGCCATGTCCGAGAGCTGAATGATGGTTGGACTGTGGTGACACAAGATAAATCATTGTCTGCTCAGTGGGAGCACATGGTTGCTGTAACGGATGATGGTTTTGAGCTATTAACGCCATGGCCGAATGGCACAGGACATTATCCAGCCGTTTAAGTTATCCGATAAAAAAAGCGCGATTTCTAATCGCGCTTTTTTTTAGTTGAGCATTGGGTAAGTTGTTCAACCAAATAATCAATAAAAACACGAACAGCGGGCAATAGACCGCGTCTCGATGGATAAACTGCGTGGAAAATACCGTGTGGTGCCGTCCATTCGGGTAAGACAGTCACAAGTTGCCCTGTTTTTACAAAGTCTTGGGCAATACTGTCGGGAAGCAGGGCGATCCCACAGTTTTGAGTGGCTAATTCCGCCAGCATCAGTAAATTTGAACCCATAATCACGGGGTTTACTTTGATTTTTTTCTGCTGATGGTCAGGGCCTGTCAACAAGAACTGTTGATCGAGATGATCTTCTGCCATGCTGATAATACGATGTTCTGCCAGTTGTTCAGGCGTAGTTAGATTACCAAACTCATTTAAATAGGCTTGGCTGGCAAAAAGACGTTGTTCAATTGCTTCAAATTGACGTAATACTAGGTTCGGATCATCATCTAATTTAGATCGAACACGCAACGCCAGATCGACACCTTCGTTGATGACATCAATACGGCGGTTGCTGATCATCATTTGCACCCGAACTTCAGGATATTTCTTCAAAAAGGCGGGTAGGATTTTCGCCATCTGATTTTGAGCAATATCGACTGGTACACTGACTTTGATGACACCACGTGGCTGACTACTCAAATGATTGACCACATCATGCGCTGCTTGGGCTGCATTCATCATCACTTGTGCATGTCGGTAAACATCCATTCCAATATCAGTCACGGCAAAATGACGCGAACTGCGTTGAATTAGACGTACACCCAGTTGTTCTTCAAGATTGTAAACCCTACGGCTGAGTTTAGATTTAGGAATGTCAGTTGCACGTTCAGCAGCACTAAAGCCACCATGTTCTACTACCAGCGCGAAGCAATAAAAATCATCTAAATCCGTTAGCATTACGCTATAAACTCCAGCTTATTGTGATTAAGTTAAATGAATATAAAAGTGATTATTAAACATTGTGGGCCAACAATATAGCCCGAACCTGCTGATATTGTTCCATTCGCTCAAAATCCTTTGCGGTTGGCGATGGAATTCGAGATAAGTCCATATTGTCAGTGATATCAGCCAATTTCACAACACGTGCCAAAGGGTTTTGTACAGTGCGCTGAGCGGCTTCGATTCGAGACTCACCATCCTGTTTTGTGAGTGCAACGATTGCATCGATAATGTGTGCCTGGAATCCTAAAGCTTGTAAATCTTCAATGCTTGTTTCTGTATCTTCTAAGACATCATGCAGAACAGCAATGATTTTATGATCCATACTGGGTACATTCAGCATCACTCTGAGTGGGTGTAAAATATAGGGGGCATTAGCTTTATCTACTTGCCCTGAATGTTGCTTTGCGGCAAATGCAATTGCTTGTTCTAATGTCGCCATCAGCTAAATCCTCCGCTTCAAGATAGATTAGCGCGTCATATTCTTTTAAACTGGCTGAAATTTTTTTCGCTTAAGTATTATGTCATATCAACTTATCAATATTGTCGATGCGACCCAAAACATTGTATGTCCTTTTTGTCAGCATGTGGTTCTAGACTGGGATCAAGAGCAGTATATTCAACCTTGTGAGCATACGCTATTTATGGCAATGGATTTAGGTTTTGAATTTATTGCTGATCGTTTTGAAGAAGTTTTACCCCAGTCAGTAGATGAAATTCATGAAGATCCAAATATGAATATTTTTGCTAGTGTTACTCAAGCACACTATGCCGACATGCACATTTATAAAGCAGATCTAGGTGTAGAGGGGCTATTTCGTTATATTGGATTTAGTCAACATTAAAATCCTTCCAATAAAAAAGCCAATCATTTGATTGGCTTTTTGCTTAACAGCTTATGCTTCAGGTGCTGGGCTGTACTGTTCAACTAATGGTTTTAACTCACCATTTTGGAACATTTCAAGCATGATATCGCTACCACCAATGAGCTCGCCATTGATCCATAATTGTGGAAAAGTAGGCCAGTTCGCAATTTGAGGTAAAGTTGCACGAATATCTTGATTTTCCAAGATATTTACATAGGCAAATGGACGACCAATTTGGCTAAGTGCTTCTACTGCACGAGCAGAAAAACCACATTGCGGGAATTGTGGAGTGCCTTTCATGTAAAGTAAAACAGGGTGTTTCGCAATTTGATCACGAATTAACGCTACTGTATCACGCGCTTGTTCCGTCATAGATAGATCCTCAACTAATCTCCTTGCATTATACCTAAAAAAAAGCGTGGCGGAGGATTGCGAAAGATTTTTCTTATATAAATGTGACTTTAGGCTTTCAATCTACGCAAGTTTTTGCTTATATAACTTTTTTCACCACAACTACTGATAGATTGAGTTTGTTATGACTAATATCACTCTTGCTCCTGTGCAACCTGATCAACCATCACATCTTATGGCAACCTATGGTCGCCAAGCGATCAGCTTTGTACGAGGACGAGGGGCGTATCTATATACGGCAGAGGGTACAGAATATTTGGATGCGTTAACGGGGATTGCTGTGTGCGGTTTAGGACATGCACACCCTGTTATTGCAGAAGCGATTGCTGAACAAGCTGCGACTTTGGTGCATACCAGCAACCTATATGAAATTCCTTGGCAAACAGCTGCGGCACAGAAACTGGCTGCAGTTTCAGGTATGGAAGAGATCTTCTTTTCAAACAGTGGCGCTGAATCAAATGAAGGTGCGATCAAAATTGCACGTAAATTTGGCGCTCAACAAGGCATTACATACCCTAAAATTTTAGTCGCGGAACAATCTTTCCACGGCCGTACCTTGGCAACCTTATCTGCAACTGGCAATAAAAAGGTTCAGGAAGGTTTTGCGCCGTTGGTTGAAGGTTTTATTCGTGTGCCGTTTGGTGATGTGGAGGCAATTCAAGAAGCAGCCATTAACCATCCAGATATTGTTGCCATGCTGATTGAGCCTATCCAAGGTGAAGGCGGCGTGAATACCGCACAACAAGGGTTTAGTTACTTGGAAGATGTACGTGCGCTATGTAATCAACATAATTGGTTGATGATGCTAGATGAGATTCAAACAGGGAATGGCCGTACAGGCAAATACTTTGCTTATCAACACACCAGCATTATTCCTGATGTCATGACTACAGCCAAAGGCTTAGGAAATGGCTTTCCAATTGGTGCCGTCATGACACAAGGTAAAGCAGTCGGTTTACTGGGTGCAGGTAGCCATGGTTCAACTTATGGTGGAACAGTGTTAGGTTCACGTGTGGTATATACCGTGCTTGATACTCTGGAAAAAGAAAATGCAGTTGAGAATGCTGCTACAGTGGGTGCCTATATTGTTGATCAACTCAGAGCACAATTGGCCGATTATAACGTTCAAGTGCGTGGCTTTGGCATGATGATTGGAATTCAGCTGCCAAAAGACTGTGCTGAACTGGTTGCGATTGCACGTGATGAATATAAGCTGATTATCAATGTAACGGCAGGTTCAGTGGTACGTTTATTGCCACCCTTAAACATGACACAAGCACAGGCTGATGAGTTATTACAACGTCTTGTTCCTGTGATTCAAAACTTTTTAAAAGCATAATCGTTGTAGATTGAATAAAAAAAGGGCAATTCATTTGCCCTTTTTTTTATTTGTATGGGGTATCAGCCAGAAATATATTGTTGAAGCTGCTCAATAAGAATACGTTGATCATCCATCGCAGCTTTAACTAAGTCTCCGATAGAGATGAATCCAACTAACTTTTCTTGATCAAGCACAGGTAGATGGCGTAAATGACGGTCAGTCATAAGGTTAAGGCATTCTTCGACAGTATGGTTTAAACCTACAGAAATGACCTTGGCCGTCATAATGTCAGCAACAGGGGTGTTGTTTGAAGAACGTTCCATTAAAGCAATCTTACGGGTGTAGTCACGTTCAGAGAAAATTCCAACGACTTTCTCATCTTCGGCAACGACTAAAGCACCAACACCTTTTTCTGCCATAATTTTAATTGCTTCAAGTACAGTCGCATTGGGTGAAATGGTGAAAATTGATTGTACTGCTTTATTCTTGATGACTTGAGCAACGATTGTCATTGTTTATCCACCTGTGTTGTATTGTCATTTTCATTTAACTTAACGGTATTTTTTTTAAATGCAAAGCCCTAATTTCATTCCAATGATAACTTTTCTTCATGAGTGTCTAAAAAGTCATCATTGGAATAGAGAGAATAATTAAACCGTCACTGCTGATTGATGTGGCATAAAGAAGAAATGCTGCATTTGCTGAGTTGAAAGTTTAAATTTACGATGTGAAGAGTTAAATAAAGCAGGTTCAACTTGTAAACGGGTTAAAGTTGGAAGCAAGGACTCATGGAAATCTTTCGGCGTAATCTTACGTGGTGTGTAGTTTTTCCAGTGTGCTTTAGCATAGCGATGAGCTTGTACGCCGTTTAGCCAAAAGGGGAATACGTGACCATCTTGATCCGATTTGATTGCCCAACCCTGATGGTATAAACCCCAAAGAACGCCACAATACATCATTGTTTTTAGAATTGAAATTTTAAACATCAACTCACGTGAGACTGGTTGGAAATGGCTAAAACGATACATGTTATTAAACTAATATTCTTAAACTTATGTTTTATTATAAGAAAGATAGATGGCAGTTATGTTTAAACAATTGATCTAAATCGTAAGCAAATATTGTAGGTATCTCATCCAAGCGGTTAAAGCTTTACTGCAGCGTAAGTCAAAATATGAAGAACCATGTTGATTAGTTTTATGCAGGTATTAAAAAACGCCACCTGAGCAAGACAAAGCGATTAAGCTTTGGCACAGCGCAAGTTAGGAATATGAAAGAACCATGTTGATTCGTTTTATGCAGGTATTAAAAAACGCCACCTAAGTGACGTTTCATTATGCTTGTAAGGTTGCCATCTTCTGCCAATACTGTGCTTTCAAGGAATCACGTTCTACTCGGAAGCCTTGATAATACAACTCTGCTAAAAATAATGCCGCTTTACCGTGACCTGCTTTAGCTACTTCTTCAAGCTCTTTCACTGCATCTTGGAAGTTTTTTTGCGATTGAATTGTATTTACCGCATTTGCATATACATGCTCTAGTTCATGGTGTGTAAATTGTTGAATCATATATAACTCCTTATTTTAATTATGATTACCGCAAATTCTATTCAAAGTTACTCTACTTTGAATTTAAACTACTTTAACTTAGATTTGTTAAATTATTATGACAAAATTGATTGAATTGTCAAATATATTCGGTGTCATTACGTAAATAAAATCTTACACGATTAAACATTTGTCGCAAATAATTTTAAGTAAAATCAAAGTGAGAATAATAGAAAAGGAGAATAACATGTCCAATGTCATTGATGGCGTAACTGTGGATGTTCCACCATTAGAAAGTCAAATTATTGCGTTAGCTCATCATCATCGTCAATTACTTGATGAAGCCATTTTC
The DNA here is from genome assembly GCF_037028485.1 of Acinetobacter sp. 102. Lineage (NCBI taxonomy): Bacteria > Pseudomonadati > Pseudomonadota > Gammaproteobacteria > Moraxellales > Moraxellaceae > Acinetobacter > Acinetobacter sp. 102. The sequence continues at coordinate 187,654 of NZ_JAZEZK010000003.1, forward strand.
CATCAAGAAATTCACTTGGGTGATTACTGCTTAGCACAACGTAAACGCGTGTATGACTTTGCCAGTCATTTAAGTCCTGAACAAAAAGATCAGTTTTATCGGATCTATGATGGAGAGTTGAAAAATATTGCCGATGATGATGACTTACATCCTGCAGATGCTGAAAGTGGTGTAGGGATGTTTGCCATTTTTATTACCTTAGTCATCATTGCATTTATTTTGTACTTTTCCTTCGTTCGTACATTAGTCAGTTAATCATTGCTAAAGTAGTGTGCGTTCAATAAGTTGTGGAATTGTGACTTATTGAACGTTGTGCTTGTCCTTAGCGAATCAGAGACTTACACTACCTCTAATTCGAGGTAGATTATGTTGTCTATAATTTTTAAACATAAGGTTATGCAATCCAAATTAGGATTTAAGTTGGACCAATTTTACAATGTTTTGGTCGGTATTATTATTTTGTCTATTTTTATACTTGCGTATAACGCATTGCAACGTCCAATTAACACAGCGCAGTACCAAAAAGTTGTTCAGTATGCACAACAGGCCAGCCATCCAAGAACACAGCATTTGGCCGAAGATACTTTGGAGCAGGCTAAAATTCGACGTGTAGATTATCTAAAGCTTTTAAATGCTTACCAATTTGAATCTAATCGTATTAAACAATATCCCGCAATGGCAAAAGAAGATGAGTGAGTTTTAAACGACTCATTTCTATTGATAAATGAATGGCTTGTCACGGTCGGGAAAACGAAATCAATTTATGCTAGACTGACCGTCTTTTTTAAAGCTGCTTTATTCTCAAGGAATCGACATGCAACAGCAATCGAATATGCAAAATAAATTCTTGATAGATGCTGACATTGGTGATGATGATGTCACATTACCGAATTTACCTGCTGTCGATGTTCCCATTATTGATGAGCCAGTTGTAAAAACTACAGTTGAGACGCCAGCACCTGTAACAATTGCAGCAACAGCACCTGTTGTTGAAGAAGAAACCCAAGCTACGGGATTCTTTGGCCGCATGAAAGATGGTTTGACTAAAACACGTCGTAGTTTCACCGATGGTATGGTCAATATCCTGATTGGTGGCAAAGAGATTGATGACGAGTTATTAGAAGAAGTTGAAGAACAAATGTTGGTTGCCGATATTGGTGTAGATGCAACCAAAACCATTATTGCCAATTTGACTGAAAGAACAGCTCGTGGTGATTTGATCTATTCCCATGCGTTGTACAAAGCACTGCAAGAAGAATTAGTCGCTTTACTCGCACCGCGTGTTAAACCACTGCATATCGATCCTAACAAATCGCCTTATGTGATTCTCATGGTCGGTGTAAATGGCGTGGGTAAAACTACAACCATTGGTAAATTGGCGAAGCGTTTACAAGGCGAAGGCAAGAAAGTCATGCTTGCTGCAGGTGATACGTTCCGTGCGGCAGCGACTGAACAACTGCAAATTTGGGGTGAGCGTAATGACATCCCTGTGGTTGCTCAAGGTCACGGTGCAGACAGTGCTTCGGTTATTTTTGATGCTTTTGAAAGTGCGCGTGCTAAAGGCATTGATGTCTTGATCGCGGATACTGCAGGGCGTTTGCAGAATAAAGCCAACTTGATGGAAGAGCTGAAAAAAGTGAAGCGTGTGATGCAAAAGATTGATGCAACTGCGCCACATGAAATTATGCTCATCGTTGATGCTGGTACGGGGCAAAATGCAATTAACCAAGTTCAGCTGTTTGATGAAGCGGTTGGCTTAACTGGGATTACCATTACCAAGCTTGATGGTACAGCAAAAGGCGGCGTGTTATTTAATATTGCAAGTCGTACCCATGTGCCGATTCGTTATATCGGTGTGGGTGAGAAGATTGATGATTTACGTCCTTTCTCAGCTAAATCATTCGTTGCTGCATTATTTGAAACCGATAAGTAATTAAATTGTGTTAAAAAAGACTCCACGACATGTGGAGTTTTTTATTTCGAATAAAAAATAAGACTTTTTCAAAAATAAAACGATCTGTCATGTTTTTTAGACTATTCCTAAAAAATGCGTCGTTATACACTACATTCAATCCAAGATAACGCCCCAAAGGGCACAAAGGTAGGAATAACAACATGAGCAACTTCTTAAATAGCATTAAATCACGCCGTACCATTTATGCGATTGGTAAAAACCTTACAGTTGACCAAACTAAAATTGAAGAGACCATCCGTGAAGCGGTAAAACACAGCCCATCATCATTCAACTCGCAAACCTCACGTGTTGTGACTTTGTATGGCAACTCTCATGTTAAATTCTGGGAAATCGTACGTGAAACTTTGCGTAAAATGGTACCAGCAGAAGCATTTGCAAATACAAGTGCAAAAATTGATAGCTTTGCTGCTGGTTTTGGTACAGCGTTATTCTATGAAGATCAAGATGTTGTAAAAGGCTTACAAGAGCAATTCGCATTATATGCTGATAACTTCCCAGTATGGTCAGAACATTCAAGTGCAATCGCTCAGTTCGCAACATGGACTGCTTTATCTGAAATTGGTGTGGGTGCATCATTACAGCACTACAATCCAATTGTTGATGCAGAAGTTGCAGAAACTTTTGATATTCCAGCAAACTGGAAATTACGTGCTCAGCTTGTATTCGGTTCAATCGAAGCAGCGGCAGGCGAGAAAACATATATGGATGATTCTGCACGTTTCAAAACTTTTAACTAAGTTAAAACGGGTAGCGAAAAAGAGCACTGTGTATAGTGCTCTTTTTTTATTTCTACGAATGGAGTTTCAAGTAGTACTGACGAAATGGGCAGCATTGTACATACTTTGCGAGAACTGGTAATCCAAAATGCTGAGTTAGAGGGTAATAGAAAAAGAATGATTGTAGATCATTTAGTTTAAAAGATTGATTTAAATGGAAAATTTATAGGGCAAAGTATTGGGTTTAGATGTTATCAAAGATTTGCACAAAGAGGTGTTGAGAATAAATAATATGATTGCTAGAGTTGTTTCAAAGATTACTTTTAAAAAAGCACTTTAAAGTGCTTTTTTGTTGTCTTGTTATTTTCATAATAGTTTGCTTTTATGGTTGTTCAGATTAATAGGAATTCATCATGAAAGAAGCAATAGAACAATATCGCCAAGAACGAGCAACATTAGAAAATGAGATTTCAGATTTCCTTGAGAAGAAATTTGCAGAATTCAAAGACAAGACTGGTGCGGAAGTCATTCACCTTGAGGTAGAGTTTGATTCAACTGATGATGAAGAAGCGGAATTCTTTATTTCGAGTGTGTTTATTGGAACTGATCTTTAATTGAATCAAGAAATAGAAAGCCTCCTTCGGGAGGTTTTTTATGGGAAATTTATTTCACTTATGAAGTAAAAAATTATAAGAATTACATCATCATGGATCTTTAGTAAAAGGGTTATGATTTTTTATAGTAATCATAAGTTTTTGTTTTTAATATTTAATTTGAAATAATAGTGAGTAAATAATAAAATATACACTTGTCTTTATTTATTTTGTGTTGAGTTTTTTTGGTGAAAAAATTAGTAATTCTTCTTATAAGTACGGTAATTTGTGGTTCGGTGTATAGTGCAGATGATATCTTCAGCAAAGATAAATCACTTTTAATTCTAAATAATGATGAGTCTCATAAAGAGGTTAAAAGTAGTGAACAGTTTGATTTCTTTGAGTCGATGAAGCAACAAGAACAAGATCGTGTCAATCAACGTAATTATGAATTAGAGCAAGCGCACGTAGCACAACAGCATACATCTAATATGAGTCCTCATGATAGGTCCCAATATTATCTGGAACATAGACATTTCGATGCTTTGAATGCACAAGGACATGAGCAACAGTTCAACTCAATTTTGAAGGCGAAGAATAGAGGTTTAATTTCTGAAAAAGATTATCAGCAAAGAATTGCAAAACATAATCCGGTGCCATTGGATCAGAGAAATAATCAACTTAAATTCTCAATCCCAATTGGGGAATAAGTTAGTTAACGGCAAAGCTCATCAAAAGATGGGCTTTTTGCTTTTCTGTGGTATAAATTATCACCAACTATAAGGGTGATATATGACAGGCAATTCAGCTAAATGGCTTTGTGTTGGTGGTGTTTTAAGTGGTGAGTGGAGAGAACAGCAGTTAGATACATTCGATGTTGATCCCAATGATTTAGATACTCATAGTTATATACCAATGAAACTTATTAATCCTATAACCAAAGAAGAGCAGCATTTCTTTGTATATACAGAATTACAAGAGCAAGCATATGACAGGGCGATAAATTTTGCCTTTTGGAAAAACCAATAAAAAGAGAAAGCCTCCTTCGGGAGGTTTTCTTTTATGCCCTGCAACTGATGGGGCTTTTTATTGGCAAAACTATTGCTGTAAACATTCAGTAATCATTGTTCTGTAATTGTCAGATTCTTTGAAATACGCTTGTTGGCTCAAATTTTATTTATTAAATTCTACAAGTCGTACTGTTTTGAGCTGATTACAGTACGATGGGTTTAGTTGAGACTGACATGACTGAAATTGAACCCCTTTTGCCCATCAGATTAATTTTTTGATGGGATTTTTTTGTTTAACCAGATAAATATTTGGAAGAAAACTTTCTGTAAATCTATTCTTTTAGAAAGAATCTAAGGATTTACTAAGGTGCTTGGAAGGTCTAAAAACCTATTTAACGTGAAATTTTGAGGCTCAATGATGCAATCTGTTTTCTTTGCAAACTTAAATGATAGCAAGTTTACTTTCATCAACGTTGAATCAATGACTGAAGAAATATTTTGGTGCAGTACAAAATTTTGTTTTAATTCAGAGAAAGAAATATATATCTATCGACGGAAGGATCTAACATCAGATGAATATGATGAACTAATTCGCCAGGCACACAAAAGATTTGATTAAGCTATCTGTAGAAGATCCAGTAAAACAATAGTTTGGCTTTATGACAACTAACAGTTTTGTCAGAATTTTGCAGGCACAAGAAAAATTTGTTATTTTTATTTTACAAAACAAAATGTTAGATAAAGTCATTTTCTTTTGCCATATATATGATGTATATATCTTAAATAAGCCGAATTGTTGCAATAGACAGTTTTGGTTTTTGTCATAAAATGGTCATAATCGCGGAGCATAGTGCTTACGATTTCATAAATTGTTTATACTGAGAAGAGTCTAATGTCTTTAAGAGTTGGTGTTGCTGCTTTCGGTTTATTATTAAGTAGTTCAGTTTTTTCTGCAGTCACTATTACTGCCCCTGAAGAAATCGTGATTCTTGCTGTAAATGGTCAAGAAGTAAATAGTGGATTAATTCCATCAAAGAAGAATAACTATCAAGTAGATCCAGGCAATTTAACTGTTAATGTTCGCTATCGTGAATATTTTGAGCATTTAAATGGTGAACATGACATCGTTAAATCAGGCGTTGTGACCATTCAAGCACCAGATTTACAAGACAATCAGTCTTATAGTCTAGGTTTGGTCAATGCACCTAAAAACTTCGATGCCGCAAAGAAGTATGCAGATCAACCTACTGTTGCTTTGTATGATCAAAATAAAAAATTGGTGGTACAGCAAACAGGTGCAAATAATGAAGCACAGCCATGGTTTACTGGCAGTAATTTATTAAGCCGTACTTTGGATTTAACCCAAAAGAATAAGAATAATGCTGCGAATCAACCTGCACCTGTTTATGCAGGAACCACAGCACAAGTAGTTGCAACTGCGCCTGTAGCGGTAACAACAGCAGCGGCAGCCGGTACAGCAAAAACCACAGATCAACAATTGGCAGAATTGTGGCAGAAAGCATCTAAAGCTGAGCGCCAAAAATTTATGGCTTGGTTAGCTGGTCAAACAAACTAATCTAAAATTTAATAACAAAGCCGATGTTTTCATCGGCTTTGTTTTGTGTGGAATAAAATAAAAATGTCTTTAAAGATTAGAACAGCAAAGAATAGTGATTTGGAACAATTGGTTAAGCTGATTAATATCGCTTATAGAGAACAATCAGAACGTAGTTGGACAACTGAAAAAGCGTATGTACAAGGCGATCGCATTTGTAAAGTTCAATTAGAACAAATATTGCAGCAACTAAATTTCGAATTATTGGTGGGTGAACTAGGTAATGATGAGATTATTGCCTGCATTGGATTAAGCTTGAATGCTGATTGTATAGAGATAGGTACTTTTGCGATTGATCCAAGCATACAGAATCAAGGCTATGGGCGTGAATTACTCAATTATGCGGAGTTATATATTGCACAAAATTATCCAAAGATTCGTGATTTAGTCATGCATGTTCTGGATGTTCGTATTGAACTGTTGGCGTATTATCAGCGCCGTGGTTACCAAATAACGGGACGGAAAAGCGAATATCCAATTGAGGCTGATGTAGGGCAACCCATTGTACCTATTCAACTGATTGAAATGAAAAAATCTCTTTAATGCATAAAAAAGCCATGATGAATTGGAACAATCATGGCGTTAAGAACAGGAGGTTATGCTTGGTTTTCAGTAAGCGATGGTACTTGGTCAACTTTTTTGCGTAGACCAAATTGAACCAACTGGTGTAGCTTGAGCACGCTCTCTGGCTTGTTGATAAAAACGTATAAATATTAAAGCAAATACCAAAGCAACGATATCAATCCAAATCAAATGAGCTGTTGAATACCAAAGTCCTTGAATTGGAAACACATAGGCAAGTAGAGAAGTCGCAGGAATCAGTAATAAAACAAGCGCAATGGCGAAGAACAGTTGAGCTAAAGCCGTTGCTGCACCAATAATAAAACTGTATGAAATACAAGCAACAAATGCTAAATAGTAGCTATACATAAATACATAGTTATGACTTTGTAATTGCAATGGTATGATATGGGTCCATCAACCAATCAACATACTGGTAAATATCGCTAACATACAACCTAAGCAAGCACCTATGGTCAGATTGGCAATAAACATGACATCTTTACGCTGTTGTGGTGCTGGTAGGTTCATTCTTCTGTTTACGCAGGCGTGTTTCAATCCACAGAATATTGCCTGAATAGAACAAAAACGAATGGTTCTGAAATCGAAGCCAGTGGTGAAATCCTATAGGTGCTCATAAAAAAAGGCTTTCAAATTTGGCAGCCTTTTATATAAAAATAGCAGTAGATAAAAATATTAAGTTAGATTTTATTTTACATTATGGGACTTTTTTGCATTAATTTTGGCTGGAAAAAGTCTTGTTTTTTGATTTTTTTAATGACTTAAGCATTTGTTAATACAGGTATTTATGCTGATTTTGTTAATCACTCTGAAATTAAACAGACTTGATACAGTGCTCATGTTTGAGATGGTTTTATCCCTTTGCTTTATTTAAGATGATCATGAAAATTTAAAATATTGATTCAATTGATGGAATATTTTGCATGATTTTAAATAATGAGAAAATAGATTGAGGGTGGTATGTTTTGGATTGTATTGTTTGTTGTTTTAATTGTGATTTATCTGCTATTCAAAGCATATAATAGTTTGCAAGCGAAAGCAGAGTTTATTAAATCAAGTCTTTCAAATATTTCTGTATCTTTGCAAAAGAAAGTGAATCTGATTAATCAGTTAATTGATGTGGTAAAGAACTATCAAGATGGGGAGCAACTCTTGCATCTGACTATTTCTAAAGATGCAACCAAGGCAAACGAGATTGTTTCTGGGCAGCGTGAATCTCAGGTGGCTTTGATGGGAATTCAGGGTCTAGTTCAGCGTTACCCAGATCTTAAAGCAAACGAACAATATCAAAGTTTAATGCAAAGTATCAAAGCTGTTGAAGATGAGATTGGTCATCAACGCGAAACGTTTAACCATTACGTTCGAGAATACAATACCAAACGAGGTTCTATCCCAACTGTTTTTATTGCGAATGCACTCAAATTTTCTGAAGCACCCTATTTGGATTTTTCAGTTGAAAATACGGAACAACACATTCTAAAAGATTTTCATACCGATAGTGCTGAGCATTTAACAGCACTTTTGGGTTCAGCAAAAACCAGTTTAGTTGATGGTTCAAAAGCACTTGCCAATAAAGCATTAGATACAAGTAAACGCATTTTGGAGAGTGAGCAAGTTCAGAACTTAAAAGAAAGTGCAGTGTCAAAGTATCAGCAAATAACAGATACACCGAAGCAGGTAGAGCAAAATACTGAAGAGTTTTCTGATGCAACAGCTATTGATCACACTGAACAGGCTCAAATTGATCAGTCTGAAAATGTTGAGCAAGCTCAAACATCGAGTAAGGCAGAATGAGTCAGTTTAAGCTTGATCAAATTTTTTAGCTTTGAGTGTCTCGTAAATAAAAAAAGCTGCCAGATTAACGGGCAGCTTTTTTTATGGTCGGTGTAAGGGGTTAATTTCCAATCCAAATAAAATAGCCCAACACCATTAATGGCCAAGCGATATAAGGACTAAATAACCATTTCCATAACCAGAACCTTGGTATAAACCCAACCCCATGCACGAAGCCACCAGAAATCCCAATCATCACCAACATCAGCAAGCTATGATTGTAATGTCCGTTGGCATCCAACATCAGCGATGGATGGACCAGTAAAATAGCAGCAAGCGGCAATGCCAACAAAAACGAAATGGTCATTGCAAGTACTTGCGCTTTACTATTCTTCGGTGTTGTCATTGCTTCAGCCATTCTATTATTCCTCATCTAAATCTTGATGATGTTCGATATACAGTGCACTGAGTACACCTGCGAAACATGCCATCAAGACGCCTAGAATCCATGCAAAATACCACATGTCATATCTCCTAATTAATACAAACTATGTGAATTTTCTTCGATATGTTTGTTGGTGATGACACCCCACATTTTGTAATATGACCAAGAGGTATAGATCAAAATGAGAGGAACGAAGATACATGCAGCAACGGTCATTACCCCAAGGGTTTTATGACTAGAAACAGCATCCCACATGGTCAAGCTTGAAGTTGGATCAATGCTTGATGGTAATAAGAATGGGAACAAGGCAAAACCAGCAGTGAGAATTGCACCAACTATCATCAGGCTTGTACCAGTAAAACTCACAGCCGCTTTATGTTTCGCTGCACTGACAATGACCAATAGCGCACCGAGGATCGCAGCGATAGGTGCAGCCATGGTGATCGGATACGTTGTATAATTGTTTAACCAACCATGATTGGCATTGGTCACCACATCTTTCGCAAGCGGATTCAGCGCAGCGTTGGTATTGACCGCAGTTGCATAGCTATAACCTGAGATATTGCCAAACAATAACCATGCACCCGCAGCCAAGAAGCACACAAGGAACACGATTGCCATGATTTGTGTTGCTTTGGCAGAACGGTTATGCAAATTGCCATCGGTACGTAGCATCAACCAAGCACCGCCATGCGCACATAGCATTGATAGGCTGACAATACCGCAAATCAGTGCAAACGGATTCAATAGTGCAAAGAAGCTACCAGTATATTGCGAACGTAACGTGTCATCTAAGCTAAAGGGTACGCCGAGGAACAAGTTACCGAATGCTACGCCAAACACCAGCGCTGGAACAGCACCACCGATACATAAGCCCCAGTCCCAAGAGGTACGCCATTGGGTATTCTCTAATTTAGAGCGATAGTCGAAACCGACGGGTCGCAGGAACAGGGCAAATAGCACCAGTAATAAGGCCCAATACATGCCAGAGAAGGCAACTGCATAGACCATTGGCCAAGCAGCAAACAGTGCACCACCTGCTGTAATAAACCAGACTTGGTTACCATCCCAGTGTGGTGCGATGGTATTGATTGCAGCACGGCGTTCAGAGTCAGTTTTACCTACAAATGGCATCAGTGCCATTGAGCCCATATCGAAACCATCGGTAAGTGCAAAGCCAATCAGTAGTACACCAACGAGCACCCACCAGATAATTTTTAGGAGTTCATATTCGATCATGATTGAGCCTCCCCAGTTTTTGCTTCTAGTTTTTCAAAATGATATTTACCAGTATGCAAAGAACTTGGACCTAAACGAGCAAATTTGATCATTAAGTACATTTCAATAATGAGTAGTACGGTATAGAACGCTGCAAGCGCAATAATCGAGCCCCACACATCACCAGCGCTGACGCTTGATGCAGAGAGGTGTGTTGGTAAGATTTCACCAATCGACCATGGCTGACGACCACCTTCAGCTACATACCAACCTGTTTGAGCTGCAATCCATGGGAGAGGGAGAGCAAACAAAGCAAATTTGAGTAACCAAGGTTTATCTTCGGCATTACGTTTTGCCACAGCCCACGTCGCGAACAGGAATAACAACAGCATGAGGAAGCCAGAAGCAACCATGGCACGGAAAGAGAAGAACAGTGCCGCGACGTTTGGAATAGTATCTTTAGTTGCAGCTTGGATGTGTTCTTCAGTCGCATCAACCACATTTGGAGAATATTTTTTCAAGAGTAGGCCATAACCTAAGTCTTTTTGATTTTTCTCAAATGAAGCCAATAAGTCAGGAGAACGGTCACCTGCACGCAGTTTTTCTAACTCGCTATAGGCCACCATACCGTTACGGATACGTACTTCATGTTCTTTCATCAAGTCACGTAAACCCGTTACTTCTTTATCGGTAGAACGTGTTGCAATAATCCCCATCACATAAGGAATTTTAATTGCATAGTCGGTACGCATTTCCTGCTGATTTGGGAGACCAAATAAGGTGAATGCAGCAGGTGCAGGCTCGGTATGCCATTCTGCTTCGATTGCAGCAAGTTTGGTTTTTTGAACATCACCGAGTTCATAACCAGATTCATCACCGAGTAGAATTACAGATAATGTTGAGGCTAAACCGAAGATTGCAGCGATGGCGAATGAGCGGCGTGCAAAAGGTAAATCACGTTTCTTTAATAAGTAATAGCTTGAGATGGCGAGTACAAAGATTGCACCAGTGACATAACCCGCAGAAACCGTATGTACAAATTTGACTTGCGCCACAGGGTTAAAGATCAGCGCACCAAAGTCCACCAGTTCCATACGCATGGTTTCGTAGTTAAATGCAGCACCGACTGGGTTTTGCATCCAACCATTGGCGATGAGAATCCACAAGGCAGACATATTCGAGCCAATCGCCACCAACCAAGTTACACCTAAGTGCTGTACTTTAGATAGACGATCCCAGCCAAAGAAGAATAAACCAATAAAGGTGGATTCTAGGAAGAAAGCCATTAAGCCTTCGATTGCAAGCGGTGCCCCGAAAATATCGCCTACATAGTGAGAATAATAAGCCCAGTTGGTACCGAACTGGAATTCCATAGTCAGACCAGTGGTTACCCCTAAGGCAAAGTTAATCCCGAAGAGTTTCCCCCAGAATTTGGTCATATCTTTATAAATTTCTTTGCCTGAAATCACATAGGTGGTTTCCATGATGGCAAGAATAAAAGCTAGACCTAAAGTTAGAGGGACGAAAAGAAAGTGATACATTGCGGTCATTGCAAATTGGAACCGCGAAAGATCGACCACGCTTTCAGAAATCATCAACGTGTCTCCTGAGTTTTGGACATGTCGCCAGCAATACGCTCGGCAACTTCATTGTTAAAATCTTTTGGAATCGTTGGCGCATCAAACCAGATGTGTTTAATCACCAAGAGAAGTACAACTTTAATAATAAGAATAATCGTGATTTCTCTGATGAGTCGCCGATTTGGATCTTGAGAACTCGTGTTCATAGAACCTAGCCTCATATTTAAAGAAGATGTAAAACATTATTAAATAAAATTCATTGAAAATAAACCTTTAGTATTTTTAAATAATTTAAAATTAAATATTTGTTTTAAATCATATGGATATTCTATTTTTGTTAAAATATTTAAAATAATTATTTTAACCAACTAAAATAATCTGGATTAATTTTTAAATCTGATTGAAACGGTTGTATTTATATTTTTAAATCTGATTAAAAAGATAAGGTTTATACTGAATTAAATAAATATTAAACCAACTAAAATAGTATGAATATAAAATTAATAATATATACAGTGACTTATCGTTTTAATTACATAATTAAATAATTCTTACAATGAAGTCTCTACAAAACCTAGTGTATAGGTAGAGATTATTCTAAAAAATGTGATAGGTATCACTGTTGTGTTTTTTGTGCCAGTGAGATCATGAAAACAACAAGAAGGGAAGAGCTAAATTCAAAACTTTTGCAGGATATATTTGTAATAAAATGTAAAAATTACTGTTTTTCTCTACTCAATCGCAATTTTGAGACAAAAATCAGTCTGGTGCGAATAAGTTATTTGAGAGAGATATTTTTTTCGCCAGATAGTGTGAGTTTGATTTTTGGCTAATTAACAACACTTGGGACTGTAATTCCAATTCACCGTACTCAGGTTCAACTTGTACATAATAGAGTTGTCCGAACTCATCACGCACACGTGCCTGAGCTGAGAAACCAGGGCGCGCATTTCCAGTTGAGATTGTGGCTAACCGACCAACCAAATTGGTATGGGTATGAGTGACTTTGGGTTTGATCACCTGATCTAGGCAGTGAATCATAAATACGGTAAAGAAAATATCGATGATCAGTGCTGGAACAAATAAATAGTAAGGTGAAATGAAGTAGTGCTGCAAAGCAAAGAACGACAGTTCCAGAAAATAGCCTGCAAAACTAAAATTAATCAGTAAAAAAACAAAGATCAGGTATTTAGAAAATTTCGCGTCGAGTAGAGGTGAATTCAGTAACCAATCTGGGGTGAGCTTTTGAACCAATTGACTTGGTCTTAAGCCAATGACAATCCCGATGGTTTCTGCAATGCTGAGCACAATTAAAGCCACGACACTCATATGAAATGGCATCAGATAGTAATTGAGGAAAAACTCAGTCATCGCAGAATTCATGATCTAGGGCTTAATCAATATAGATACCACCATCTGAGTGGACTTCCAAATTTACTTTCTCAAGGAATTCACCTAGACATGGGCCTGAAATACATTCACCTGTTTCGACTGAAAATAGTGCGCCATGAGTAGAACATTGAATATATTCTTTATCTTGGTCCAAGAACTGATTTTCTAAATACTCAAGTTCAGTTTGCAAGTGTGGGCAAACATTTTGATAGGCATAGAAGCTGCCATCTTTTTGAGTAATAAAAATCGTGGTCCCTTTCATGGTGTCGTATGCACGAGACTCACGTTCAGGGACTTCTTCAGTCATGCAAATCTTTTCCATGTTATGCACATTCCTGTTGAGCTTTTTGGAATTGTTCAAAGAGTTTAGCGTAATTGTCCACGCTTAAACGTGGTCCATATTGAGCAACCACTTCACTTGAGATCAAAATAGCAAGTTGTGCTGCAGCTTCCAAGCTTAAACCAGCATTGATTGCATATAAAAATGCACCAGAGAATGCATCGCCAGCACCATTGGTATCTACGGCTTCAACTGTACGACCATTGACATGGAAATGGTGTACTTGATCAACAATCACAGCACCTTTAGCGCCTTGTGTAATCACAATATGTTGATTTTTTAATTTTAGGCTTTCAATTGCCGCATCAAGATTGTCTGTTTCGGTAAACATGAGCGCTTCTTGCTCATTACAGAATAACAGATCTACACCATCATCTAAGAGTTCGACCAAACCTTGACGTGCATATTGCACCATTGCAGGATCGGAGAGTGATAATGCAATTTTAACGCCGTGTGCTTTAGCCAGTTCACGTGCCTGCTTAACTGCAACACGTGCGGTATCGCTGGTTGATAAGTAACCTTCAATATACAGCCATTTTGCGGTTTTAAGCGGTTCAAGGTCGATTTGCTCGTCGGATAATTCAGCGGTAATCCCAAGATAGGTTTGCATGGTACGTTCTGAATCTGGGCTGATCAGCACCATACAAGTACCTGTAACGCCTTCACTGATTGATTGTGTTGTGGTTTTGATGCCTGCTTCGTTTAAGCCATCGAGATAAATGCGACCGAGTTCATCATTCCCTACACGGCAACCATAAAATGCAGTACCACCTAAGGCACTAAAAGCAACGGTTGTATTCGCAGCTGAACCACCACTGGCTTGGCCCTTGTAGCTTTGAGTATCTTGTAATTTTTGATATAAATTTGCCTGTGTTTCACCATCGGCCAAATGCATTGTACCTTTTGGCAATCCTTGTTGCGTTAGAAACTCATTTGAAACCTTAAATTCTTGGTCAATGAGTGCATTACCAATTGCAAAAAGATCAACAGTTGCCATGTTTGTCATCACAGTAAAAATCAAAAAGCAAAGTTTACACGAATGCTACGGATTACAGTAGTTTGTTGAAGAAAATTCAGCAAAGCATAGGGTCATCGTGAAATAAATAAAGGGAAGAAAATGAGGCCAGACCACTTTAGGATTGAAAGAAGCCTGGAATTGCCTGCACAAATCGATGTTTTGATCCAATATTCAGAACGTCAGGGCTTTCGCTTCTTAAATAGATTAAAACAAGAATTTCAATCAGGTACCAATTGTTTTGATCAGATCGGAGAAGCACTTTTTGTTGTGTATGATCAGCATGATCGTTTGATTGCCGTAGCTGGACTGAATCAAGACCCTTTTGCCGAATCGCAGCGAGTTGGGCGTTTACGTCGTTTCTATATCCATCCAGATTATCGTGATAAAAAAATAGGTACTTATTTATTGATGCATATTGAACAATACGTAAAGACTTATTTTGAGCGACTTGAGCTATTCACAGATACCACACAGGCGGCTCACTTCTATCAAAGTCGGGGATATCAATCTATCGTGTCGGTACATTGCAATTTTTATAAGATTTTATGAAACGCTGTTTTGGATTAGCCGCTGCATTTTTCTACAAAAACATAGTAATTTACATGGATATCGATACGTATTCTTCGGTAGACTCTCTATAATCAATTGTAATGAATTTAATAGAGATAAATTGGAGATCACATGACTGTAGATGTTACTGAAAGCATTACTCAAACCACACATCCCGCGTTTCAGCTATTACGTCAACACCATGTAGAAGCACTCGATATTCAAGTTTCAGAATATAAGCACAAAGTGACTGGTGCAGTTCACTACCATTTAGCCACAACGCATGATGAAAATGTGTTCTTGGTGGCATTTAGAACGCAGCCGATGGATTCCAAAGGCGCTGCACATATTTTAGAACATACGGCACTCTGTGGTTCTGAAAAGTTCCCTGTACGTGATCCTTTCTTTTTGATGATCCGTCGTTCTTTGAATACATTTATGAATGCATTCACAGCAGCAGATTGGACGGCTTATCCTTTTGCAACACAGAACAAAAAAGACTTTCAAAACTTATTGTCTGTGTATTTAGATGCTGCCTTTGCCGCGAATTTAAATCCTTTGGATTTTGCGCAAGAAGGCATCCGTATTGAGCTGGAAAATGATCAAGCCGTTTATAAAGGTGTGGTATTTAATGAAATGAAAGGAGCGATGAGCTCTCCTTCAGATCAGCTATATCATCAGCTTGCACATCATTTATTCCCAGAAACGACCTATCACTACAATTCTGGTGGCGATCCTAAAGATATTCCAGACCTAAGCTATGAGCAGTTGGTGGATTTTTATAAAATTCACTATCACCCAAGTAATGCCGTGTTCATGACCTTTGGCAATCAAAGTGCGTATGACCTGCAAGAGCAATTTGAGAAATTAGCTCTACATAAGTTTTCTCAAGGGACAACTTTATATTCAAAACCAGAAAAGCGGTTAACTGCACCTGTAGAAGTAACTGAAAGCTATGCGGTCGATAGTGAAGATCTGAAAGACAAGACTTACCATGTCATGTCGTGGTTGCTACCTGAAACCAGTGATACTAAATTACGTCTAGGTATGCGTTTGGTTGAGGGAATTCTATTAGAAAATTCTGCTTCACCTTTACGCCATTACTTAGAAACTTGTGGTTATGCACAATCAACAGGTCCTTTAATGGGAGTTGATGACAGCAACTTTGAAATGACCTTCTATTGTGGAGTTCAAGGCTCTAATGCTGAACATGCAGAAACATTTAAAAATGGCATTCTCGATATTCTGAAAGAGGTTGCTTCTAAGCCAGTAGATACTGATTTTGTTGATGCCATTCTTCATCAAATTGAATTACATCAACGTGAAATCAATGGTGATGGAACACCGTATGGTCTCAGTCTGATTTTGAATGGGCTAGGTAGTGCGATTCATCATAGCGATCCAGTTCATGTCTGGGATGTAGACTCTGCGATTGAACAAGTGAAAGAAGAGTTAAAAGACCCGATGTGGTTATCAAACTTGATTCAAACCCACTTGTTGGATAATCCGCACCGTGTACAAATGACTTTAGTACCTGATGCAACGAAATCAGTGAAAGAGCAACAGGCTGAACAAGCACGTTTGGCTGAGATTACAGCTCATCTGACGGATGCGCAGAAAGTTGAAATCCAAGAAAAAACGGCTGCATTAAAGCAACGCCAAGACACACCAGATGATCTTGAATTGTTACCAAAAGTTGGTTTAGAAGATGTACCTGCTGAATTGCAAATTGTGCAAGGTCAACTACGTGAAATTATTTGCAATGGCTTAGATACGCCGTTGAATTTATATCATGCAGGAACCAATGGTATTTATTACCAACAAGTATTGATTCAGATTCCTGATGAAATCGTGCAATCTCCATACTTCAATTTACTCTCAATTCTAATGGGAGAAGTTGGTGCGGGTGAGTACGATTATTTGGAATTCCAGCAAATCCAAACCGCAGTAAGTGGTGGTTTAGGTATGGGGGCATCATTGCGCAGCAAGGTCGATGACAAAGACCGTATTAGTGCATGGCTCACGCTGACGACAAAATCACTGACGCAAAAACTAGATGCAATTCAATTATTAAAATTGGCATTTGAGCAACTCCGTTTTGATGAGAAAGACCGTATCATCGAGTTATTGCAGCAACGCAAAACTCGCTGGCAATCACGTTTATCTGGCTCTGGTCATAGTTATGCAATGCAAGCTGCCTCACGTCAAATGAGCGCACTTGCTCGCCGTGATTATCACAATACGGGTTTAGGCGCATTAAACTGGCTCAGTGACTTGGTTGCGAAAATTGATCAAGATGATAGCGCTTATCAAGCATTGATTACTGAATTACAGTCGATTCATCGTAAGTTGCTGCAAGCACCTAAACAATTCTTGTTGGTATGTGAAGAACATCAATCTGATCGTTTAGTTGAAGAAGTTCAAAACGTTTGGGATAAGTTGGTTGTTGATAAAACACCTGTCACTTTAACGCAAGTAGAACAGGTCAATACTTCAGATGATGAAGCATGGTTAATTCAAGCGAATGTTCAGTTCTGTTCATCTGCTTATCAAGCAGTTGATGTCGCACACCCTGATGCAGCACCTTTGATGGTATTGGCAGCTTATTTACGTAATGGTTTCTTGCATAGTGCCATTCGCGAAAAAGGCGGTGCATATGGTGGTGGTGCAAGTTATGATGGCAATGCGTGCTCATTCCGTTTCTATAGCTATCGTGATCCACGTCTAGCGGAAACGTTTAATGATTTTGAAGCCAGTGTGCAATGGTTACTTAATACCGAACAACAACCGCATCAACTCGAAGAAGCAATTCTAGGGTTAGTGGCTGGTATGGATAAACCAGGCTCACCAGCCGGGGAAGCAATTACCGCATGTTATGCCTTATTGCATGCACGTACGCCAAAATTCCGTAAAATCTTACGAGAACGTTTACTTAACGTGGGCTTGGAGGATTTGCAGCGTGTTGCGAAGCAATATCTATTGGCTCAAAAACCAGTGAAAGCGGTGGTTGCGCCATTTGCGAAACGTGAAGAATTGCAGAAACTTGGATTTAATATCCAGCAAGTTAATTAGTAAAATAAAAATCGGAGAAATCTATGGCGTTCAAATCTTTTGAACGTAGTCATTTGGAGCTGAGTATCCTTGCGATACTTGGCTCTTTAGCGACATCGTTGTCACATGCTGAAGCGACAGCACCGGCAAGTCCTGCAACCGTTGATGCCTGTGTGGCCTTGGCCGCAAATGCTGAGCGTCTGGCTTGTTATGACAGCCTTTTTAAAGCGCCGACCATTATTCCAACTCAAGTTCAGACCGATGCCGCACCTATGGTTGCAGCCGCTATGCCTGTGGCTGAATCGAGTGAACCAGCCAAACCAGAGTCGTTGAAAGATAAGGTGGTTCAAAAGGTCAGTGACTTGCATATATTAGGCGCTGCACCAAAATTTGATCCAAATGTTTCATTACTCGATCGCCGTTGGGAATTGTCAGAAGAAAGTAAATTGGGGGTATGGAATATTCGTGCTTATCAACCGGTTTATCTGTTACCAGTGTTCTGGACCAGTGATAAAAATGAATTTCCAAGCAGTCCGAACCCTGAAAATACCGTCAAAAATAAGCAAGAGTTGACCTCGAGCGAAGCAAAGTTCCAGCTTTCGTTTAAGACCAAAGCTTGGGAAAACATCTTTGGTAATAATGGTGATCTCTGGTTGGGTTATACGCAATCTTCACGTTGGCAAGTTTATAACTCAGAGGAATCAAGACCATTCCGTGAGACCAATTATGAGCCTGAAGCGAGTTTGATGTTTAGAACCAATTATGAAATTTTAGGTCTCAATGCTCGTTTGCTTGGTGTGACCTTGAACCATCAGTCTAATGGTCGTTCTGATCCTTTATCGCGTAGTTGGAATCGTGTCATTTTCAATCTTGGGTTTGAAAAAGATAATTTCGCCTTGATGGTTCGTCCTTGGTATCGGGTAGAGGAAGAAGCCAAAGATGATAATAACCCTGATATTAAGGATTATATCGGTCGTGGTGATTTAACCGCATTTTACCGTAAGGGTAATAATGATTTTTCTTTGATGTTACGCCATTCATTAAAAGGTGGTGATCGTTCACATGGTGCGGTTCAGTTTGACTGGGCTTTCCCAATTAAAGATAAATTACGCGGTCATTTTCAAATATTTGATGGCTATGGCGAGAGCTTGATTGATTATAACCACCGAGCGACCTATGTCGGCTTGGGTGTATCTTTAATGAACTGGTACTAAATGAGTTTAAATATTCCAGAGTCCTTATTACAGCTTGAAGCAAATTGTGGTGTCTTTGCACTCTGGTTAATCGTGAAGCAATATCATACCCATATTGATATTGCTGATCTGATTCGCTTGTCTGGTCATGACCGAGAAGATGGAACATTTACCATTGCTTTGGCTGTGGCACTGAAAAAATTAGGGTTTGACGTGTCATTCTATACGGCACCTGACCCTAATATTGATGAAAGGGAAAAGCAAAGTTATCTTGATGCGCAGCGTCTTCAGATTCCCATTCAGGCGGCTTTAACTTATTCAGAGATTCAGCGAGCTTTTGAACAAGGCCATTTCGTGATTGTGTTTTATGACACATTACAAGGTATGGGGAACCAATCCTTAATTTATTCAATTGATGAACACGACATTAGTTTTTGTGATCATTTTGACGTGATGTCTAAAACAGTGTTTGAACAACAACGTCAAAGTGATGAAATTTGTCGACAAGTGATTGTGATTGAACAGCCTTTAGATCATCATCCAATCTGAATATTGGCATTGGCATGTTTTAAGCGACTCTTCTTCGGCGTCGCGATTAAATAAGCCAGTGTTAACGGCCCTAATCGTCCCGTAAACATCAGCAAACTCAGCACAAACAAACTTCCATCATGCAACTGACCTGTTGCACCTCGTGACAGTCCTACAGTACATGCCGCAGAGACCACTTCAAACATCAGATCGAGCACATCTAATTTTGGCTCAAGCAGGAAAACAATAAAGCACCCCACAAAAACGAGCATGCCTGTAATGGCAGTCACTGCAAGTGCTTTATAAGTCGTTTCTTGTGAAACTGAATGGTTAAAAATCCGAATTTCTTCATTACGGCGTAGAAAGGAAATTACACAGAGCAATAAAATTACAAAAGTACCGACCTTAATACCACCAGCCGTACTAAGTGAACCACCACCAATAAACATCAATAACATGGTCAATAAAGCCGTACTATGTTCCATTGAACCTGTATCAATGGTGTTAAATCCTGAAGACCGTGGCACAGTTGCTTGAAACCATGCATTCATGGCTTGCTCACCTAAACTCATCGAACCTAGGGTAAGCGGATTATTTGACTCTAATAACCAAATTAAGATAAATGCAACAAGATTTAAAATTGCAATCGTACTGAGGATCAATTTGCTGTTCGGGGTCAACTTGCTCCAGCGTTTATTTTGTTTAACATCAATCAGAACCAAGAAGCCAATCCCGCCTAAGGTATATAACATACTGATGGTGAGACAAATCAGATAGTGGCTTTGAAAGTTAATCAGACTGTTATCAAACAGGGAAAAACCTGCATTATTAAAAGCTGAGACACTATAGAAAACAGCATAATAAAGGCCGCGATCAAAACCATACATTGGAGCAAACGAGGCTGTCAGAATAATGACGCCAATCAACTCAAAGAACAGGGTATACAGCACGACGCCTTTGGCAACAAAGGTGACTTTAGAAAGGCTGGTTTGACCTAAACTGTCTTGCGCCATCATTTGTTGTTTTAGCCCCAGTTTTGGAGCAAGACTTAAGGCTGCCAATATAGCGAAGGTCATAAAACCTAAACCACCCGATTGAATCAACAAAAGGATAATAAACTGCCCAAGATGATTGAATGAATCATTTAGGTTTACGACTGATAAACCTGTAATGGTCACAGCCGAAGTTGCTGTAAACAAGGCATCCATCCAACTGACATTGCCTTTATTTGCAATCGGCATTTTTAGTAATATCGTGCCAATAATAATAAAACTAAGAAACCCAATCGCGAGTAAAGACGGTGGGCTGAGGTTGAAAATTTTCTGGGAGTTTATTTTGAATGCCATATTATGCGAAACATCCTGAAAGTTTTCGGAGATGACTGAGTAAACCTTCTAGAATGAGGACATCACCTGTTTTTAAAGTGAAGTTGCCGTCTGTTTCATAGAGAATTTCTTGATCTCGTTTTAACAATAAAAGTTTGATATGCGGTTCTTGTTTTAAAATGCCAGATAAATTTACGTTGTTGAGCTTTTCATGCACAGGCACTTTGACAATATAATGATCATGATCAAGCGCCATATAACGGCTTACCATCGGGTAATTTAATGCCTGAGCAACCCGAACACCCATATCTTCTTCAGGATGGATAATCTTACTGACATTTAAATGAGAAAGAATGGTGTGATGTGCTTTGGTTTTAGCCTTGACCAGAATTTTCTCAACACCAAGATTCTTGAGATTCAAAACACAGAGAATACTGGCTTCAATATCTTCACCAATGGCAACAACGACAGCATCGCAATTTTGGATATTGAGTTCTTCTAAAACATGTTCGTCGGTGGCATCGGCAATCACGGCATGGGTAATACGATCAGCAAGACTTTCAACATTGCGTTTAATGGTATCAATGCCAATGACATCATGATTCAGTTTAGTCAGCTCTAATGCAACAGTTGCCCCGAAACTACCTAAACCAATGACTGCAAACTGTGCCATAACTGTCCTTAACTAAATGATAAAAATGTCTTTTTATTCATTTTAAGATGGAATAACTTTCCATTTGTAATGATTTTGTTTGCGCTACACATTTATAAGCAAAACATCGAATAAAAATAAAGCCGACATAATGTCGGCTTTATAGTATTAGAAAGCTTATTTAAGAAAACGACGATAGCCCGTATTATCTGTGATTTCGGCATAAGGATAAGTGATTTTCTCTAAAGTTTCGACTAACCCATCTGGATTTTGCTTCGCATCGGTTGCTTGTAGGCCAACCAGTACACGACCCTCCGCAGCGCCATGGTTACGGTAATGGAATAAGGTAATGTTGTGGGTTGGCCCTAAACGTTCTAAGAAGGTTAACAGAGCGCCTGGACGTTCTGGAAACTCAACACGGAATAAACGCTCATGTTCGATATTGGCATGACCACCAATCAAATAACGAATATGCAGTTTCGCAACCTCATCATCAGACAGGTCATCCACTTCATATTGTTGTTTCAACATCTCATGAATTTCATGACGCTCGGTTTCACCACCTTTGAGGCTGATTCCGACAAAGACTTGAGCGAGATTACTATCACTGGCACGGTAGTTAAACTCAGTGATGTTACGACCTTGTAGAGCACGGCAAAAATGCAGAAATGCACCTTTTTGCTCAGGAATTGTTACCGCGTAGATCGCTTCGCGACGTTCACCCAACTCAGTGCGTTCTGCAATATAGCGTAAACGGTCAAAGTTCATGTTAGCACCACAAACAATTGAGACCATATTTTTGCCAGTCAGTTGGTGCTCTGCGACATATTTTTTGATCCCAGCCAAGGCCATTGCACCAGAAGGTTCAACAATACTGCGATTCTCGTCATAAGTGTCTTTGATTGCAGCACAAATTTCATCTGTATCTACAGTGACTATATCTGGTTCTACGATTGGACCTGAATTATCTGATTTACGAAGACGAATAATGTCGAAAGGTAACTCACCGATTTGTGCAACAGCCGTACCATCAGCAAATAGACCAACATGAGGTAAGATCACACGTTCATTGGTTTCAAGTGCAGCTTTTAAGCACGCGGATTCTTCGTATTCAACACCAATGATTCTGACATGTGGTGCAACTTCACCTAAGTAGGCTGCAACCCCAGCGATTAAACCACCACCGCCGACAGCAACAAAAACGTATTCTACATCACGCCATTGACGCAATAACTCATTGGCAATGGTTCCTTGTCCCGCAATCACCAGTTCATCATCATAAGGTGGAATAAAAACCAAGCCTTCATCTTCAGCACGCTGTTTGGCATATTTATTTGCAACATCAAAACTGTCGCCATGTAACACAACTTGGCCACCTAAACGCTTAACTGCCTGAACCTTAATGTCAGGTGTAGTGCTTGGCATGACAATGATGGCATGAATCCCTAATTTTTTTCCTGATAGAGCGACACCCTGAGCATGATTACCTGCAGATGCACAAATAACACCACGATCAAGCTGATCTTTTGGTAATTGGCTAATTCGGTTGTAAGCACCGCGTAGCTTGAAAGAGAATACAGGCTGTAAATCTTCACGTTTAAATCGAATGTTATTATTAATTTTCTGACTAATTCGTGGAGCTGCTTCAAGCGGTGTTTCAATCGCAACATCATAAACCGTTGCTTGTAAAATTTGTCGTACCACACGAGACAGCATGTTCATCTTCCCTATAACAGTTTAAAATAGGCAATCATTGTAGCAAACCCCTGTGCATTTGCGCTGTTTTCTTAAAGCAAATGTCAAAATAGTTGAGTGAAGTCATGAGTCTATATGCAACCCAAGATGAAAAAAAACAAGCTGCGGCCAAAGCAGCCTTGAAACATTTGCCTAAAGGCGGCATTTTGGGCGTAGGAACAGGAAGTACCGTTAATTTTTTAATTGATTTATTGCCTGAATTGCAATTAGAAGCAGCAGTAGCAAGTTCAACTGCAACAGCTGAACGCCTAAAAAAACTAGGCATTGAAGTGGTCGACATGAATTCTGTCGGTGGTTTAGATGCTTATGTGGATGGTGCTGATGAAATTGACCGTCATATGCATATGATCAAAGGTGGTGGTGCGGCATTAACCCGTGAAAAAATTGTTGCCTCAATTGCAAAGAAATTTGTGTGTATTGTAGATGATTCAAAATGGGTAGATCAGTTAGGACGTGATTTCCCACTTCCTGTTGAAGTGATTCCGATGGCGCGTTCTGCCGTAGCCCGTAAGATTGTTGCCTTGGGTGGTGATCCTGTTTATCGCGAAGGTGTTGTAACCGATAATGGAAATGTGATTTTAGACGTATTTAATCTGAATATTCTAAATGCGATTGAGTTGGAAAAGACCATTAACGACATTCCAGGCGTTGTGACCAATGGTATCTTTGCATTAAATGCAGCAACCATTGCTGTTGTAGCAACTGACAGTGGTATCGAAGAGCGTACAGCACAATAATGCCATTAGTTTCATTAGAAACGCTGTTACCTGAAATTAAAGTTGTTCGACATGCAAGGGCAAGAAATTTGCGCTTGCGTGTTGAGCCAACAGGTATTCGCCTCACAGTTCCTTTGTTCTGTAGCAAACGACAGATTCAGCAGTTTCTGCATCAGTCTGAACAATGGTTGATAGAAACGTGGGGCAAACAACAACAGCAATTTAATCAAACGACGGCATTTCCTGAATCGTTGACATTGTTTCACCATGTGCAGCCTTTTAAAATTATTCAACAACAGCAACGACATATTTTTAAGTTTGATTTCGAGCGACAACAATTACTGATTCGGCATGAACAGTCCGAGCAGGCTTTACAAGCTGCTGTCATGGCTTATGCAAAACAGTTTTTACCTGAATATTTAGCTCAAGTAAGCCAGCAAATCAGTTTGTCTTACCAACAATGTAGTATCCGTAAGCCAAAGACGCGTTGGGGTAGTTGTAGTTCTAAACATGACATCATGTTACATGCTGCATTGGTGCTGATGCCAGAATATATTGTACGATCAGTCTGTGTACATGAGTTAGTACATACCAAACATTTTGATCATAGTGCTGCGTTTTGGAATGAAGTGAAAAAGCATGATACCAATTACCTTGAGCATCGAAAGCAATTGAAACAGACTCAATTGCCGAGTTGGTACTATAAAAAATAATAGAATATACGTTTTGTCTTAACCATTAAAAAAGCGATTGTTCTGAATAGTTAAACCTTTCCGAATACGTATAGCCTGTTTTAGGCTAGGTACATCATTTTGCCATTGTTTGAGTACCAAAATAATGGCAATGATTTCAGCACGTGTCAGAAGACCTAGCCAGAAAACAATCCAAAATAAAATTTGACTTTGGCCTGTAAGTGTCACTTGTACCAATAAGGCAAAGAGAAATAAGGTCCAAATTTTTGCACCAAGACTATGGGTGGCCACTTCTTTACGGAACTTAATAAAGCTAACCATATAAATCGCCACTTCAAATAAAATTAGAACCAGAATCGGCCAAATGTATTGTTTAAAAAAAATAGGTTGTTGTAAGTAAATTGATGCGATTGCACAAATAAAGAAGATTTGATCAATATTGGAGTCTAAGCGACGTAGTTTTTCATCTGACACGCCTAAATGTCTTGCAATGATGCCATCAAAGATATCACTCATTAGTCCGAGTGTTAAAAATACGACTGTATAAAGAGGATAAAAGCTAGGCCGTAATAGTGTTACTACGACAATTAGAAAGCCGAGCAGCAATCTGGAATAAACAAGAAGTGTAGGGATTTGATACTTAAGAGGCATTAAATATAAGATCGATGAGTTTATTAAAGCAGTATATCAGCCGAAGAAGAAAGCTAAGATTGAAATAACAGATTTAAAATAAAACAACAGCTTAGTTAAAGCTGTTGTTTTATTGGAATCGGCAAAATTATTTTGGATTTGGACATTAACGCTTTGGCTAAACATCAATGTTTTAATTTAGCTTGAACTATGAGAAATTGCACTGTAATTGAGTGGTCTGTAGCTGATCTGGCGCTTTACGATTGTCTAAACCAGCACTAGCACTTAACACTTGATTTTTCTTTACTTTTACTTGAATAAAGCTATATTGCAGTGTGCTATTATTTGGTTCAGTTGAGCTGCTGTTTAATAAGTATTCAGCATTGGCTTTATCTACCTGTAATAAATTATCAGTGCTATCGCCATCCAATTTTGAGCTAAAAGTTTGACCATCTTTAACGAGTTCTAACCAGCCATCACCACGAATATTGAGTTGGCAATTACCAGTTGAATCTTTATAGCTACCGATTAAATATTCAATTGAAGGCAAGCCAGCACTAACAATATTGATTCCTGTAATACCTTGTTTACATGGATAAAGAGAACCATTACATGTTTCAGTGGTATCTGCAAACCCGACAGCACGACGATAGTCACCAGCACCAATGACTCGGAAAGCATTAGCTGTATTATTTATAGGGCTATTTCCTGCATAGGACTTTTGCTGTAATAAGGCGTAACCCTGTGGATTTAAAGAAGCCTGACGATAGTTGTCCGCCAGTTGTAGTACCGCTTGCTTTAAAGAACTAGAGAAGGTATCTCTTGCATTCTTTTGATTTTCTGCAATAAATATCAAGTTATTTTTAGCTGAATCAACATTGTCTGGTGTCGGAATCACTAATGAAGTCAGTGTGCTTTGATCACCGCGTAATTTTTTTGCATCAAGATAACCGTCTTTTAAATCAACTGCTAAATTCTTGGTAAATTCAACAAAGCTATTGTTGGGGTAAAGATTTGCCCATTGCTGAATAAAACCGAAACTGAGATAAGTGTTGATGTATACATATGATGTTAACGTCGCATCTTGTGGTGAGAAAGCATTTAAAAGATAAGACGGGTTTAAATTCGGGATATCCAATTGATAGAATGCGCTTGTTAATGCTGAGTTCACATCTTCTGTTGCGAGATTTAATTGAGAAGCACTCACTTTTGTTGGGTTTATATTGCTATCCGTCGGCAGTCCTCCAGAGCGGACTAGGGCACGTTGATAGATTGCTTCTGAACTTGGATTGATATAAATCGTTTGCGTGAGACTACTGGTATTTACTTCTACAAGACTATGTAGAGTCATAGAAATATTTTGGTATTGGCCACTTTGAAAGTCAAAAACCAAAGAATTTGGGTTTGTTGATATCTCAATGCGGTATAAGCGTTCTTTATTTAAAACGCGTGGTAACGTGATGTTGACGTCAGAGGTTGTACTTAAATTTTGTTCCAGAACTAATGTATTATCAAAGTTATCGTAGATTCTAAGAACAACATCACGCATTTCAACTGCTGCTTTGACCTTGAAACTCTTCGGTTTTGGTTCTGATACTGTGGGTGTCGTTTCTACTTTCGCTTTACTTTCACCACTTCCACAACCAACTAATGCCGAACTAAGTAGAAGTGTACTAAGCCCTAAGCAAATATGATGATGTAGTCTTTGTTTTGACATCAAAGAAGGCATTCCAGCTCTCCAAAAAATTTTGCATCCATGAAATTTATTATTACCGCAATTTTTTTATTCTATTCGAATAGTGAAATGATTCAATAGTATTTCTTGACCAATGGTAGAATCAATCCAAATATAATGAGTTTATTTGTATTCTCTCATAAACTTTTGAGTGTTTAATCAAGATTGACAGTACTTTTATTTTGTTAAAAGTTAGGTACTTGAAGATTGTGTAAAATGGGTCAAACTGCCATACTATTTATCTAAATGAAAGCTTGAGGTGTCACGCGTGATTTCTGTTGGTATTGTTGGTGGAACTGGATACACTGGGGTTGAGCTATTACGTCTTTTATTAAGACATTCACAAGTTCAGGTTCGTATTCTCACTTCTCGTACAGAAGCAGGAAAGCGTGTTGCAGATATGTTCCCAAGTCTACGCGGGCATACAACACTCGAGTTTTCAGATCTGGATTTAGATCAATTAGCACAATGTGATGTTGTATTTTTTGCAACGCCACATGGTGTAGCGATGCAACATGCTGAAAAATTGATTGCTACAGGTACAAAAGTCATTGATCTTGCGGCTGATTTTCGCTTGCAGGATTTGGTTCAGTTTGAAAAATGGTATGGTATGCAACACAGTTGTCCTGCCATCTTAAAAGATTCTGTGTATGGTTTAACTGAGTTAAATCGTGAGAAGATCAAGCAAGCACAAGTGATTGGTAATCCTGGTTGTTATCCAACTACGGTACAATTAGGCTTAGCTCCATTACTTAAAAATCCAGACCAACTGATCCAAACACAAAGTATTATTGTGGATGCAAAGTCAGGGGTGTCTGGGGCGGGGCGTAAAGCAAGCCTAGGTATGATTTACAGTGAAAACGCTGATAATTTTAAAGCCTATGGTGTTGCTGGACATCGTCATCATCCCGAGATTGTTGAAGCGCTGGAAAATATTTCAGGACAAAAAGGGCAGTTTGATCAGCTTATTTTTGTGCCGCATCTTGTACCAATGATTCGTGGCATGTTGAGTACGATTTATGTTGACCTAACCGAACAAGGTCAGCAACTTGACTTACAAGCATTTTACGAAGATTTCTATAAAGATGAACGCTTTGTTGATGTCATGCCTACAAATAGTTCTCCAGAAACACGTAGTGTTCGCGGTGCGAACGAGCTTAGAATTGCACTCTACCGCCCACAAGCCAATAAATTGATTATCTTGGTTGCTCAAGACAACCTAGTCAAAGGCGCTGCAGGTCAGGCGATTCAAAATATGAACTTAATGTTTGGTTTTGATGAGGCTGCAGGCTTGGAAGGTATTGGTTTATTACCATAAAAAACGCTTTTTTACTTCACACACATTTAAATTTCGATTTTAATGTGTGCTTTGATGCAGATCATAACGATAGAGATGATGATGGAAAACGTTGAACCGACTACTTCACCAGACAGTTCCGTTGAAAAAAATAAATTCTTAAAAACGAATTTACCTTTGATTATTGGTGCTACTGTTCTTATCGGTAGCAGTTTTTTGCTTGGTTATACTGTCGGCCACCGTCAAGGTTTAACTGTGGTTGGTTATGATGCAGATGCTGAGCAATTGGTAGATGTGGTTCAGAAACAAAAGACTGCATTGGATTCGGTCAGCAAGAGTTTGAATGCTGCTGTTCAAGAGCGTGATATGGCTGTGGGTAATGCGGATGACTTATTCAAAGCAGTGAATCAAGCCAATGCGGATAAGACCCAATTTGAAGGGATGAATGCGATTTATCGTGATATTTTGAGACAACGTGGTGGTGTAAGCTTAACCATTCAAAATATGGCAATTAAATCTTTACCGGAAAATGCCTTTGAATATCAGATTGATCTTGTTCAAGTAAGCCCAAATAAACGCCGTGCTTCTGGTTCGGTTGAGTTGCGCTTAATTAAAGATACTGAAATCTTAGTTGTGCCTTTAGAAGATAAAAACTTCAATTTCGATGATTTTGAGCGCCTAACGGGGCGTTGGACAATGCCCAAAGGGTTTACGCCTCAATTCATTGAAGTGCGTTTAACAGGCGCTGGCACACCTGTAATTAAACGCTTTAGTTGGCAAAGAGGTAAACCGGTTGATGCAGGTTCTGCTTTCGTGTCGGAAATACCTCAAGCTGAAGCAAATGCTCAATAAATTTTAGATTAAGAACTCAATATGCGAAGATATAAACGTCAAATGAATTTAAGTGAAGTGAAAAATTCTTTTCATCAATCTGGGTTTGTCGATTGGCACTTGAATCCACGTTTAAGTGATTCGCAAGAGGATCATGAGGGTGAGGTGGTTGTACAAACAGCCCCTCCAGAATTAAAACGACCGCCGTTATATGCAGTTGTTTTAATGAACGATGATTACACGCCGATGGATTTTGTTATTGAAGTGCTACAAAGTTATTTTGGGTTAGACTTCGATCAGGCCAGTCAGGTGATGTTAACAGTTCATTATGAAGGTAAAGGCACTGCGGGTATTTATCCACGAGATATTGCTGAAACAAAAGCAAATCAGGTGAATAACTATGCCAGAGCTCAAGGTCATCCTTTGTTATGCCAAATCGAGCCTGAGCAGCGTTAATAAAAGCAACGCTCTTGCGGAATTTCATTCCTCATGCGCAAGACGAGCAACTACGTTGCGAGTAACATCGTTAAGAAAAGTAACGCTCTTGCACACCATAGTATGGCTCATAAATTACGAGTGAAAGCGTAAGAAAAGCTGCGGAATATCAACTTTGGGAAATCATATATTGCGAGTGGGTCTTGAAAAAGTAAGGCTATCTTTCGATATGTGATTTAAGCGGTAAATTAAGGCATATCTTGTTTTGTGCTAAAAACATGAAACAATATACTGTGTGTCAATATATTAAACTTATGAATGATTTGTTAGGCTTTAAGCAAGATCATGCAGTATTACAATTTTTCATAGGTTTAATATTGTTTTATAAATGAATAACAAATTCGCTGTCTTTTTGAACGATTAGATAAGTCTTACTCTCTTTGTAATTGAATTTTTACAACAATACTTTGTTTTGAATCTTGACCAAGATAGTCAACTAATGCTAACAGTAGATTATGAAGCAAAGAGACTTGTAGACGTATATCCAATCACGATTACAGAAGCTCAGCGGATCAAGTCAATAATTCGCTTTTTCATTAAAAGATTTTCTTTTTTTGATAGAGCCCAAGATATAAGGGGGTTACATGCTCAGTCGTCAATTAGAAGTATCGTTACGTTTGGCTGTTAGCATGGCTCGTCAAAAGAGACATGAGTTTCTGACAGTTGAACATTTGTTGCTTGCCTTGCTCGATAACGACTCCGCCGTAAATGCATTAAAAGCATGTGGTGCGGACATTGTTACCTTGCGTAAAGAATTAGAGGAATATGTAGAGCAACATACCCCAAAACTTGGTGATAATAGTGAACAGGCCCCTCATCCAACTGAGAGCTTTGATCGAATTTTGCAACGTGCAATTTTCCATGTTCAATCGAGCGGTGGTGACCGTACGGTTGAAGGTGCAGATGTTCTAGTTGCAATGTATTCAGAACGAGATTCTTTCGCGGTTTATTTACTTAAACGTCATCAAATTAACCGTTTAACTTTGACTCAATACCTATCTCATGGGACACGCAAAGATGAGATTCAGGTTGAAGAAGAAGTGGAAGATATTGAGGGTGAAAGTGCGGCTTCAGCAAATGCTGGACCACTTGAACAATATACGTTGAACTTAAATATCGAAGCACAAAAGGGTAAAACCGATCCTTTAATTGGTCGTGAAAAAGAAATTGAGCGTGCAGCACAAATTTTATGCCGTCGCCGTAAAAATAATCCGTTGCTCGTCGGTGATCCGGGTGTAGGTAAAACCTCGATTGCGGAAGGCTTGGCTTGGTTGATTGTCAATGGCAAAGCACCCAAACCACTTGCCAATGCTGAAGTTTATAGCTTAGACATCGGTGCATTGGTTGCAGGGACTAAATATCGTGGTGACTTTGAGAAGCGCTTAAAACAATTGTTGAATGCGTTGAAAAAGAATCCAAATGCAATTTTATTCATTGATGAGATTCATATGATCATTGGTGCAGGCTCAAGCATGGGCAGTACCATGGATGCATCGAATTTAATCAAACCAGCTTTGGCAAATGGCAGCCTACGTTGCATTGGTTCAACAACTTTCCAAGAATATCGTCAAGTATTCGAGAAAGACCATGCTTTATCGCGTCGCTTCCAAAAAATTGACGTGAATGAACCAAGCATCAATGAAACAATTGAAATTTTACGTGGCTTGAAAAACAAGTTCGAAGATTTCCACCATGTTGAATATGATGATAAAGCATTAGTTGCTGCTGTTGAGTTGTCAGCTAAATTTATCAATGATCGTTTCTTGCCAGACAAAGCGATTGATGTGATTGATGAGGCTGGCGCGCAACGCCGCTTGAAAGCAGAAGTGGATGGCACAACGATCTCAGTTGAGAATATCGAAGATATCGTTTCTAAGATTGCACGTATTCCACCGAAAACTGTTTCTAAAGATGACAAGTCTGTACTTGAGAATTTGGAACGTGATCTTAAACGTGTGGTATTCGGTCAGGATGAGGCGATTACAGCGCTTGCATCAGCGATCAAATTATCTCGTGCAGGCTTAAAAGCACCAGATAAACCAGTGGGTAGTTTTGTCTTTGCTGGTCCAACAGGTGTGGGTAAAACCGAGGTCACTAAACAACTGGCTAAATTGCTAGGCGTAGAGCTGGTTCGTTTCGATATGTCTGAGTATATGGAGCGTCATGCGGTTTCTCGCTTGATTGGTGCGCCTCCAGGTTATGTTGGATATGATCAAGGTGGTTTGCTGACCGATGCGATCCATAAAAATCCACATTGTGTCCTGTTGCTTGACGAGATTGAAAAAGCGCATCCAGATGTATTTAACTTGTTATTGCAAGTAATGGATCATGGTGCTTTGACTGACAACAATGGTCGTAAATCTGACTTCAGAAATGTGATTATTGTGCTTACCACCAATATTGGTGCAGAGAGTATTGTTCGTGCAAGTATTGGTTTCACTGAGCAAGATCACAGCGCAGATAACCAAGATGCAATGAAACGCGCATTCTCTCCTGAATTCCGTAACCGTTTGGATGGTGTGATTCAATTTAAAGCACTTCCGACGACAATCATTGATTCAGTGGTAGACAAATTCTTAACCGAATTGCAAGCACAGCTCGACGAGAAACAAGTAGTTCTCGATGTTGATCAAAGTGCTCGTGACTGGTTATCTGCTAATGGTTATGACCGCCTCATGGGTGCTCGTCCGATGCAACGTCTGATTCAAGAACATTTGAAAAAGCCGCTTGCTGAGATGATTTTATTTGGTGAGCTTGCAGAGCATGGTGGCAATGTTGCAGTTTCTGTGAAAACAGAAAATGGCAAAGACGTCGGCTTAAAATTGGAAGTGTTTGAAGATCATATTAACCCGAGTGCTGAACCTGCTTAATGTTTGAATTGTCTTTCTCAATAACCCAAGTACTTAAAGTATTTGGGTTATTTTTCGTTACGGCGATTGCTGAAATTCTAGGTTGTTATTTTCCTTATCTTATTTTGAATCAAGGAAAATCACATTGGTTGTGGATTCCTACTGCATTAAGTTTAGCGGTCTTTGTTTGGTTACTGACATTGCATCCTGCAGCATCAGGTCGTATTTATGCGGCTTATGGTGGTATCTATATTTTTACTGCTTTATTGTGGCTGCGCTATGTTGATCAAGTGATGCTGACACGTTGGGATATTCTAGGTGGTCTTGTGGTTTTGTGTGGGGCTGGCTTAATCATTTTGCAGCCGCAAGGATTGGTGCGGTAAATTATTTATAGATTGAATTAGAATGGAAAAAAGCGAGATTTTCTTTGGTGAAATTAAAGTTGGTGATTTCATATTGAATGAAACTGATTTTCCAAATATTTTTGGGACTATTGAGTGTTCAGAAATCATTGACCCAGTGCTAAAGCAAAAGTTAATGAATTACATTGCTTTTTGGGTTGAAGTTGAAAAAATTGGAACGGATGATGATTTTGGTGATTGTTGGTTGACTTATATTGAACAGCATGAAATTGAGCATTTGAATTTAATTGACTCTGATCAATGGCGCTTGATTAAACCAGATGGAGTGATTTTTTCGATTACGGCACCTGTTTTTCATACAGAAAATCAAATTTCATTCAGATAGTTCTTGTCCAAATTTTTATTAGGGCTAAGAGCAATGCATAACTCTCAAGTGTGCTATACAAACTCAAGACAGAATGATATAGGCACAAAGAGGCTACATTTACGGCCTGTTATGAAAATCAGGCCGACAGAATACTGCTACGATTGATAATGATTTTTATTTTCATTGTTACAATCGAGTGTGTTCATGGAATCCTTAGTTTTCAACAGAAAATTATTTTCTCCCAGAATTTTAGTATCAGCGATTTCCTTGGTAATTGGTTCAGATGTGTGGGCAGCCGACACTGCCAATACATTGCCTACAATAACGGTTAAAGCGGAAAACAATCGTGATCGTTATACTGTTCAATCGAGCCGTAGTTCAGCCAAACTTGATTTAAATTTAAAAGATACTCCACAGAGCTTAACTGTGTTTACTCAACAACAAATAGAGGATCAAAATTTAACAGATATCAGCAAAGTTTTAGAGGAAACACCTGGGGTAAGTAAAAGTCAGCATGGACAAGAAGGCGCTGGCTTTTCAGATTATTATGCTCGTGGTTTTAAGATTAATAATTTTATGCGAGATGGTATTCCAACCAGTGCGGCATCTTTTGGTGGAACTTATAACATTGGTATGGAAGACACGGCTATTTATGACCGTATCGAAATTCTAAAAGGTGTATCAGGTTTGCTTGGCGGTTCTGGTAATCCGAGTGCAAGTATTAACTATGTACGCAAACGCGCGACCGAAGATACACAAGGTTCCATTAAAGTTCAGGCGGGTAGCTGGGAACGATATCGTAGTCAGTTTGATGTATCGGGTGGATTGAACGCAGATAAAACGCTTAAAGGGCGATTGATTGCGGCACATTCGTCAGGAGGTAATCAGCAAGATCGTTATCATAAAGATTCAACCTTACTCTATGGTACGGTAGATTATGATCTCAGTGATCAGACGACATTAACAACCGTACTAAGTTTGCAACAAAATAAAATCTATAATGCTGCACAACATGGTTTTCCATTTGTGAGTGGAGATGGTTTGAAGCAGACGACCTTTGGACCAAGAGATAATCCAGCAACTCACAACTCAAATCTTGCGGTAAATAATCTATATGCATTATTGGGTGTAGAGCATCAATTTAATTCAAATTGGAAAGGGGTGATTAACTATAGTTATTCCAAAACGGACAGCGATCAAATTAGAAACATAGCAGGCTATACTTTAAATTATCAAGATGAAAAGGGTATCGTGAATGGTACTGACTGGGAGGGTAACCCGATTATCTTAAAGCCCAGGGAAATGAGTGTTCATGGCAGTAAGTTTATCAATACACCTGAAGTTCATGCAATTGATAGTTTTGTTTCAGGGCAGTTTCAAGCACTTGGTCGCGAGCATGAATTAAGTTTTGGGATCAATGGATACAAAGTAAATGCCAATGATCCTGCTTATAAAGTCTGGCAATTTTCATCTAGACCGATCCAAAACTACCATGGTGATGTGGGAGACTATATCAACTTGACGCCTATTGGGCGGACGATATCCGATGAATATCAGATTGGTGGATTTGCCTCGGCCAAACTACAGTTAGCAGATCCAGTAAAACTGATTTTAGGCTCACGTTTGAGTACTTGGGAACGCAAAAATACAGGTACTGAACAAAAACAAAGTAACATCTATACCCCTTATGTGGGTTTGATTTTAGATATGAACGATCAGATCTCTGCCTATGCAAGTTATACCTCTATTTTTAATCCATCTACTCGAAAAAATGTTACAGGCCAATTCTTAGACCCAGAAGAGGGAAATAGTGTAGAAATAGGCTTAAAAGCAGAATTCTTTAATCAACGCTTAAATACCAGCCTTGCTTACTTCGAAACCAAGCAAGATAATTTTGCTGTTCGGGATGGTGAAAAGTTTACGACCGATGGTGATTTTGCTTATATTGCAGTGAATGGCGCTAAGGTAAAGGGTGTGGAGTTATCGATTGCTGGTGAATTGAGTCCTGATTGGCATATTTCTGCTGGATATACTTACACAGATGCAAAAGATCGTGATGGAAAAACCTTAACAACAGCTACAGGAAGTTCACTTCCACGGCAGACTCTGAAATTGTTCACAAATTATCAATGGGATAAATTGACATTAGGGGCTGGGGTGAATTGGCAAAGTGAAATTTTTGATACACGTGCACGCGGCGTAGCAACTCAGTTTAATCGACAAGATGACTATGTTCTCTTGAACCTAATGGGGAGATATCAGATCAATCCAGATCTCAGTCTTGCGATCAATGTTGATAATGTCGGAAATACCATTTATAAAAGAACGGCAATCAATACTTGGGGGGAGCTACGTAATTTTATGGCAACTCTGAACTATAAGTTTTGATACGAGTGCTTAAATTATAAAATAATCAGATCGCTTTAGATGAATGTTGGGTTCAGGCATGAACATGGTTTTGCCATGCCTGAATTTGAAAATAAAAAACTATACCAAGATATAAGTTGCTGTCATTCCGCATGCTTCAACAAAAGTTTTGTCATGCGACACCAGTATCACAGCACCGTTAAAAGAATGAATTGCTTGAGCCAGTAATTCACGAGATTCGATATCGAGATGATTTTCGGGTTCATCTAAAAATAACAGTTCAACTGCTTGTTGCTTTAAGGCAAGCAAAGCCACTTTTAAGCGTTCACCGCCACTTAGGCTGGAGATGGGCATAAGTGCTTTATCTCTTCGAATTTGAAGGTTACCTAATAAAGTTCGCCCTTGTTGTTCCGTTAGTCCGGGATCAATATGTTGTAAATATTCAAGTGCTGAAATAGTGTCATCAAGTAGCGAAAGCCTCTGGTCAAGATAAATAGAAGTTACTTTGCAATACACTTCACCTGTAAGTGGTGGGATTAAACCTTGAAGGGTTTTTAATAAGCTTGATTTGCCAGTTCCATTTGCACCACGTAAATGCAATTTTTCCCCAGCCATAATTGCAAGATCAATGGGTTTTGTCTTCGCATAAGGGAGTTGTAATTGATGACAACGTAAGATTTCTCCTGACTTTCTGGCTATATGTGCAAATTCGAAAGATTGTGTTTTGAGATGTTCCAGTTGAGTTTGCTTCTGTTGCAATTCGTCTTTTGCATCTGCAAGCTGCTTACTCTGTTGTTTGCGAAGATGTGAGAGAGATTGTTCTGATTGCTCTTTTTTAGCATCCAGTAGAATGGGAGCTTGTGAACCAGAAGCCCTTAACTTTTCACCTGTTTTTTGACGTTTTTGGGCTTTCATCTGACTTTGATGTTGCTGCTCTTTCAGCTGTTTTAATTCACGTTTTTCTTGCTGTACTGCGTGTGATAATGCGTCGACGTGTAACTGATACTGCTGATGATATAGCGCATAATTGCCACCATAATAATGTAGTCCCAGCTGATTTAAGGAAAAAATCCCCTGTACGTGAGACAGTAGTTGCCGATCGTGGCTAATGATGAGTCCACCTGTAGGATGTTGAGACATTTGCTCAATCAACCATTCTCGTCCCCGTGTATCTAAGTGATTACTCGGTTCATCCAGTAATAGATAATGATCTTTGAGTAGAAATAGGCGACACAGTGCGAGTTTGGTTTTTTGGCCTTCACTCAAATATTGAATAGGTGTATCAAGATCTATCGGTAAATCCGCACTTTGCAAAAGTTGTTGCCATTCTGTTGGTAAATGCCACAGATGTTCGACTTGGTCATAATCGGCAAAAGCTGCAGTACCGTGCTGGATCCGTTCGAAGCATTGGTATAAATCCTCAATATGCAAGGCTTGAGCGATTGTATCTGCTTGTACACGCTGAAGTTGAGCCAGATATTGATGCGGACACTGCCATGAGATTTGGCCTGAATAAGGGAGCTTGAATTTTGTCTGTTCATGCAGAAGAGACATCAATAGTGATTTCCCTTGGCCATTGCATCCAATCAATCCTGTGAATTGATGTAATGGAAGTTGAAAGCAAAGCGAGTCGAAGTGTATTCGCTGTGCGAATTCAAGGGATAAGTTGGAAACAATACATGCCTGTTGAGTCATAAGAAACCTCATAAACAGGATATGCAAAATAGAGAGATCGAGATAAGTTTTAGAATAAAGCAGCGCTAAACGATAGCTAAGTCTATTTTGCACATCAAAAAGAAAAATGAACTTTGATGATGGAAATAGAACTTACTTCATTGGCGTGATCTCAAATTGGTTTATTTTTACACTATTCTATGGGGGAAGTGATGAAAGGTCAAATTTTAAGATTTTGAAGAGATGATTAAAAAAACATAAAAAGTGCTTGTCAAATGCTGAAATAGTGCGTAATTTAATAGTTAGACACCGTTTTTTAGATATTTGAAATAAATATGTTAAAGCATACTGTAAACACCAACGCATACTTTTACTTTTGGCAATATTGATCGTTGCCTGATGCGTTTCGGGCAGCAAAAAGGTTGCCCAACCAGTTAATACCTGATCGGCAACACCGATCAGGTTTTTTTATGCTTTAACAATCATGATTTTAGGAGAAATACCATGTATACATTTAATTATTCATATTTTAGCAAGATTTCTTGGTTTTACTTTGCAAAAAAATCAACATCGCTTAGATCACACTTGCTCAAATAAATGATAGGACTGCGAAGAAGGTCAGTCCAAAGGAATTGAAAAATGAATGCTTTAAATACTGCTTTGACACAACCACAAACACATACAAAAGAATCAATGCTTAGCTTGCCATCACAACTCAAAGCGCAGTATCCCTTGTCTGCCACTTTAGCGCAGCAAATTTCAAAACATCGTCAAACGATTCAGAATATTTTATCTGGACATGATCATCGCTTAATGGTGATTACTGGTCCTTGCTCGATTCATGATCCTATCGCAGTACTTGAATATGCTGATCGCCTACAACTATTACAAGAACAGGTTAAAGATCAAATATTCTTGGTGATGCGTGCATATATTGAAAAACCGCGTACCACGGTGGGTTGGAAAGGTTTCTTATATGATCCAAATTTAGATGGATCATCAGACTTACAACTCGGTTTAGAAAAATCTCGTCAGCTTTACTTGCAGCTAATCGAGAAAGGTTTGCCAATCGCAAGTGAGATTTTAAGCCCAATGGCAACAGGTTATTTTGATGACCTATTGGCTTGGGGCGCAATTGGTGCGCGGACTAGTGAGTCGCAAATTCATCGTGAAATTGCCAGCCATATGCCATACAGCATTGGCTTCAAAAACGGTACCGATGGTTCGATTCAAATTGCGTTGGATGCGATTCAATCAGCACTGCATGGTCATCAATTCTTGGGAATGACTCAGCAAGGTTTGCCTGCGATTTTACATAGTGAAGGTAATCCATTACCGCATTTAATTTTACGTGGTTCAAATCAGGGTACCAACTATGATTTGGCTTCGATTCAAGCGATGCATTTCAAACATAAACAATTACCTGCACTGGTAATTGATTGTAGTCATGGTAATAGCGGTAAAGATCCACTACTACAACCACAGGTTTTACAGCAAATTATTGCAGAGCGTGCTGAATCGAAAGTGCGTGGTGTAATGATTGAAAGTCATCTGGTTGATGGTAATCAAAAAATTTCCTGCGATATGACTTATGGCCAGTCGGTTACGGATGGTTGCCTAGGTTGGGATAAAACAGCACAAGTGTTGTTGGATGTTGCTGAGAAAATGCGACATAAAAAATAAACCAGACATAAAAAAGCCAATCTCAATTGATTGGCTTTTTTCTTTACGGTCGACTTAAGCTGCTTGGGTCGATTGAGCCGCAAGGAAGTGGCCAATCTCTTGGCTGAATTTTCTTGGTTCAGTAATCAGTGGTGTATGTCCAGAACGTTCAAAATAAATCGCTGTAGCATTGCTTAGACTTTCAGCAATCAATGTTTGGCCAGTTTCTGGGTAAAGGGTAGATTCACGACCAATAAAGAAAGTGGTTGGGCAATTCAGTTGACTGATGGCTTCACGATAGTCTTCATTATGATTAAGATAATTTTCGACATACCACAGTAAATAGTCTAAACGCTGAATTGGCAGTAAGTATTTTTGCAGGAATGGGCGGTTTAGAGCGAGCTTGAAAATTTTAGGGCTATAGTTGTTGCTGCCTTGCAGTTCAATGAAATCACCCCACAAGCTGACCAGCTTATAGCGGATATCATCGGGTAAGTCCTCTAGTTTCTGAGCATGTTTATAGTCGAGTAATAGCGTTTGAATCTCAAGCAATAAACTTTTAAATTGAGGATGCTTTGGACCAAACAATCCGTATTGCCAAGAATCATCAACTGCAATTTTAGGGGTTTGATCAATATGCAGATAGGCTTTGAGTTTCTCAGCTAAGCCACCATGCTTCATACCATGCATAGCTGTAGTTGCACCCATGGAATAACCCATCAGGATGAATTGATCGAGCTTTAATTGTTGGATCAGCGAGTCTACATCATTCCAATGACTTGAGATCGCATCGAGCTCTGGAATTGCACAATTTTTTGAACCGCCGAAACCACGCCAATCGGGAATGATAAATTCATATTGTTTACGATTGGCAAATAAGAAAGGGAGCCATTGCCAGCTTTGCATGCCCAGTCCGGATAAGACGAGCACAGGTTCGCCTTCGCCAACGCGTCGCACAAATAATTTTTCTTGATCGGGCATGCTATAGAACGGCATTATTTTTCTCCACTATTGTTGGCTTCTTCAAACTTTTTCAGTTGAGGAATCATTTGTTCCAACCATTTTATCCATTCATTTTCTTTAATGATACCGAGTTCTAGAATCATCTTATGGATAAACAAAACGCGATTGGTTGGTTGGTTATCTTTAAAATCTTTATCATGAATAGCTTGATAAAGGCTTAATTTTTCCTTATGCAATACTAAGTGACGCTCTAATTCGGGCAAAATATTATTGCCACCGAGTTGAGCTTCAGCTCTTAATCTAACCATGAGATCATCACGGAGTTGAGCAGGTTCACTTTGTTGTTCAATCCATGATGCCAGTTGTATCCTTCCAAGTTGTTCAACTTGATAAGTTTTTTTACGGCTGTTGGCAGCTTGTTCTTCTAATGTAGAAATCCATCCTTTTTTCAGCATCCCGTTGAGTTCACGATAAATCTGCTGATGAGTCGCATTCCAAAAGAAGCCCATTGAACGGTCAAAGCGACGAGCCAAGTCAAAACCTGTACTTGGTTTTTCCAATAAGCTGGTCAGTAAAACATGGGCGAGTGACATGATGTTCCATAATAAAAAATGACTCATCAGAATTATGCAATATGTTGCATAAAAATCAAATCTTGTTTATAACTTTATGCAACAAGTTGCATTAGCTAGCAGAGTGCGAGCCAAAGGAGAAACCATGTCAGCTTATCCACATTTATTAAAGCCACTTGATTTAGGCTTTACCACCTTAAAAAACCGTGTCTTGATGGGGTCTATGCATGTTGGCTTAGAAGAGGCGCATCAAGGTTATGAACGTATGGCTGCATTCTATGCAGAACGTGCCAAAGGTGATGTTGGATTAATCGTCACAGGTGGTATTGCTCCAAACGATGCAGGTCTTACCTTTGCACATGCATCTAAGCTAGATAGCATCGCAGAAGCAGAAAAACATAAAGTGATCACCCAAGCGGTACATGATGCGGGTGGTAAAATCGCGATGCAGATTTTGCATACAGGACGCTATTCTTATCAGCCTGAGATCGTTGCACCTTCTGCGATTCAGGCACCGATTAATCCAATTAAACCTAAAGCATTAAGTTCAGCTGAAGTACAGCAAACCATTGATGACTTTGCTAACTGCGCCAAGCTGGCACAATATGCGGGCTATGATGGTGTCGAAATCATGGGCTCGGAAGGTTATTTAATTAATGAGTTTATTGCGGCACGTACCAATCATCGTGATGATGAATGGGGTGGTAGCTATGAAAATCGTATCCGTTTCCCGATTGAAATTGTAAAGCGTACCCGTGATTTAGTCGGCGAAAACTTTATTATTATTTATCGCTTATCGATGCTGGATTTGGTTGAAGGTGGTTCAAGCTTAGAAGAAGTCATCCAACTGGCGAAAGCAATTGAAAAAGCTGGCGCAACCATTATCAATACAGGGATTGGTTGGCATGAAGCACGTATTCCAACCATTGCAACTAAAGTACCGCGCGCTGCATTTACATGGGTGACTGAAAAACTGAAAGGTCAAGTTTCAATCCCATTGATTACCTCGAACCGTATTAATACCCCTGAAATGGCAGAACATGTATTGGCTTCTGGTCATGCAGATATGGTGTCTATGGCACGCCCAATGCTGGCCGATCCTGAGTTTGTATTAAAAGCCAGTGAAGGTCGTAGCGATGAAATCAATACTTGTATTGGTTGTAACCAAGCTTGTTTAGACCATATTTTCTCAATGAAAATTGCCACCTGTTTAGTCAATCCACGCGCTTGTTACGAAACTGAGCTGATCTTTAAAGAAGCCAATGCGGTTAAAAATATTGCGGTGATTGGTGCGGGTCCAGCAGGTTTGAGCTTTGCAGTATATGCAGCAAGTCGTGGGCATAAAGTTAAGGTCTTTGATGCAAGCAATCAAATCGGTGGTCAGTTCAATATTGCCAAGACCATTCCAGGTAAAGAAGAATTCTACGAAACTTTACGCTACTTCAAACGTCAAATTGAATTGCAGCCGAATATTGAGTTGGTACTGAACCACACAGCGACTTATGAAGAACTTAGCCAAACTGACTATGATGA
The DNA here is from genome assembly GCF_037028485.1 of Acinetobacter sp. 102. Classification (NCBI taxonomy): domain Bacteria; kingdom Pseudomonadati; phylum Pseudomonadota; class Gammaproteobacteria; order Moraxellales; family Moraxellaceae; genus Acinetobacter; species Acinetobacter sp. 102. The sequence goes on from NZ_JAZEZK010000003.1 coordinate 229,709, forward strand.
TATCGTGGTTGCAACTGGCGTGACGCCGCGTCAGTTGCAATTTGAAGGGATCGATCATCCAAAAGTATTGAGCTATATCCAAGTGTTGAAAGAGCGAGTATCTGTAGGCAAGCGTGTTGCCATTATTGGTGCAGGTGGTATTGGCTTTGATACGGCAGAATATTTAACCCATGAAGGTGATAGTGGCAGCTTAAATCCTGAAAAATTCTATGCAGAATGGGGGATCGATACTTCTTACGAGCATGTAGGTGGCTTAAAACCGGCTGAGTTAGAAAAGTCTGAACGTGAGATTTACTTATTACAACGTAAGAGTGCATCTGTTGGTGCTGGTCTGGGTAAAACCACAGGCTGGATTCATCGTACAGGCTTAAAACATCGTGATGTAAAAATGATTGCCGGCGCAAGCTACGACAAGGTGGATGATCAAGGTTTGCATATTACCGTTGATGGTCAAAGTCGTGTGCTTGAAGTCGATAATGTGGTGATTTGTGCAGGCCAAGAGTCGTATACCGCAATGTTTGATCAGCTTAAAGCGGACGGTAAAAGTGTTCACTTGATTGGTGGCGCCAAAGAAGCGGGTGAGTTGGATGCTAAACGAGCAATTCGCCAAGGTGCTGAGTTAGCAGCAACATTGTAAACATGCTCGGGAGCATTTCTATTGAGGAAGTGCTCCCGACTTATCCATTAAATCTCAAGGGAGAATAACAATGACATTGGAAACAACAAAACAAGCTTTAGAAAACTGGCATCAGATGATTAAAACAGGTGACCTATCCAACTTAAATGATTTGCTGGCCGATGATGTTGTGTTTCGTTCGCCTGTTGCCTATAACCCTTATGAAGGGAAACACGTGGTTTTCTTTATTTTGACGAATGTGATTCAGGTGTTTGAAAACTTTACCTATCACCGTGAATTTTATACTGAAGATGGTGAAAATGTGGTGTTGGAATTTAGCGCCAATGTCAGCGGGAAATCACTTAAAGGCATTGATATGATTCGCTTTAATGAACAAGGCAAAATCATTGATTTTGAAGTGATGATTCGCCCGATGAGTGGTTTGGCCGCATTAGCAGAAAAAATGGGTGCACGCTTTGCCAAGTATCAACCGAATTAATGCCTGTAAAATAGCCTAAGTAATATTAAGAGAATTAAAATGTGGTTAAAGCTTTCAACTTTTGCATTACTGCCTGTATTAGTCGTACAGGGTATGAAAGTTCGTAACAATACACCACGTCTTTGGGAAGCAAGTGGCGACCGCCACGGTATCGTGGGTCAGGGTCAGCCACTTTCTTTACTCATTCTTGGCGATTCGGCAGCGGCGGGTGTTGGTGTTGAAACCCAACAACAGGCTTTATCTGGGGCGATTATTGCTGAGTTGCAGAATGAATATCAGTTGCAATGGAAATTGCATGCTAAAACAGGCGATACCACTCAACAGGTTTTTCAAGCAGTACAACAGTTAGATCAGCAGTGCTATGATGTTGTTATCACTTCAATTGGTGTGAATGATGTGACTAAACTGACCTCTGCAAAATCTTGGCTCAAACAACAAAAACAGCTATTCACTTATATACAGAATCAGTTTCAACCTAAACTCATTATTGTATCCGGTGTACCACCAATGCAGCATTTTCCGGCTTTACCTAATCCTTTGGCTTGGCTGTTTGGAAAATATGCGGAACAAATGAATCAGGCATTACAGCAATGGTTGGCACCACAATCTCAATTTCGATTTATTCAATATGATATTGAAGCTTTTCAAGCAATGGATTTGCCGATGGCAAGCGATGGTTTTCATCCAAGCAAAGAAATCTATGCCATCTGGGGACAACAGGTCGCAACTTTGGTGCGACAAACATTTACTCATGCGTAGATAGAGGCGGTTATTGAATATGGGTATATCTGCTTTAGATAAAATCAAAGTGTTAGGTTCAGAGCTTCTTGATTCAGTGCTCGGTGCTGAGCAACCCAAAATGTACTATGACCCGAAAGGGAAAATTAAAGATGTTTTGGAAAAATTACCGCAGTTAAAGCAAAAATATCGTCCTACGCCTTGGCTGAGTAATACACATCTACATTTATTGTATTTTGATGTGATTCGTAAGAAAACCATTAAACTTGAATATGACCGTGTTGATCGTTTGATCATGCAGGATGGAGGGATTACCGCCGTTGCGTGGTATGGATATGACCTACCAGTAGAAACACCAACTGTTGTAATTATGCATACCATTACAGGGACACCTGAAAGTATGCGCGAACTGGTCAAAGATTTGCATGAGTATAATGGTTGGCGAATTGCACTTTGTTTGCGCCGTGGCCATGCAGGACTGCCAATGCCAGTGCCTCGTATTTCATTGTTTGGTTCAACCAGTGATCTGAAAGAACAACTTGCGCATATTCAAAACCTGTTTCCACAATCCGATTTATATGCAGTTGGTTCCTCAGCTGGTACGGGGCTTTTGGTCCGCTATTTAGGCGAGCAAGGGGTGGATACGCCATTCAAAGCTGCTTTTGCAATGTGCCCTGGTTATAACACTGAAATCGGTTTTAAAAATGTGCATCCGTTTTATAGCAAAATGATGACCAAGAAGTTATTTAAATACTTCATTTATCCTTATCAGAATACATGGAATCAAATTGCATCTGTAGAAAAAGTGCTGACGACCACAAGCTTGGAAGAGTTTGAAAAAGAATATTTTGAAATGGCAGGATTTCAGGATTATCAGAGTTATTGCCAAGCGATTAATCCAATCTATGTCTTCGAAAATGTCAAAATTCCATTGATGATTCTCAATGCCGAAGATGATCCAGTTTGTTCAATTAAAAACTTAGAACCTTATAAAGATGCCATTCAGCAAATGGACAATATTGCAGTTGTAACCACCAAAAAGGGAAGTCATTGTGGTTTCTATGAAAGTTTAACGGTGAAGTCTTGGGCCTCCCGTTTGATGGCGGACTTTTTTAAAAATTACTAATCTATAGACACAAAAAAGCCAGTTGAAAGCAACTGGCTTTTTACTTTTCACGAATGAATTAGTTATTTAAAGCAGGTGTTGCAGCAGCGATTGCGGCAGCGACAGCGTCATCTTCACTTTGAGCTGGTGCTGATGGTTTTGCAGTTTTCACAGGTTGTTCTGCTTTAGGCTGTTCTGTCTTTGCTGGTTTGTGTTCAGCTTTTACAGGTTTCGGCTCTTCTGCGCGTGGAGCTTCAGTTGGTGTTTGTGTTGCAGCAGGCGTTTCTGTTTGAGCCGGACGAGTCTCACGACGAATCTCGGTCGTTGTATTTGGTGTTTCTTCACGCGTTGTTTCTACAACCGGTGCTGGAGCTTGGTGTTTATCGACACTTTCTAAAGACTCGAACTCTTGGATTTTTTCAGGCTCGGGCTGGGTTTGAGTCTCAGTTGCGGTCTGTTCTTGCTGCTCTTCGTTTTTTGGTTCTTCTTTTTTCACACAAGCAGTTAATAAAAGACCAGTCGCAAGTGCTGCACAAATTAAAAGTTTTTTATTCGCCATTGCTAAAACAACATATTAAATAAGGACAGCAGCAATTATAACAGTAAATCTATGTGAAGAAATCCCTGTGAATTGTTGAGTTTGTTTATATTTTATAAATGCTTGCAATTAAACAGACGAGCAGCAAAGAATTTAAAAGTGATGAATGCAAGATTTTAGGTATCGCTTTAATTGATTTTGGCCTGTTAAACGTAATTTATGGATGAAAAATCCACAAAACCCGTAAATTTTTATCGAAAATGCTGATAGAATAGCCAGTTGTTTATAGTTCTTTGAATTGATGCGGTTTGACTTTGCTTTATAGGGGCAGAGTACAGTAAAATTGCCCAACATTGTAGGCCGATTTCGGCTCGATTGTACGAGAAACTCAATGACCCATTTTATTTTTGTCACTGGTGGTGTGGTTTCATCACTAGGTAAAGGTATTTCTGCTGCTTCTGTTGCTGCACTTTTGGAAGCTCGTGGCTTAAAAGTCACTATGGTAAAAATGGATCCATACATTAATGTCGATCCAGGTACCATGAGCCCATTTCAGCACGGTGAAGTTTTCGTCACAGAGGATGGTGCTGAAACTGACTTAGATTTGGGATATTACGAACGTTTCTTACGTCGTGCGAAAATGACCAAACTGAATAACTTTACCAGTGGGCGCGTATATCAAGACGTTTTAAATAAAGAACGTCGTGGTGACTACTTAGGTGGTACGGTTCAAGTTATTCCACATATTACAGACAACATTAAAGAACGTGTACTTCGCGCAGGTGAAGGTTACGACGTTGCAATCGTTGAGATTGGCGGTACAGTTGGTGATATCGAATCACTTCCATTTATGGAATCAGTACGTCAATTGATGGTAGAGCTTGGTCATAAACGTACCATGCTTATGCATTTAACTTTGTTGCCATATATCAAATCTGCGGCTGAGCTCAAAACCAAGCCAACTCAACACTCAGTGAAAGAGCTTCTTTCAATTGGTATTCAGCCAGATATTTTAATCTGCCGTACTGAATATGATGTCGATGTTGATACTAAACGTAAAATTGCATTGTTCACAAATGTGGAAGCGCGTGCCGTTGTGGTATGTAAAGATGCGAAAACGATTTATCAAATTCCACGTACATTCTATGAGCAAAACGTTGATGACTTGATCTGTGAGCGTTTTGGCTTTAATGAGCTTCCAGAAGCAAACCTTGAAGATTGGGACAATGTCGTTGAAGCATTACTCAACCCTGAATACACAGTTCGTGTTGCAATGGTCGGTAAATATGTAGAGCTTCCAGATGCTTATAAATCTGTGAATGAAGCACTTTTACATGCAGGGATTCAAAACCTTGTTAAAGTCCAGATTGATTATGTCAATGCTGAAGAGCTTGAACAGCAAGATATTAGTGTTTTAAGTACTGCTGATGCGATCTTGGTACCAGGTGGTTTTGGTGAGCGCGGTACTGAAGGCAAAATGAAAGCCATTCAATATGCACGTGAAAACAAGATTCCATTCCTTGGTATTTGTTTAGGGATGCAATTGGCTGTGATTGAATATGCGCGTAACGTTGCAGCGATGCCAGAAGCAAGTTCAACAGAATTTAACCGTTCAACCAAATATCCATTGATTGGTTTAATTACTGAATGGTTAGATGAACGTGGTGAATTACAGCAACGTAGTCTTGAGTCTGACTTGGGTGGCACAATGCGTTTAGGTGCTCAAAAATCAGAACTGGTTGAAGGCACGAAGACACGTGAAGTCTATGGTAAAGCTGAAATTACTGAGCGTCATCGTCATCGCTATGAAATGAATGATCGTTTTATTCCTGCACTTGAACAAGCAGGGATGAAAATTTCGGGTTATTCATCAGTACAACATTTAGTTGAAACTGTAGAAATTCCTGAACATCCTTGGTTTATTGCTGTACAATTCCACCCGGAATTTACAAGTTCACCACGTGATGGACATCCATTATTTGCTAGCTTCATCGAAGCTGCAAAAAAACAGCATCAAAAGTAAGTACTAAGTTTTAAATAAACTGGGAAAGTTTAAATGTCACAATTAAAACCACAAGAAGTTGTACGTTTAGGCGATATACAAATGGCAAATCATTTGCCATTTGTATTATTTGGCGGAATGAACGTACTGGAATCAAGAGATTTAGCATTTGAAATTGCTGAAACTTATGTTGATATTTGCAAACGCCTAGACATTCCTTATGTATTCAAGGCAAGCTTTGATAAAGCAAACCGTTCAAGCCTAAACTCTTATCGTGGACCGGGTTTGGAAAAAGGGATTGAATGGCTTGCTGACATTAAAAAGCATTTTAATGTGCCCATTATCACTGACGTTCATGAGCCTTACCAAGCAGCACCTGTTGCTGAAGTTGCTGATATCATCCAACTTCCTGCCTTTTTAAGTCGTCAGACTGATCTCGTTGAAGCAATGGCGAAAACTCAAGCCATTATCAATATCAAAAAAGCACAATTCTTAGCACCACATGAAATGCGTCATATCTTGCATAAGTGTTTGGAAGCTGGAAATGACAAACTCATTCTTTGTGAGCGTGGTTCAGCATTTGGTTATAACAACTTGGTTGTTGATATGCTAGGCTTCGATACCATGAAAGAAATGAATGTGCCGGTATTCTTTGATGTTACCCATGCATTGCAAACACCAGGTGGACGCGCTGATTCTGCTGGTGGTCGTCGTGCCCAAATCACGACATTAGCGCGTGCGGGTATGGCAACAGGATTGGCTGGTTTATTCTTGGAAGCACATCCAGAGCCAGAAATCGCAAAATGTGATGGACCATGTGCATTGCGTTTATCTCAGCTTGAGCCATTCTTGGCGCAATTAAAAGAATTGGATACTTTGGTTAAAGGATTCAAAAAGTTAGACACCCATTGATGCAATTATTTGCATCTTGTTTTTCATTCAACAGAGGAATTGTTCATGAGCCAAATCGTTGACATCCGCGCACGTGAAATTTTGGACTCTCGTGGTAACCCAACCATCGAAGCAGACGTTATTTTAGAATCTGGGGTTGTTGGTCGTGCATGTGCACCATCTGGTGCTTCAACTGGTTCTCGTGAAGCTTTAGAACTTCGTGATGGCGACAAAGCACGTTATTTGGGCAAAGGTGTTAAAACTGCGGTTAATAACGTAAATACCATTATCCGTGACGCTTTAGTGGGCAAATCAGTATTTGAACAAAAAGACATCGATAATACGATGATCGCGCTTGATGGTACTGAAAACAAAGAAAAATTAGGTGCTAACGCAACTTTAGCTGTTTCATTGGCTGCTGCGCGCGCTGCTGCTGATGAAAAGAAAATTCCTCTTTTCCAATATATCGCTGATCTTCGTGGTCAAACGACTTTGACCATGCCTGTACCAATGATGAACATCATCAATGGTGGTTCGCATGCAGACAATAATGTTGATATTCAAGAGTTCATGATTGAACCGGTAGGCTTCACTTCTTTTGCTGAAGCATTACGTGCAGGTGCTGAAATCTTCCATTCACTAAAATCAGTTTTAAACAAAAAAGGTTTAAATACTGCTGTGGGTGATGAAGGTGGTTTTGCGCCAAACTTGCGTTCAAACGAAGAAGCAATCACTGTTATCCTTGAAGCGATTGGTCAAACTGGTTACAAAGCTGGTTCTGATATTATGTTGGCACTTGACTGTGCTTCTTCAGAATTCTACAAAAATGGTCAGTACATCCTTGCTGGTGAAGGTAATAAAGCATTCACAAGCAACCAGTTCTCTGACTATTTAGCTGGTCTTGTAAACCAATACCCAATCATTTCGATTGAAGATGGTTTAGATGAATCTGACTGGGAAGGTTGGAGCTACTTAACATCAATCCTTGGTGACAAAATCCAATTGGTTGGCGACGATTTATTCGTAACTAATCCTAAGATTTTACAACGCGGTATTAATGAGAAAGTAGGTAACTCTATTCTGATCAAATATAACCAGATTGGTACATTGACTGAAACTCTAGATGCAATCTACCTTGCAAAAGCAAATGGCTATAGCACTGTAATCTCACACCGTTCAGGTGAGACTGAAGATTCAACAATTGCTGACTTGGCAGTGGGTACAGCAGCTGGTCAAATCAAGACTGGTTCACTATGCCGTTCTGACCGTGTAGCGAAATATAACCAATTGCTTCGTATTGAAGAATTAACGAACGCAGCTTACCGCGGTAAAGCTGAATTCAAAGGTCTAAACTAAGGTCAATTTATCTATGTTGAATACTTCTGATCATCTTTCTTTACAAAAGACAGAAACTCTGCAAATTCATAATCCTATAGAATTTGCAGATGATCTTCCTTGTAAGAAGGATGTAGGGAATTTTTCATGATAGAGATGTTTCGATCGACCTCGAGTAAATTGATTTTAGTGCTTGTCATCGCTCTGGTGGCAAGCCTGCAGTATCAATTTTGGCTAGGTGAGGGAGGGTATTTTCCTCACCAAGCTTTAACTCAACAAATTACGCAGCAAGCAGAAATTAATCCTGAGCTCAAAGAGCGAAATCGTATTTTAGCTGCAGAGGTTTTTGATTTAAAAAGTGGCAGTGAAGCCATTGAAGAACATGCACGTTTAGATTTAGGTTTGGTCAAGCCGAATGAAACCTTCGTACAAATGAGTACCATTAGTACCCATTACAAACCAATTTATATCGATCCAAACGCAAAAGAAGACACTGCAACCAATGAAAACCCAGACTAAGCTATGGGCGGTTGTACCAGCAGCTGGTTCTGGCAGTCGTTTTTCAAAAACTGAATTAAAACAATATCAGTATATTCAAGATCATACTGTACTTGAACATACGGTTAATCGCCTAAATACCTTAGATTTGGCTGGTTGTGTACTCGCCATTGGTGCACAAGATAATTTCGCCAAAACTCTCTCTTTTCAGCACAAAGATAAACTACATTTTTGTTTGGGTGGTACAGAGCGTGTCCATTCAGTTTTAAACGCCTTGATCTATTTATCTGACATTGCTCATGAAGATGATTGGGTGTTGGTCCATGACGCTGCACGGCCATGCGTAACTGTAAACTGTCTAATAAGGTTAGTCGAATCAGCACAACATTCAAATCAAAGTGCGATTTTGGCTATTCCAGTTCGTGATACGCTAAAACAAGTGGCTCCGCAAAATCAGATCGATAAAACTGTGAGTCGTGAGTTATTGTGGCAAGCACAAACGCCACAAATGGCGCAACTCGGCGTTCTTAAAAATGCGATTGAACAAGCTTTAGCCAATCACATCGTGATCACTGATGAAGCAAGTGCTTTGGAATATGTGAATGAGCCTGTACACGTGGTGCAGGGACGTTCAGATAATATCAAAATTACTTATGCTGACGATTTAGAACTTGCTCGCTTAATTCTTCAAGCTCAAAACTAAGCCTAATTAGCCCATATAAAAGTGCTTATTTTTTTGTTTAGCTCAAAATAGCCTAAGTAAATTTAAGTGATTTTTCCATTTTTTTTACATCAATCTAAATGACAAAATTTCTATGATTTGTTAAATTTGAATAACATACTTTATAACGGAACAACAAATGAAAAAATTATTCATTGCGGGCCTTTTTACTTTTTCTTTAGTTGGCTGCGCAACAACACCTCAACAACCTCAGGATACGGCGCAAGAAACAATCCGCTATTCATCTAGTCCATGTTTTGGTGCATGCCCAATTTATTCTGTTGAGATTACACCTGAAGGTGCTGTTCATTTCGATGGTAAACAATACACCAAAGTAACAGGTACTCAGGATTTAACTGTTGATCCTTCCGTTTATAAGAAATTACAACAAGAGCTAAAAACCTATCGTCCTGCGACGGGTTCAAATGTAAAGACAACTGGTTGTGAAGAATCAGCAACCGACCAGCCAAGTGCTTATTTCTCATGGAAAAAGCCTGATGGAACTGTAACAAAGCTTAGCCATTACACAGGTTGTATTTCTCCGGCAAATGCTGAGTTGAATAAGGTAATTGATAAATTACCTAAACTGATCGGTATTGACGATCTGGTTCGTTAAGCTCACTGCTGCAAAAATAGACAAAACTAGCAGTTATGCTAGTATAGGTATAAGCGCAATCAGGTGGAGGAGTCTTTAATGACAGCTTTTACAATCATGAAAATGAGTACGCAAGAGGAAAGTCTTCTTCCTAAGCTTGCTGTAGAAGCATTCCGTAATGCGTTTGAAGAAGCTAGTGAATCCTCTACTGTGGTCTATGCCAAAGGTCGTCAACTGTTAAAACAGCATCCAACTGGTGAGACTGAAGTGATCAAGGATATCTCAGGCGCTTATACTACTATTGAAGCATCGCGTACTCTATTGAAGCGTAAAAAAAAGCAGGCTGTTGTATAAGTTAATGCGACAGTCTACGCCTAGAATTCGCATGTTTGCTGGTCCAAACGGTTCTGGTAAAAGTACGATTAAAGAATATTTATTGCCCCGACATATTGGGGCATATTTAAATGCAGATGAACTCGAAAAAACCTTAAATCAAACTCATCGCTTGGACTTAAAGATTTATCATGAGTCTCTAGACGCACTAAAATTGATTGCTTTTTTAAAAACCAAAAAGAAAGAATTGAATCAAAAAACCTGTAAGTTATTAAGTCAAGAACCTGAATTACTCAGTGAGCACCTTATTCTTTTTGCTATTCAAGATATTGATTCATATCTTGCTGCCAGAATTATCGACTTTATCCGTTTGGAATTTCTAAGCTTAAAAATTAGTTTTACCTTTGAAACAGTTATGTCGCATATCAGCAAAGTTGAGTTTCTGAAAATGGCTCAGGAGCAAGGGTTTAAAACTTATCTGTACTATGTTTCAACGATTGACCCTGAAATCAATATTGCGCGGGTACAGTATCGAGTAAGTACTGGTGGACATGCTGTAGCAGAACCCAAAATTCGTGATCGTTATTACCGTAGCATGGACTTACTCATGCAAGCCATTGAGGTGAGTGATCGAGCTTTTATATTTGATAATTCTTCTGATGGTGAAAAAGCAGCTTTTTTAGCAGAAATTGAACAAGCGGATCGACTAAGAATCAATCCAATCGTGACAGTCTTTCCTGTTTGGTTTGCAGAAAGAGTACTTGCTGAGTTTGAATAGTCAGTCTATTCAAGAAATGTGATGCTTGTTCACATCCTGTTTTTATGCTCAAGAGTCAAATTAACTTACTTAATTTTAGAAAATATTTACCAAGATGTGCCATTTTTCGTATAAATCACGATTTAGAGGCTAATATTGAATAGATTTATTCAAATGTTATTTAAAATAATATATTATAAAAATATATATTGAATGGTGAGAGAGGATGATGACAAGTATTATTCTAGCTTTGATTGGTGGCGCGTTAATTGGATTAGCGGCTGTTGGTTATTTATACGTCAATGGGCGTGTCGCGGGTGTGAGTGGTTTGATTGCCCAATTATTACAGCCTAAAACATTTTTGCCTAGTTCGGCTTTTTGGTTTTTATTAGGCCTGATTATTACACCCTTTATTTATCAAATTTTTGTCAAGCCTGAAATTATTATGCAGTCGTCTCCGCTCGCTTTGATCATTGCTGGACTGTTGGTAGGCTTTGGGACACGTTTAGGTTCAGGTTGTACCAGTGGACATGGAATCTGTGGGATTAGCCGTTTATCGCCACGTTCAATGGTTGCCACAATTACATTTATGATCGCTGGTTTTGTTACGGTGTATGTGGTGCGTCATATTCTGGGAGCAGCGTAATGAAGAATTTATTTGCATTGATTTTCGGCAGTCTATTTGCGCTAGGTCTCTTGGTTTCTGGAATGTCAAATCCTGAGAAGGTATTAAGTTTTCTAGACATTTTTGGCGCGTGGGATATTAGCTTGATGTTTGTGATGATTGGTGCAATTGCAGTTGCATTTCTCCCATTTCAGAAAGCTTTACGCAATCCAAAAACATTATCAGGTGAGGCGATTGTTTTACCAAAGAATAATCAAATTGATAAGAAGTTGATCATAGGTGCGATATTATTTGGTATGGGTTGGGGAATTGCAGGCATTTGCCCAGCACCCGCAATTACTCTGATCGGACTGGGTTATTTTGAAGTTTGGTATTTTATTGGAGCAATGCTGCTCGGCATGTTGATCCATCGTCTTTGGGCCAAACAGTAGGAGAAATGCAGTGCAATATCCAGCAGTCAAAGCCTTTTTTGATGAGCAAAGTAATACCTTTAGTTATGTTGTACATGATGCTGAAACAAAACATTGTGCAATTATTGATAGTGTTTTGGATTATGATGCTGCCTCGGCATCAACATCTACACAGCATGCAGATGAGATCATTGCTTATATTGAATCTCAAGCCCTTACCGTTGAATGGATATTGGAAACGCATGTTCATGCCGATCATTTAACGGCGTCACAATATCTGAAATCTAAGCTTGGCGGCAAGATTGCCATGAGTGAGAAAATTGCCATTGTTCAGGAAACATTTAGTGCAATTTATCATATGGATATGAAGTATTTTAATACGCATCAAGTGTTTGATTATCTGTTTAAAGACCATGAACACTTCCGTATCGGAAACTTAGCGGCATATAACATACCGACACCAGGACATACACCTGCGTGCTTAAGTTATGTGATCGGTGATGCTGTTTTTATTGGTGATACCTTATTTATGCCCGATTATGGAACGGCGCGTTGTGATTTCCCAAAAGGCAGTGCGAATATCTTATTTGATTCTGTGCAAAAACTGTATCAATTGCCAGAACTTACACGTGTCTTTTTATGTCACGACTATAAACCAGAAGGTCGTGATACATATAGTTATGAAACAGATATTCGGGCACAGAAGCAAAGCAATATTCACTTAAATGCAAAAACACTGAAGCATGAGTTTGTACAAATGCGTCAAGCACGTGATGCAACTTTGTCGATGCCTAAGCTTATTCTACCGGCAATTCAAATCAATATGGATGCAGGCCGATTCCCAGAACCCGAGTCTAATGGGGTTCGCTATTTAAAGTTACCTTTGAATTATTTTAATTAATCATCACACACTCAATCGTTCAAAGGGAATTGAACGATGTCTTTTCTCGCACATTAAGAATGAAAAATGAAGCTTAGGTTTTGTTTGAACACTTAATTGTTATGTTATAACATAACAATTGAAAATAAGGAGTTCAATGTGCGTTACAAAGCCCTGGCAATAGCCATTCTATTCATTCATCAGCAAGCATCTGCAAATGAGCAGGATAGTCCTGTTATCTTGCCAAAAATCAGTTTAAAAGCAGAAACAGATCTTTCAATCGGGAACAATATTGTTGTAGAGAATCGAAATACACAAAATCAAACTTTAGGGGATGCACTCAAGCAGGTGTCAGGTGTACAGAGTAGTGCCTTTGGTCCCAATGCAGGAGCACCAGTTATCCGCAGCTTAAGTGGCAATCGTGTACAAATTCTTGAGGATGGACTATCGATTTATGGCATGAATGCTATCAGTGGTAATATTGCCATTTCATTTGATCCTTTATTTAATCAATCTATTCAGGTAAATAAGTCATCGGATAGTGTGCGATACGGCGGAAATGCCATCGGTGGTAGTGTAAATGTAGAGAATGGTCTGATTAGCAAAGAAATTCCCAAGAAAGATCATAATTTAGAGTTGGCTGTGCGAAAAGGTTGGAATAATACAGATGCACATGGTTTTAAGCTGAATTTAAATAATCAAAGCAACTTTTCAACCAATTTTTTATTTTCTAAACAAGACATTTCTTCTTATAAAATTCCAGGTGACAGCAAGGCTGAGCAATGTAATAGCGCAGTATTTCCTGCAACAGGTGGTGTGAATTCAGCGTTGGCAGATGCTTGTCAAAAAGATACGCGCATACAGCAGATCTATAACACCGCATCGCAAAAATATATTGACCAATTTATGACTGAAAATCCAGATTGGGCAGATGGGAAATTTTCATTCTATACCGATAAGCCGTCATCTGTTTGGAGTGGTAAGACATATATCAACCCAGCAAATCCTGAATATATTGCTGATACACCCAAGTTTAAAGAAAACAGAATTAATAACGATGTGACACCAAATTACAATCGAAAGCTAGGCAATAGCTATTTGGAAAATCAGCATTATGCGATCGGAAGTACTTACTTTCTGCAAAATGGCTATATTGGCTTGAGTGCAGATTCCCAGAAAAATGCATACGGTGTACCAGGCTTTTCTTTAGAAAATAAGTCGTTTCAATCTTCTTATGATGATGGTCTACCTGTAGGAATAAAGACGGATCAACGAAAATATACATTGGATAGTCAATATAATTTTGATACACCATTTTTTAAGGGAATCGACTTCAAAGCGAATCAAGTGATCAATCGTTCAGGTGAATATCTCGGGACACAGTTAGCAAATGATTACCGCTTTAATACCAAACAAGTTGAAATACTATTCAGACATCAACCTTTGCCGTATTTAAATGGTCTACTTGGGCTGAGTCAGAGTAATCGAACTGTTGAAGGACAGGGGAAACTACGCTATTTACCCAATGTAAATACCAAGACACACGCCATTTTTGTTCAAGAGAAAATTGATCTAGATTGGCTTTCTTTCGATGCAGGCTATCGCCAAGAACGTATTGATCACTCGATCAAAGACAGTGATTTTAAAGTCTCTCGCAACTCGCCGAATTCTAAGTTGCAAGATACTAATTTCGATTTAGAAAGCTATAGTTTTGGTTCATATCTCAGAATGAATGACTATCTAGGCATGAAGCTTAGATATTCAGTATCGGAGCGTGCGCCTGAGCTGAATGAACTTTATGCCAGTGGTAATCACTATTCGATCATGGTTAATGAGCAAGGAAATCAAAAGTTAGCGCCTGAAAAATCTAAAAATACAGAGCTGACCGCTTTATTCAATTATCAAGATTTTAATCTTGAGGCTACCGTGTATAAGATGAAATTTGAAAACTATCTCTATCTCACTCATTCTGGCATGCAAACGGCGAACCGCTTACCACTCAAATACTGGACTCAAACAGATACTGAAATCACAGGTTATGAAGTTGATCTAAAACAAAAAATTAATACACAGCATTTGGGGCTTTTTACCCTAGGCGTGTTTGCTGATTTTGTGAAAAATAAAAATTTAAATCCGAATCGAACGAGCTTGTTTAATGATGGCAATTATTTACCAAACATGCCAACCAGTCGCTACGGTGCAAGCGTAGAGTGGAGTAAAGGGGATTGGGCGGCACGTCTCTCAAGTATTTATTATGATAAACCGAAATACCTAGGCAAGAATGTTTCGGAGGAAGAGCCATTGCCAGCCTTCAATATGGTCGATATGCAGATTAGCAAGCATCTAAAATTAAAGAACTCTGATATTGACGTGTTCCTAAACGGTTCAAATTTACTGAATGAGGAGGCGAGACCGCATAATTCCCCATTGAAATATATTGCACCATTGCCAGGGCGTGGTTTTCAGCTTGGTGTAAGTATGAAGATATAAGGTGATATAAATCTGGCCACTGAAAGAAAATCGCAAGAAGCGCTTTCAGTGGTCGCCACTTAACACGATTGATTTAAATTTTTTAATGAATTTTTGACGATTAGATCATGTACCAAGGAGACCGGAAGCATATAAATCTTTCCAAAAAGATTGTAAGTAATCACACTGGTTGTGACGGTCAACTCATTCTCCTGTTCATTATGTTCCTGAAGCTGTAATGCGACCAATACGCTGAGATGTTTATCTGTAGATTGTAAATATAATTCCTTGTCCGTAATTTTCACCACATCAAAAAAATCCAACTTTTCATTGATCTGAACATTTTCGGGTTTAACCGAATCAAAGCCGCTGATCGGTTGGACACCTCCTAACCTTAAACTTAAAAAATCTCTGATTTTAAATGCAATACGTAACCAAAAGGGTGGATGTCCTGTCATTAAATTATAAACTTGCATCACTGTTAGGTTCTTATCGATGTATTGATGTGCTTCATGTAGGTAGTTAAGCACTGCTAATGGAGCAACCAAAGGATGAAGATCATTCTGATGTTCCATTGTGCTTATTCCTAGATTTTATAGATATATGAAATTTATAATAATTTATAGATGAATTACTGAATGTTTGTCAATCACATTATCTGACGATTATTTTGAATTTAGTTTGATATTCTATTATAAAATGGCTTTTCTAATTGATATTTATTTTGCTAAGCTAAATTAAATTTCACATAATTTATAGAAAATTTAACTACAGCAAGACCGATTTTATAACATAGAGAAATAACTCCTTACTTTGATAAAGGTTGGTTTTTTTTGGGAAGTTGATTTTCCCATTCCACATTTTAACGATATATATTAAAAAGGAAAAAAACATGCATCAACACAACTTCAATTTATCTGATCATTTTAAATTGGGCATTTTTGCCTCTAATTGTTCTGGAGGTTTAACACCTTCAACTCTAGATGATGGCTGGGATGCCAGCTGGAGCCAAAATTTAGAATTAGCGCAAATGGCCGATGATGCTGGAATTGATTTCATGTTATCCGCGGCACGTTTTATTGGTCATGGTGGCAAAAAGGATTTTCATGGAACAGTATTAGAGACCGTGACATGGACATCTGCATTATTGGCAAAAACTAAAAATATTCAGATCTTCGCTACTTTGCATACCGTGCTGAATCATCCAATTGTGGTCGCAAAACAAATCGCAACTATGGCCCAAGTCAGTGATAATCGTGTCGGTTTAAATATCGTCGCAGGGTGGAATAAGCCTGAATACGACGCGATGGGTTTACAATTGCCTGATGATCATGAGACACGATACGGTTATGCACAAGAATGGTATGAATTAATTAAAAAAACATGGCAAAGCACTGAGCCATTCAACTGGGACGGTAAATTTTTTCAAACGCAAGGCACTTATGGAAAACCAGCTCCTCAAGTTTTTCCACCCATTTTTAATGCCGCTGGTTCAAAAGAAGGACGTGAGTTCGCCATTAAAAATTCAGATTTTTTATTTACGCCCGCTGCCGATCTAGCGCGTTCAATGACAGAAATTAAAGAACTTAAAGATGAAGCCGAAACATTAGGTCGGAAAATTAAAGTCCTGACCTTTGCCCATGTGATTTGCCGCGCTACTGAAGAAGAAGCCAAAGCTGAGTGGGATCGGCAATTAAATAATGCTGATCACGGTGCGATAGAGCAATTGATGGATACCTTATTTTCGTTTTGCAAATCTTTTCCAGCTGATTTACGTGAACAATTACGCCAACGTATTGCCGTAGGTCATGGTGGTTTTCCGTTGGTTGGGACGCCTGAACAAGTGGCAGAAGGGCTGATACTGTTAGGTGAAACAGGTTTTTCAGGTAGCACCTTGTCTTTTCTCAACTACACCCAAGAATTTCCATATTTCAGGGATCATGTTTTACCGATTTTAAAGGACAGAGGCTTACTGAAAGCTTAGGCTTATGGAGTTTGAGATGATCTTTTGATGTATCAAAGATTATCTCAATTTGTTGCGAGTCCTTTATTTATATGAAAAAAATGATGAATTTTGAGTAAGCATCTTTACTTTTTGTGCTATAAAATTAGCTCAATAATTAAACTTGAGAATAACAAATGTCTGAACAGAAATATCATTGGTACTTAATTGCTTATACATTTAATGATAAGAGTAATAATGGCAATACCAGAAATTTTAGTATTCAGCTACCGCTAGAAACATTCTTGCCACCAGTTTCTAAATCTAAATTGAATGAATTAAGCGTCATTGGCGCCGAGTGGATCCAAAAGAATGATCCTACGGCTCAGCCAGAGAATTTATTTGCGATCTCAATTTGCTATTTAGGTGAAATGGCTCAATCACAATTTAATGCTTAGGTTAGATGTAAAAGAAGGCCCTTCAGGGCTTTCTTTTTATAATTAAAACAAACTTTTAAGTTCTTAAAAGGGTAAAAGATGAGTGACTATATCAGTATCAATAAGCATGCTTGGAATTTAAAAACAAATGCGCATATCAAGAGCGATTTTTATAACAATATTTCCTTTCTAAGAGGAAGAAACACGCTAAACCCAATAGAACTGGGTATTTTAGGAGATATTTCAGGAAAATCCATACTACACCTACAATGTCATTTCGGACAAGATTCTATGTCTTTGGCTCAACTTGGAGCTAATGTTACAGCTATAGATTTTTCAGAAGAAGCCATTAAAAAAGCTAAAGAGTTTAACGATGAACTGGGTTTAAATGTCGACTTTATTTGCTCTAATATTTATGAACTACCCAATATTTTAGACAAAAAATATGATTACGTATTTACGAGTTATGGCGTTATAGGATGGTTAGAAAATTTAGATTTATGGGCTAAGGTGATATCCAATTTCTTAAAAATTGGAGGTAAATTTTTAATTGTTGAATTTCATCCAATCATATGGATGTTTGATGATCAAATTAAAAATATAACATATAGCTACTTCAAAAACGACCCTATAAGTGAAACATCTACTGGCTCTTATGCAGATAAATCAGCAGAAATAGACTATCAAGCAATCACTTGGAATCATAGCCTGAGTGAAATATTTACAAGTTTAATCAATCATGGAATAAATGTTCTGGAATTCAAAGAATATGATTACTCATTCTATAATTGTTTTGCCAATATGACGAAAGAGAATGAAAAATACAGGATTGAGCATTTTGGCAAAAAATTACCATTAATGTTCTCAATATTGGGTGAAAAGAACCAATAAATTTATTAAATATTAATAACTTGTTTTTTGAAACTCTTTAATTTTTTGGATGTTATATGAAAAAAGTGATGAATTTTGAGTAAGCCTCTTTACTTTTTATGCTATAAAGTTAGCTCAATAATTAAACTTGAGAATAACAAATGTCTGAACAGAAATATTATTGGTATTCATTTTCTATTTAGGTGGATTGACTCAATTACAATTTAATGCTTAAGAAAGCAGATGTTGTAAGTCCCTAATTTAATAAAATGCCAGTTTTAGAGATTGCTGTTTTATTTGGAATAAATAAAAACTATGAGGCAAGTTCGTTAGTAAAGAAAGATTTTTTAAGGTTAATTCACCCAATTTAAAAATACTTGATAAATAAAGGTGAGATTAGCAATATTGATTTGAACAATAGAGCCTAGATAGGTTTTACATTAATCAATATATTCAATAAGTTGCTGTGGAATTCAATGGATGTGACTTAGGTTGTATCGGTGTATATTTCAAAAAAAAGCAGAAGAAAATTTTTTAGTTGGCCTAGGAGTAAAAATATTCCATCCACTTTAAATATTATAAGTAATCAATTTTATACGGAACTGGTCACTGACCGCTCTAAATTACAGAATATCTACCCAACAGGAGTAAAAGATATCTGTGGAAAAATTATCTAGGTATAAACACTTAATCCATATCATCTAAACTTTAAAAATGTTACATTTCCTTAAAAATTATCGTGTTTTTTAGGACAAATTAGATGAATGCAAAATTCAAAAATTTAATGATATTAATTCTATTTATGGCTCAGTCGACTTATGGTAAAGAAGAATTGACTAAAGATGAGTTTTTTATGAAATCAGAATTAATAAAATTAGCTTTTAGTTGTTCAGAATTAAACAATATTGCAAAAAATGATAATAATGCAAAAAGGTTAGGTGTAATA
>NZ_JAZEZK010000030.1:0-50807 GCF_037028485.1 Acinetobacter sp. 102
AGAGGAATTCACAAATTCCATACAGCCTATATTGTTATATGACTTAAAGGGTAACTTGGAACTATTCTTGATTAATAATACAGCACCACTTTTCGTAAGTTATCCTGCTATTAATCTACATGATGATCAGAATCAAAGATTGCCAGCACAATTTAGCCATCTCAATAATACAAGGATAGCAATTGTAGGTCTTGGATCGTTAGGAAGTAAAATTGCAATTTCACTGGCACGGTCGGGCTGTAAAAACTTTCTACTTATTGATGATGATATTCTGGCTCCACACAATCTTGTCCGTAATGAACTCAACTGGTTAGATGTTGGCTTTGCTAAAACCCATGCTGTTGAAAGAGCATTAAAACGAACTGCATTAGACATGCAGGTTGAAACGTATGAAATGCAAATTGGTGGACAGGAAAATCCTCATTTAAATTCCAATATCGCTAATGCCATTGGTACATGTAATCTGATTATTGATGCGACAGCAAGCTCACATACATTTCTAACCTTAGCTGCAATTGCTAAAAGAAAACATATACCAATGGTATGGGGTGAAATCTTTGGTGGCGGTGGTGGAGCAATGATGGCCCGTAGTCGCCCAACGTTAGATGCCTCACCTTTAGAGCTTCGCAATCATATTTATGGTGTCTTACAAACGTTGGAACCAATCCCAGAAGGCAAAGTTAATAATTACGGCTTTCAAACACAAAACCAAACATATATTGCATCAGATGCAGATGTAACGGCTCTTGCAGCGTCTATGACGCAGTTCACATTAGATACTTTATGTACAATTGATGAGCAATCCTCTTATCCATATTCAGCATATTTAATAGGGTTCCGTAAATATTGGATATTTCAATGTCCTTTTGATACTCATCCTATCGATTGTTCAGGTGCGTTAGTAACAGAATCTCCTACGGATAAACAGATATCTGAAAGTGAAAATGGCAATTCTATTGAAGAGCCTGAACCGATGAAAGGTTAATACTGATGCTGAAAATATCCATTCCTACTGATATACAAATTTTACTGATAAAAGCCCTGTTGAAGTCTGGAACCCACGAATGTGGCGGTGTTTTAATGGGTGAGCATATAGGTACAAACCATTTTAGAGTTAGCTCATTAACTGTTCAAAAGAGTGGAACGATAGCATCCTTTGTACGTGGAATTACGGATGCTATCAAAGCAATCCGCCTTTTTCATAAATCAACAAACAATAATTATCAAAAATTTAACTATTTAGGTGAATGGCATAGCCATCCTCTCTTTAGTGTACAACCCAGCAGTAAAGACCATCACACCATGAGGGAATTGGTGTCCGATCCAAAAGTGGGTGCAAATTTTGTAGTCTTACTGATTTTTCATTTAAAAAACAATCATCTTGAGGGCAGTGCCCATACCTACCTACCAGATGGTTCCTGTTACCCATCCACCCTGGATTTAGAGAGATAATAATGAGTGCAAGTCTGTTAGAAAAACAATCAACTGGTGGTGCAATTGCACGAGTAGGGTTTGATTATCAGGATGCCTTTGTATTAAAGAACCTGCCACTATGGCTATCTGAAAGTGCTTTTAGTCACATTGTGAGTGAATCAATAGGTGATGTGGAGGTTTGCTATTTTTCTCCAGAAAAAAATTTACACCGTGTCATGTATGAAGCCAAGAATCATTCTCTTACTCCCACAAAATTTTGGGAAGAAATTGAACGTTTCAAGCAGGCTTTTGACATTCCATCAAGTGAATATATTCGCTTCGGTTTAGTGTGCCCCAGCTATTCAAATACACTTCACCCATTCCTTGCCCAGATTGAGAGAGTTAGAGGCGTTGGTGCTTCATACAATACAGATTCTGTAATTTTGTTAAAAAGCCGTCAGGATATTATTAACTGGTGCGTTGAAAAAGAATTTGACTCCTCGCTTGTTGAATTCGCTCTTGATCACGTTGATTTTATAACTTTCAACGCTGAGAGCAGTGATTCTATCTTTATGGGTGAAATAGGACATTTATCCAACATCGAATTGACTATGACTAAAGTCAGACAGTTAAAAGACCAATTTAAAGATTTGATTTCCCTTTCATCTTCTGGACCTATATACCGTAAAGACTATGAAAATCTTATTTGCCAGGCTTTAGGAAAAGAGAGGGATCAGTGGCTATGCAGTCCTATTAAAATTAACCTTTCTACTTCAACCAGTCAGTACCAAGACCTAAACTTAGATATTCGTGATTTCAATGGTCCTGATCGTGCCCAAAAAACCTCCAGCGACTGGAATAACCTAATCAAAAAAGCAGTATTGATTGGGGATTTCATTCATAACAGTGGTGACCGTAGAATCCTCCTTATAGATGGCAAACAAAGAATGTCCACTGCATGTATGCTTGGCTATGTTTTTAGTGCCACACGTAATTTCCTACTCGAAATAGAACATAATGGCCTCACTTATCGCACTGATGACCATAAACAGAAAGAGGGACAATTTTTTACTAAAATCGACTCTGTTGAGCTACAGAGTGAAACTGAAGCCATAGTCACTATTGGATTTCCTACAGCTATAGGTAAAGACATTGACTCTACGATTAATGAAGTAAAGAGCTTACCTAGACTGAATTTAGAAAGCTGTCATGCCATTGATAATATGGAAACTCTAAATCTTGCTGTCAGAGAGGCAAAATCCGCTTTAGTTTCATTCAAATCTGAAAATAAGTTATCTAAATTACACCTCTTTATTAAGGCACCCTCAGTTTTTGCAATGATCTTGGGACATCGCTTGAATGGTATTTGTGATATCCAGCTTTACGATTGGGTAGATGGGCAGTATATCCCTACAGCCGAACTGAACTTATAAGAAGAATTGACTAGTCGATAATATTACCAATAGAGAGGTTGATCATGAACAATCATTCTAATGAAGAAAATACTGATAACTCTTCAGATAAAAAAAAATCCCCCGCATTCAAAGTTCTTGAATCCAATGCTGAAAAGTTCTTAATGGTGTGGTGGTATGGGGCGTTAGCAAAAGCTGAACGTAGAAATACCCAACCTAAAGTTCATGTTGCTTTTAGGGAACTTCTTGAAGATTACACACCCACAAATAATTTTATTTTTATTGATGCCAATATAACAGATTTGGTGTCTTGGCCTATTGGCACAGTTTGGCATCATGAACGATTGGTTGATTATCTTCCTTTAGAAATACGGGAGTTTGATATTGACCATACGGATTTTACACATACCTATGTTCAAGCATATAAGCGAGACGAAAAGACAGGGAGAATAGATCATTTCTTCTCAGACAAGAATAAATTTTATATTAATCCAAGCCAACGTGAGAATTGCATTTCTTTCTCCTTAAAGGATCAGGAATATAAGGAACTACTCGTACCTTGTTTTGAGTTTCTGGTAAGAGGATATGGTCTCTCTACAGAACTTCCTAGAATTCTGACAACATATGATGAGGCCGAAAGACATGAACGGCTCTACACACCTCATCCACAAGAAGAAAATACCTGGACGATCCTTATAGGTGATAGCCTCACATCAGATGATCATGTATTTATTGCCTACTATAAATACAGCGAATATACCCAGGATGCCGTAAGGATCTTATTTAGCAGTATTGCAAAACATGATGATTTTACTCAAAGAAACCATATATACCCTAAAGTAATGCCATGGCATGAGGAAACGAGAAAAATTAGGGTTTCTGGTTTCTGTCTCCCTGACACCAATGCCTTTTTAGCCTTGACTATTCTTGGAATAGAATTACCTGATCAAACACTCATCAGACGCGTTCCAAAAGTAATTCACCGCGTTAAGAAACCTGTAGATGTTAACTCACCTAATCCTCCTCAATTGCAACTAGGTCCTGGTCAGATTAACGTATCTGAAGATCAAGGGGGGCGCAAACCATTATCACAATCAGTTATTTTAGGTCATGAATTTACCTGGTTAGGAGCAGGACCAGTAGGAGAGAAAAGTAAAACAAAACATGAAAAAACCATCACCCAACCACAAAGAAAGAAAAATACAAAGGAGACAAATACGATTGGTACAGGGCAACCAGATAGCTCCAAGGATATTCTTAATGCCACAATTAATCCGACCACTAATAAAGATAATGCCACAGAATTTGAAGCTCCAGAACAAGGAAGAATTATGGACCTTTGGAATGCTTGCGTAAAAGCACACTCGTTAAATCCCAGTATTGTCAATGCAGTACACTATTATACTTTTGAAGAAGACTTTAATTACAACGATAAACCCACTCTCATGGCCTTTTCCGTCAATTCAGAAACTTTAGAAAATGAAGATATTTCAGATGAAGAAAAACAAGCTTATAAAAATTGGTGTTATGCAAATTCAAATAAAACAGCAACCCGCGGAGCATTAGTCATTCGACTATCTCTTAGAAATTACCCTCCAGTTTATATTTTCGATATACAACCTGCGATTTATGTTTCAAATGCAGAAGGAAAGAGCGTCTACAAGGAACGTGGGCATTCTGGACTAATATTTAGGTCAAAGACCCTAGAACAATTCGAACAGTATATTTCCGATCTCATGAAAAGCTTGCCTTTGTCAGAGGGTTCTTATACGAAAACTCTTCAGGGCTCCAATCTTGTTACCCAATTATTTGTTTTTAGGCGCTCAAAATCTGCTGGCTTTTCAGATGGTGAATCAACTTTATTGAATGCTCTAAGAAAAATTGGAATTACCAATATTCAGCTAAAGGAAGAAAAAAAAGAAAAAAATGAGGGTTAAAATCCAAATTTGACAAATGTAATCATTTTCTTATAAGGGATTAGCACTAAACCTGTATATAAGCTCCCTTCCATAAAATAGTTGCAACAACCTTTGTCAATTTCTATAATTCAATAGTTGTTGAAATATTGAAATGTTGTTTTCTGAAGCCAAACACAATATTAGGAATGGATACCTGCTACAGCACTTGTTCTGTTTATTGTGCTCGCATCAGTGACGCCTCAAATTGGACTTGCTCAAAGTGCTGCCCTTCAGGCTTTACCAATTTACATCGCATTTGCCATTATTGCTCCCTTTGTAGGCTGGGCTATCGCATCCTTGTTTAAACTGGAGCCAAGTTCTACAAGAGCAGTATCTTTTTCAGCATCATATCGAAACTCTTTGGTTATCTTGCCACTAGCCTTAGCAGTACCAGGAAGTATGCCTATTATCCCTGCTGTAATTTTAACGCAAACAATTGTTGAGCTTTGCTTTCTACCAATATATATCCGCTTGATTCCTAAAATATTTCCACACAAGCATTGATTACAAACTCATAAACCAACGCCAAAAATCCCAAATATTTATATTTGGGATTTGTTATTTATGAATTTAGGTAAGTATGGATAATGCGCTTATACATGTTATTTTTATAAGAACTGTCAGAAATACATAATTTGGCTGTTGGAGAAATCCATTAGCTTATTTTTTCAAAATATTCTGCTTAGAAAGTTTTGCTGCAAGTTTTCTTAATGTTATTAGATTCTTTTCATAATGTTTATTTCGCCCCTTTAGTAAATTAGTCAATCGTTGCTGAAATAAACACTCCTCAAGCAGATTCTTCTGCTTACTGGCAATTTTACGTGCTTCTGAATACAACCATAATGCATTGTCCAAAGGGTCTTTGCGTCTAACTCTTTCATCCTGAACAATCCACCTTTTCACATACAGCATTGCAGCAGACATATCCTGATCCATCAGATTTTTAAGTACATCTAGATCATAATTTTCTGATTTGTCTGTTTCGTACATCTTGTGATCTAAACGTAAGACTTGCTCATTTCGCTCTTTGGCGTACTGCCATCCTAGTGGCAGGGGTTCGGGCGGTACAAAATCTTGTTGCTCTGTTAATCGTACTGTTCCACGCTCAATGACTTTGGCAATTAAAGCAACCATGGTCAGTTCTTTTTCATGAGGATAGTCAACAAAATATTGGTCAAAAACAATTTGGGCCTGTTCTTGTCTATCAGCAGCAACCAATGCTCGGACAGCTTTATCTAATAGTTGGATAGAACCCAGAGGGCGCAGAGCAAGAAGCTCCGCCAGTAAACCATTTTCAATAATAGTGTTTGCAAATAATTTGTGATACCTCAATGCTTCTATAAATAGATCAGCCTTTTCATTCACCTCCGTCGCTAACTCAGCATCCAACTCAGTTTTCTTTAACTTTGACTCAATCTCATTTCGATGACTTAAAGCCTCCATATTTAAGCTTCGGCTCATATTTTGACGATTAACCAACTGATCGCCATATTTTGAAAAAAGCTTTTCCTCTTCTTCTAATGCTTGGTTTTCTGATAATTGATCAAGTACGATTCTAACGTTGTATTGATTATTTAGATATTTTTCAACATACAAATCCCAATTCAAATCTCGACCTTTACGCCACGCTCTATCACCACATCCCTTGCCAACATAAAATACTTCACCTGATAATGTTTCATGTACATAAACGTAATACTTATAATCCATTGCTTTTCCTATAGTTGATGTCCATTTTTCTAATTATGAAACATAGAATATAAATAGACCATGTTTATAACAAGTACGTCTAACTTTCACCCTATTTATTGATATTTTCCCCACTATCCTTTCTCATTTTAATTTCTATTTTATAGACAGAAATCATGTGAGGGAGTTACTTACTTCTGGATTAGAATCTTATTGAGGAAAACTCCATGTTCGGTATCCAATATTGTTGATTATTGATCAAGACGTTAAAACCATCTATTTCAACATTCATATCAACTTTATCTACACGATTACAAATGTTTTTATCCAGTCCATGAAAATATCCCAAACACAGTCTCACCCAGGTTAACTCATCAAAATTTTCTGTTGGATTTTTCATCATTGTTAGTAAATCTTTTTCTAACTTCTTCAAATTACTTTTATTTTTCGATTCTTTATCCAACATTCTTGTTGAGTTCAACTGAGTATCATAATTTTTATTTAGAAAGTTAAGAAAGCCTGTTAATGCTGCTGCTTGTCCTGGTGATTGATATAAGTAATGTTTCACATGCCACATCGTAGGTAAGTCTAATCGAGACTGATTAACCAATTGCATTAATGCGGAAGCTGGTTTCATGGCTAAACGGGTCGAGCGAAGAGTGGTGTTACCCAGTTTCATTTTATTTTTTAAATATTGATCATATTCCTGAAGCACTTGGGCAGACAAAGTTAATTCTGGGGATGACTTTACCAACCTCTCCAATTGATCCAATTCTGAACACTGATCTTTTAATTCAGTATTGATTTCTAGTTTATACATTGAAACTAACCATCGCATTGGTAGCTCATATTTGCGTAGACCGCTTGCTCTTAGTCTGTGTAATAAAGGGGCATAATCTGGGATCTGTTCTCTCCAAAGATTATTGGTCTTTTCAAAGAACTGAATGTGTTTATGAATTAGCAATGCAGCCTTATGTGGTCCTAGCTCATGATCAAGCCAATTCATATATTCTTCAAAGTAACCTTTAACACTTGGATTCACTAATGTATTAACTAGTTCTTTAATCCTATTGCCCAATATTCTTCGCCATGAACATGATTCACAATATTTTCCACATCCAGCAGGAATTTGTTGCTGACAGGTTAAACATTGAAGTGGTGGACAGCTTGAACATTTTTTACAAAGCATTTTGCCTGACACAGCATCCTGTTCAACCGACCTATATCTTCTACAACTTTGGCATGTCTGGTAATCACGGGTTGCACACTTTGTGCAAACTCTTAAATTATCCTCAAAACGGCTGATACGAGACAAACGTTGTGATGCCATTCCACATCGTTCACAAGCTTGAAACTCTCTAAAATAAACTGAGCAGCTATTACAAACAGGTCCTTGTTCCGTTATTTTGCCTACAGGGTAATCAATACGTTGACATCGAATACAGGGGCGATTAGTTTCACATTTTTGGCAAACAGCCAATTCATCAGTTTTGTGCAATCTTGAGCTTTTACCACATGATGGGCAATCTCTTTTTTTAAAAACTCGCACATAGCATTTATGGCAATAGTTACGCTGTTTATAGCGTCGGTGTATCTTTTCAACCGCATTACCACATTCATCACACTGAGACATAGCGTTTCCCTCCAAACACTATCCTAATTTTCTTTTTAATCTCAAAAACTTTCGTATTACAGCCTCCTTACTTTTAGGTTTGCGTGTATCAACTAATGCTCTCTTTGGAGGGTAGTTCCTATAAACCGAGCCCAACTGTTCTTCAATAGGTCTTAATATGGCTGGCAACTGGTTTCTCTTATCCCAAAATGAAGATCTGTTCATATTTAAAGATTGTGCTGTTTCAATAAATTTTTCTAGAGGAATGATGAGTAATTGATAAATACAGGAAAATAGCCGTTCCCTCTCGATAACTTGAAGTTGGCTAATAACCAATCCATTCGAGATAAGCTCAGAATGGGGTACCTGAATCTTGAGTTGTTCAAGAAAAGCCCATCCTTTTCCATTTGATGAACTAGCTAGAACTTTTCTAATAAATTGTGAAAATAACTTAATCACCGTTAACCAATCATTTAGTGAAATCAAATTATCCTGATAGGTTGCACGGCCTTGTTCCAAGAATTGATCAAAGATTTTTTGGAATGCCAAGGCATGACAATCCATAAAACGTTCATTAACCTCCAATAAGCTTTTTTTACATATTGAACAGCAAGTCATAACCTGATCAGGGGCTTCAAGTCGCCTAGGTTGAATGGCATTATGACAATTCGGACATTGATCATGTAAACGCTGATTATGTTTCATACAGCCTGTATGCCAGGCAAAGCGCCAGGGCAAACGGAAATAGGCAACATCATCCTCAGACAAACACTTAGGACAATATTGCCAGCCACCTCGATGCTTGCGGTTTCTTGTACCTAATACCAGATACCATGAATCAAGGGTTCCATTATCCAAGTTATATTTAAATAAGAAATTGCGAAGCGTAGCCGAATCAAATTGGCTTTCATCAATTTTTGTTGTATTGACCAAGGCCCGTAAATGCTCTGAGCTTAAACCTCGATCTACATCTACTGACCAAATTCGCCATTTAGGCCAGAGTACCCCTGTTAGACTTAATGGGTCACAACCACTATCGAGTGCAGCACGTATCAACCATGAAGACAATGCCTCATCTTTCTGTAAAGTCGTGGGGATAATCCATGAATGGACTTCTGTTGTACCTATCATACCTAGTCCTCCACATGGCTTATTTCACACTTTCTAGTAAGCTGCGGTCGATAAACTCCTGACCAGAAACAATAGCTTTCTTTGCAGCTTCCCGTAAAAGCGTTCGCAGATTACCTAAATTTCCATCGGTAATATCATGTAGATATTTTACTGTTGCTGGCTCAGCCAGTTTTGAAGCCTGTTTGAGTGGAAGAACTTTTTCAAACTTATTTACCATGGCCTGAAAGTCCTTATCTAGCTTCCATAAGGGCAAATTAACCACACGAAAACGGCTTACATGCTGTGGATCAGTACGCAGGACACTAATCGCTTCTTCTGTACCAAACCCAACAATGGGTATCTGTGTTTCATTACACAAATACTTAATTGCATTCATTACTGTTCTTTGCTTAATCGGGCTGCCACATAATAAAGAATTCATTTCGTCGATAATGAGGAGTTTTACCTCGTAAAGTTTAAGGCAATGGACCACTTGGTAACGTAGCTTCGCAACAGGATCTCTTTCTCGAAAGGGAACCCA
The DNA here is from genome assembly GCF_037028485.1 of Acinetobacter sp. 102. NCBI lineage: Bacteria > Pseudomonadati > Pseudomonadota > Gammaproteobacteria > Moraxellales > Moraxellaceae > Acinetobacter > Acinetobacter sp. 102. The sequence continues at coordinate 9,736 of NZ_JAZEZK010000030.1, forward strand.
GAACTTATCAAGAATAGCCATATACAAAGCTTTTTCATCAGGTGAAACAGGTGCCTGCACAACAATTACAGGTTTTACTGCATTATTTTCTGCATTGACATAACCCTCCCCATACAGCTTAAAGAACTGATTAATAATTGAGGTCTTACCATTATTTGGCTTACTCAATACCAGTAAGTTGGGCATACGGCTCCGCTTCGGAAGTGTCAGGAATCCTTTCAATTGGTCTAGTAAGTCATTGGCTGCTGGATACCCAATCCATCGGTCCTCTTCCAGGAAGTAGAGCCTGTCCTCATTAGACTGTTCCACAATAGGGCGAAACTCTTGAAAAACATGTGAATAGTTACTCATGAAATATCCTCATCATTTTCCAGTTCATCGAGAGGCAATAAACCATATACGCTATCAAGCTGTTGCTCCAAAATCGTACTCTCTTGTTGAGGTTTTTTGCCCTGAATTGATGCAGGATTAACACTCATTTGGTGTTGGGTACTGCGCTGACGTGATCTGCGAGCCCGTCGAGTTTTAGTGCTTGCTTCCTGAACACGTTCCCTAAGTTTAGCTAGAGCCTGTCCAAGTTCATGATCTTTTAGATATTCGCCATTTTCCTTTTTTAGCTCTTGAATCTTTTTGTGTTCCCAAATACTAAATGGCGGAATACTTTGATCCGCTAAAGGTACCTTAAAATAATTTTTGATTTCGGGATCAAAGAACCATATCTCACTAATATTTCTTGGATCACGCCTAAAGATAAATTTACGTTTTTCCTTTTGATTATAGGGGTCTACAGCATTAATCCAACCTCTTAATACATCAGCATAATAAGCAAGGCCATCAATTGTTACACCTGTTGTTTGAATCGTCCTTTCAAAACTTGGTAGAAAATCAAGAAAGAAATTATGATCATTTGCAGGCAATCTGGCAGCTCCAGAACCTAACGTGTTTTTATCGCCAAAGATACCCAACTCAAAAGCATGTAGTGGAGAAGTACCTAAAGCAGAGTGTTTTCTTTTGTGGTAAACATTACAGATAAAATCAATTAGCCAGTCCTCAAATTCGGAAAATGTGAAAACTGCTTCCGTATCTGAGTTATAGCCTTTTCTTTCAAAAATATTTGAAAAAGTTGTTCCTGGAACTGCGTGAATATCCGTTGCAAATGTTCCCATCAAACGTTCAATGTGCCCACCAAAACGTGGTTTTTTAACTGGTCGGTATTCCAGACGAATATCATGTGCCATACAGGCATTTCTGAAAGTTTCTGAGTGAAACTCAGGTCCATTATCGACATGAATGGTGTTCATAATTCCCCAGACAGGCCATTCAGCTTGAATCTTGCGCGAAGCTAGCCATTTCTCTTTGGGCAGTACAGCTTGAGAAACGCTCATTGCAATCGACATAACAGAGGGAGCATCTAATGATAAGTAATATCCCACAACTACCCTTGTACGCACATCAATTGCCAATGTAAGAAAAGGTCGTCCTATAGGGCACCTGCTAAAATCATCAACCAGAATAAGATCAACGGGTGTATGGTCAATCTGTACAACGGCAAGTGGATAATCAGCATGAGGGAATTTCCCTGCGGCAGGTGTAAATTTGTTATCGGCCTTTTCCTTATACCCCCTCTTACGAAGAGAGTCTCTCTGGCTAATCGCTGCAATACGATTTCTTACTGTATTGGCATGAGGCACCTCTAGGATATGGTATTCATGACATAAGCGTTTCACTTCAAGTACAACTTTTTGAACACTTATTCTTTGATTAGTTAGGTATAAATCGTTGATGGCTTTTTCAATGATTGCTTCAGCATGTTTATTAATTATCTTCTTGCCTTGTGGCAATCCCTCTTTTCTAGGTCGCAATCCATCAATAGTTCCATATGCTTTATAAATTTTTAACCATCTATATATGGTGGCTGGATTTATATCATGTTCCTGAGCACGTAATTCTACTTCCTTACGACCACTCACACCTCCCTCAATGAAAGGACGGATGATGTTGAAACGCCTTTCAGCCTCAATCCAGTCTTTATCAGCGATGAGCTCTAGATCTTCATGTTGTTCCACAGCTATTGACGGCCTTAATTCACTGATAGCCGCAACATTTTTCCTACCTGTATTATTGTTTTCAACAAAAACTGATTTCAGGTCAATGACTTCAATAATCGTATGGGGAATCCCTTTTATCTGAACAGGCTCCCCAGCAGCTATTTTGATATTCACACGTCTATCATTCATGACAAACTCCCACTTACCCAAAGTTCAGTAGATGGCTGTAAAGGTGCATTTAAATCGCAAACCAGATAACCATGAGCAACTAAATACCAAATTTGACTAATTCCATTTGCTCTGTCCCATTTGCCAAGGAAATGTCTGGCTAATAGAGTCTCAAAAGTTACGGCTCCTCGATCTCTCACATAAGCCAATAGGTGCATTGAATCGGCAGGAGGAAATTCCATCTTTCGGTACTTTTGTAAAAACATGGCATTCGACCATAACTGATCCCGAATCCGACCCTCATGTGCAATATGAAATTTCCAACCCTCTTCTTTGCATACCCTCATGGCAGCACGATATCTAGCTTTCCATAAATGTAAATTAACTTGCAATTCATCTATAGGTTTTACTTCAACCAGTTTAGGTGCAATAAATGGAAGAAAATCATCATGCTTATAAGTTACGAGAAAGTCAGGGGTATAAACTCGTTTCTGTCCATTATCAAAATACTCAATGGTAAAGGGTTGAGACTCAACAGCAAGAACATTAGGGTCAACCTCTAATCGAATGAGAAAATCGCGTTCCAATGTTGATTCAAAGGCCACTGCGGAATCTTTTTTAAAAGGGTATAAACCAGATACACTAATGCGTGTATTACCAATTTTTCTTCGAGCTGGTACGATGTTAACGGTGTCGCATGATTGATTGTTCATTCTAGGTTCCGTTGCATAGTTCTTTATAAAATTTGTCGCATAGTTCTTTGTAAAATGGGGTCTAAGTCATTGAGCCTAAATCATATTGTCGCATAGTTCTTTGGAAATGACATGAATTACCTGAGTTTGATCGCAAGGTGCTTGAGGTACTACGCCAACCACTGGAATCTAAAGAGATCGTGATTTCACGCGCGGCGCGGCAAATGACTTTTCCTGCAAATTTTCAGTTTATAGCCGCAATGAACCCTTGCCCTTGTGGTTATGCCTTTAATCAGGATAGTCGTTGCCAATGTTCTCCAGACAGCATTCAACGTTATCAAAATCGAATTTCCGGCCCGCTATTAGATCGGATTGATTTACATATTGATGTTCCACCTTTACAGACACAAGAATTACAGGATCGTACTCCAACCGAAAACTCTAACACGGTACGACAACGCGTCATCCATGCTTATGAAAAACAAATCCAGAGACAACATTGTTTAAATCAGGCGCTCTCTCCCAAATTATTGGAACAGCATGCCTTATTAGATGGCAGCTCGACCAAAATTATTGAAATGGCACAACAGCGGCTCAATCTTTCTGCTCGCGCCTATCATCGGGTGTTAAGAGTGGCTCGAACCATTGCAGATCTAGCCGAAAGCGAACTCATCAGTAGCAGCCATATCACTGAAGCCTTGTCCTACCGCAGTCAGCAAAGCTAAAAAAGCGACCTTGAGGTCGCTTTTTTATGGCTCAGACTCCATTAGAAGGCATAACCTAATGCTAAGACTACTTTATTCTTTTGTTTGGTTTCATCACGAGTATAGCCACCAAAAATATAATCCAGACTCCACGTTGCGCCAGTATTGCCCAATGGGTGCGATAAACCGAGCGTTGCATGACGGAAGGCAAAATCCGTTTTGGTTACATCGCCAGCTTTGGCTTGGTAAGCCAGATATTCATCGTCATCGCCATAATAATAGGCTGCAACTTGCGCTTTACCTGTAAATCCACCTGCTAGTTTTGGTGCATAGGTCGCCAAGAAATAGGTATCTCCCTTATTTCCGAAGGTGACATTATTCAACAAAGTCTGTGCTGTAATGCTGAAATCTTTATAGCTCAAACCCAAGATGGTTTCATAACCTGTCGATTCCCAACCTGGATAATAGTAATAAACCGTTCCGCCGATTTGATAACCAAGATCCTCGGTAATTTTGCCTTTATAGCCCGCGTAAAAATCGTTTTCGAAGGATTTTTTCTCTTCTTTCACATCAGTAGGCGAAGTATTAAAGTCTGCATAGGCAGCGGTTAAAGTCGAAAACCAATAGCCCAAATAAAAGCCACTGTCATGTGTATAATCCAGCCCCCCTTGCACTGCGGGTGTATCACTTTCTGGTGAGTTGGTCATCCCACGTAAATTATAGCTTGATACCACATTGACATTACCCGTAACGGTACCTGGAAAAGGGAGTTTACTCTCCTCAGCCAAGCTTAATGTTGATGCTGTGGTCAGCATTCCCAGTACCGCAGCCTTGCATGCAAGTTTCATCATATTGGTCTCCCCCTATATTTTAGATACTCAATTGATTTTTAAGCTTTAAATTGCATCACCAGCTATTTAGCAAATGCTGTGCCAAGCTCAAATAAAAAAGAAATACCAATAAAATCAATGTTTAGGAATACAAAAGATGGAACTTGGGGGTGGAGAGCAGCATTTGTGCAGCCAGAAATATGGCTATCTTGCAACCAAAATGGGCTATTGATGCTCGCCATAGCGCACAAACAGCACTGTTTTAGCCAAGCAAAGAACTTTCATACATTCAAATCTTTATTTTTAATCTGCATAAAAAAACAACAAAGCTAAGCAAACGATGTTTTAATCATTCGATTAGATTCTTATTTAAAACACTGCATAAAGCACATACAACAACATCATTTTTCCCTCAGATTGGCTGATTTTTATGATTGATCAAACCGCCCTACTAACTTTAGGACTCTTTGCCTTCTGTGGTGGTCTGATCGATGCCGCAGTAGGTGGTGGTGGTTTAGTCCAAATTCCGGCGCTGTTACATGCCTTGCCTCAGCACAATATTGCAACCGTTTTTGGCACCAATAAATTAGCGGTTTGGGCGGGAACCACCGCCTCATTTTTGAGATATGTTCATAAAATTACTTTTGTCTGGAAGCTTCTGATCCCCACCATGCTTGCGGCATTTATATGTGCATTTGCGGGTGCAATGACAACAGCCCATGTTCCAAAGCAGCTCATGAGCTATGTTGTTTTCTGTTTACTCATCTTGATGGCCATCTATACTTTTTTAAAGAAAGACTTAGGTGCGCGCAGTACCTATGTGAAATGCGGACATAAAGAAATTTCTCTGGGCATCCTTTTTGGCGGGTTGATTGGATTCTATGATGGCGTTTTTGGGCCAGGCAGCGGCAGCTTCCTGCTTTTTCTGTTTGTAAAGGTTTTTGGTTTTGATTTTCTCAATGCCTCGGCATCGGCCAAAATCGTGAATATTGGTACCTTTAGTTCAGCACTTTTATTTTTTATTCCCACAGGTCATGTACTCTGGCAAATCGGTTTAATCGTTGCCTTGTGCAATGTGCTGGGTTCCTTCGCGGGTGTTTTTCTGGCATTACGTTATGGTAGCCAATTTATCCGATGGTTTTTTCTGATCCTTTTAGTTTTTCTCATTTTAAGAATGGGATTCTCTCTCTTTTAAATCGGCCATAAAGTGCAGAACCAAAACGAGTAAATCACCAAGCGTATAAAATAAAAAAAGCCAGCATGGTGACTGGCTTTTTTATTTATTCGAAGAATATTAGAAGGTTTTGGTCAAACTAAATAACACACCAGTGTCATATGGTTTCTTCTGCGCATTAGTCATACCAGATTTACTGATATTTGTACCAACCACATCAACCTCAGCTAAGATACCAAGAAAGTTATAATTTACACCCAGTTTATAATCAACATAGTTATCGTCCTTGCCGGGCCCGCCAGCAACAACACTTAATGAGTCTGCATTTTTGAGTTTGTTGTAACCGACAGATGCAAGACCTGTTAAGCCTGTATCCGCAATTGGTGCAGAATAGCCAAGGTTAAAATACCAAAAATCATCACTTCTACCCCAGTAATCTGGCGAATAATTCACACCAACACTTAGAGCATCACCAGCAAAAATGGTTTCAGGGAATGTTAACTTTCCGAATACTTCAGTAAATGCCAGACCTTTTTTACCATTATAGCTATTTGTATAATTTGACTTAGAGCCAATATAACCATAATGGATAACACCAACGTCATATACTGGCTTAATTTTATCGGTCAAAGCAAAACTATTGGTAAAACCTAATGTAGCGTCAGTTTCAGTTGATACACCTGATATACCAAAATCAACACTCGATCCCCAAAGAGCTAGATAAGCACCTGAAGTATGTGAGAATGTAAAACCGCCTTGAATCGCAGGATTATTTGAGGATTGTGTTACACCACGGAAACGGTAGTCTGTTGTTGCAGAGACATTACCTGATGCCGTTACACCATAAAGTGAAGGCTTATCTTCCGCCATAGCAAAAGTCGAAGTCACTGCACAAATACTCAACGCGATCGCTTTACATGCAAATTTCATCATATTGATCTCCCCCATGATGGATATTCGACTGATTTATGTTTTAAATTGCATCGCAAAGTAATTAGCAATTGCTGTGCCAACTCTATAAAAGCTGCGTCAAATCTCGATTCCGTTCCATAAAAGTGCCGATACAAGAATATCAATGCCTCCGAATTGCGCTTTGTCAGGAAATCTTTTTATTTTTTGAGCGATTTCAAGGCAGCAGAGATTTTAAGCATTTTTTTTGCACAAAAAAGAGGCATATCCATAAAAACAAAATCATTCGAAATGCTTAAAAGATCGGCGTTATGCCGTAAAAATCAATAATGTTCTATAAAAGTGCATGAACAAAAAACTTAAATCAGCCTGAAGCGCTGTAACTATTGGATTGATCAGTCACTGTCATTCGTCGGGATGTCATTTTTTGCAAATCGATTCGCTTGTTTTTTAAACAAAGAAAAAATAACTCTTTCAATAAAAAGAAAAAATACAGCAATAAATCACATATTTTTATAAAAATAAATCAAAAAATATACAGCTCATTTTACAACCAAATTAAATTAATTAATATATAAAAATCATTATCTTAAATTTAATTTGATGACTTTTTAAACGAGAAACAAATCATAAAATTATATAAGTATTTTATTTAATAATAATTAAATTATTTTAATAAAAATCTATCTTTTTTATGCATAACTTATACAATTGGTCAAAATTTCGGTCTTATCCCAAATTTATTTTTTTTAATGAGGCGAGCTATGCCAAAGGCAAATAAACTTACTTTAGCGGTTTTGATTAATGCCGCGTTAATTACCTCAACATATGCAAGCGAACAAAGCGAAGCAAAAGGACTTGTTGAAGATGCCAAAGGGGATATTTTATTCCGTACTGGTTATTTAAATCGTGACAAGAAAAACTACATTGATCAAAAAGGTGAAGAAATACGAGTTAAAGATACTAGCTCATATGCCCAAACTGCAATGGTAAAACTGGAAACTGGTTTTACTCAAGGTTTAATCGGTTTTGGTGTTGGTGTGATCGGTGACGGTTCTTTCAAATTAGGCTCAAACAACAATTCTGGCAACGGTATGATTCCGAAACGTCCAGATGGTTCGGCTTATGATCACTGGGCACGTGGTGGCGGTTTTGTTAAAGCCCGTATCTCGAATACAACTGTGACTTATGGTACTCAAATTCTAGACCTACCTGTCTTGGCAAGTAATACCACGCGTTTGGTTCCTGAATACTTTGAAGGTGTTTTGGCAACTAGCCGTGAGATTGATGGCTTAGAATTAACAGCGGGTAAATTCACCAAAGACCAATACTCTGATCAAATCAATCGCGATGGCCGAAAGCTTGATAGTGCTGTGGTTTGGGGCGCAAAATACAAATTCGATGACAATTTAAGTACATCTTATTTTGGCATGGATAGCAAAGACAAACTAAAACGTCATTATGTCAATGCGAACTATAAACAACCCTTGGATAAAGATAGCGCACTGACTTATGACTTAAGTGCTTATCATACTAAGTGGGATGAAAAAGCGACAACGTATTCAAGCACGACTGATGATTTGTCTAATCGCAAAAATACCATTTGGGCGCTTTCTACGACCTATAACACTGGTCCGCACAGCGTGATGTTGGCTTATCAACAAAACAATGGCAACACTGGTTATGACTACGGCGAGAACGCTGATGGCGCTCAAAGTATCTATTTACCAAACTCTTACCTATCTGACTTTATTGGTAACAGCGAAAAATCTGCGCAATTACAATATAACGTCGACTTTGGTGGTTATGGTGTTCCTGGCTTAAGCTGGACCACTGCATTTGTTTACGGTTGGGACATTAAAGTTAAAAACGTAACAGACAATGCTCAAGAACGTGAATTCTTTAACCAAGTGAAATACACCGTTCAATCTGGTTTTGCAAAAGATGCAAGCTTACGTTTACGTCACTCTTATTACCGTGCAAGCGATGCTTATCAAGCGGGTAACTATATCGGTGATACCAACGAATGGCGTATCTGGCTTGATATCCCTGTGAAATTATTCTAATTCACAGTTGATCAAGCAATAAAAAAACTCCATTCAAATGAATGGAGTTTTTTTATGACCAAACTTTAAAAAACTAAAGCTTGGTCTAATATTTCAAAGTTACTTTTTAGCAGCTTCGATTGCTTTAAGTACTTCTGCTTTCGCAACATCTGCACCTTCCCAGCCACTGATTTTCACCCACTTACCAGGCTCTAAATCTTTGTAGTGAGCAAAGAAGTGCTCAACTTGGCTGATCAATAACGGTGGAAGATCCGTATATTCTTGAACATCTTTATAAAGTGGAGATAATTTTTCGTGTGGAACAGCGATGAGTTTCGCGTCGATACCACCGTCATCTTCCATTTTCAATTTACCGACTGGACGGCAACGAATCACAGAACCAGCAGCGACAGGGTGTGGAGTTACAACAAGTACGTCTAATGGGTCACCATCTTCAGACAATGTATTTGGTACATAACCGTAGTTTGCTGGATAGAACATTGCTGTACCCATGAAACGGTCTACAAATAACGCATCTGAATCTTTATCGATTTCATATTTGATTGGCGCTGCATTTGCAGGAATTTCAATGATGACATAGATGTCGTTTGGTGCGTCTTTACCCGCAGGAATATTGCTATAGCTCATATCAACACTCGTTTATATTGTGAAGTCAGATGTAAATCGGACAGATTATAACGTGAATACAATGAAAATGATGCTAGATATACGCCGAGCTGGTGAATTTTATAGCCAGCCATGCTTAAGTCATTTTGATTGTGATCACGAACAGTAAAATTGGACAAAGTAGCGAGAAAAACCAAATGATTGAACGCAAAGTTGCAAGATTGGCTAAATAACAAATCCCATAAATCACGCGAAATACAACATAGGCCCAGCCCAAGCTAAAAATGAATCGCTCTGGTACCACCATATATTCAGCCATCAAAATCGCAGCGATAAACAAAGGTAAGCTTTCAAAGCTATTCTGTTGCACCGCATTGGCACGTGCAGACAAGCCCGTGGTTTTGGCTAAAAACTCACGCGGATTTTGATTATCTTTTGCTTGAAAACCACCTTTTGATTTCGCAATCAAGGTAAACACATACGGCAACAAACATGCGACTATAATCATCAATATAATGCCGCTAATACCTTGCATGCTGATATCCATCATTTGAAGTTCTTCTGATCATGCTATCATAATCTATAATTTATTGAACTTTCATTTGTGCTTGTTCAACAAGCGTTTCTTTTACACAGCATGTTTGTGTAAAAGTTGTGTTTTTTCATACAGTTTTAAGGTCAACCTATGCAGCAGCAAGATCAAAAAGAAATGTTTGATGTTCTGGCACAGCAACGACAACATCAGCTTTTGGTTGATCGTGTATTGAAAGTCGTGCTCCCAATCATGGCGTTTTTACTCAGCGTCATTTGTGCAAATCTGAATTGGCAGTCGACCTTGGGTACTTTTGTGATCCTCAGCATTGCCTTCTATGCGGTCGGTATTTACCGTTTGACCCTATGGCACTGGCTAGCAGTGATTGTGCTCTATGCTGTTGCTGATAATTATTTTAGCTTTAATGGTATTGATCCAACCCGTTTACGTTTCCAACTGGCAACCATGGTGGTTTTTGTCGGCATTGTCGGTATCGGACGACCGTATATCGATCGCTGGTTAATGAAATCAAATCGTACTAAATAAATCCAAATAAAAAACGCCGCAATTGCGGCGCTTTTTTTAGCTTTATGCTTAAGCTGGTTTACGTAAGTCTTTACGTAAGATTTTACCTACGTTTGACTTCGGTAATTCTTCCATAAACTCAACATAACGTGGGCACTTATAACCTGTTAGGTTTTGTTTTGCATAAGCAATAATTTCTTCAGTGGTTAAAGACGGATCTTTCTTCACGATGAATAATTTTGGCACTTCACCTGATTTTTCATCTGGAACGCCAATTGCAGCCACTTCCAATACTTTAGGATGTTTCGCAATCACTTCTTCAATTTCACTTGGATAAACGTTGAAGCCAGATACCAAGATCATGTCTTTCTTACGGTCAACAATCTTCACATAACCACGTGAATCCATCACACCGATATCACCGGTACGGAAGTAATTGTCAGCAGTCATCACTTTGGCAGTTTCGTCTGGACGGTTCCAATAACCCTTCATCACTTGTGGGCCACGGATCGAGATTTCGCCTTGTTCACCTAGTGCAACTTCATTACCGTCGTCATCCAAGATTGCAACTTCAGTTAATGGCAATGGAATACCAATGGTGCCACTGAATTCAGTTGTCGCAGGTGGATTTGCTGTTGCAACTGGCGAAGTCTCAGATAAACCATAACCTTCGATAATGGTTGTACCTGTGATCTTTTTCCATGCTGCTGCAGTCGATGGCAATACTGCCATACCACCACCCATCGCCATCTTCAGATTGCTATGGTCAAGCTGTTTAAATTCTTCATTGTTCACCAAAGCATTAAACAAAGTGTTTACCGCTGGGAAGAATGAAGGTTGGTATTTACGTAATTCACCAACAACGGCAGGTAAATCGCGTGGATTCGGGATCAAGATATTCGCTTGGCCTTTGTACATACCGTAAAGCGCGCACACCATGAATGCAAAGATGTGATACAGCGGCAATGCACAAACAATGCGATCACCTTTCGCACTGTCAGAAGTACCAAACTTACTTGAGAAAATGGCTTCACACTGAAGTAAGTTCGCCACAAGGTTACGATGCGTTAATTCAGCACCTTTAGAAACACCTGTAGTACCACCCGTATATTGCAGGACCGCAGTATCGCTTAAGGTTAAGCTTGGACGTTTATAATTGCTTGGATTGGCTTTGTTTAATGCAACATTAAATTTGGTATGGCCCGGAATATTCCACGCTGGGATTTGCTTACGCACTTTACGTAGCACGAAGTTGACCAATGTACCTTTTAGCGTACCCAACATATCACCTACAGAAGCCACCACAACATGCTTCACAGGTGTTTTACCAATAATGCTTTGATAAACGCTGGCAAAGTTTTCAATGATTACCAACGCTTCAGCACCCGAGTCATTCAATTGATGCTCAAGCTCACGCGCTGTATACAGTGGGTTCACGTTTACAAGCACTAAACCTGCACGGAATACCCCTAAAGCCACCACTGGATATTGGAAAACGTTCGGCATCATGACCGCAACACGTGTTCCTTTTGCTAAACCTAAGCTTTGTAAATAAGCAGCGAATTTACGGCTAGCGACTTCTAATTCATTAAACGTTAAAACTTTATCCATGAAGATAAAGGCATCACGTGAACCAAATTTTTGGAAATTGCGTTCAAAAATATCAACAAGTGAGGTGTTTTCAGCAGGCAGTTCAACTGTTTCTGGAATTCCTGTCTTTTGGTATTCAGCAAACCAAATCTTTTCCATAATGCCATTATCTCCGAGTGGTAATCCTTAAAAATGTAACAACGTTACGTCCATGACAAAACATTTTTTTTAACTTTTTGAATTGCCCTGTCAATCTATCCAAACAATATGAATACATTGTCATATATAACGTATTTGTATCACAGAATACTAGCCTTATCTCTGAATGAAGAGTCTATTTGCTTTTTGATATCCGCGTGGTAAAAGTTGCCCCTTTGTTGCTCTTTTTCCTAGATATTTTTGGAGATCATCCCCTTTCAGTTTGAGATGCTGTTGTCCTGCAGCGACTTGGATTATTTCATCTAAACTCAGGGTTGTCATGGATAAAATTTGCTCTTTTTCATCAAGTTGTATCAACTTGTTACCTTTACCTTTATTCAGAACTGGAAGTTCAGCTAAATCAATAATCAGTAGGCGCCCTGATGAACTGAGAATTGCAACATGGCTTGCTTGCTGAATTGGCAGCAATGGTAAAGCCGTTGCCTTATCTGCAACCGTCAAAAACGCCTTACCGGCTTTGGCATTGGTATCCAGTTGCGCAGCTTGGGTTTTAAAACCATAACCTTTCGAACTGACCGCAAGTAATTCACTATTATCGTCATCAATAAACACTTGAATAAATGAAACACCACTGGCTGGAGATAGTTTTGAACTGAGCGGTTCTCCTAAGCCACGCGCCGACGGTAAGCTGCTAATTGGCAAGGCATAACTACGCCCTGTTTCATCCAAGAAGTACACCCGCTGATTGGTTTTACCCACAGCATGACTTAAATACTGATCCCCCGCTCGGAAGTTAAGATTAGCAGCATCGACTTCCGCACCTTTGGCAGCACGCACCCATCCAGCTTCTGACAAGACCACGGTCACTGCTTCAGCTGGCATTAAATCTTGTTCTTTAATCTGAACCGCGTCTGCACGGGCAACGATTGGTGAACGGCGATCATCACCAAATTTTTTCGCGTCTTCTTTTAGCTCACCGATAATAAGATTTTTCAATGATTCTGGATTTGCCAATTGCTCACGAATAATAGCAGCTTTGGCTTCTAGCTCTTCTTGCTCACGGCGAATTTCCATTTCTTCAAGCTTGGCTAAATGGCGGAGCTTGAGTTCCAAAATTGCTTCAGCTTGAATCTCATCAATACCAAAATGCTGCATTAATACAGGTTTTGGCTGGTCTTCTTCACGAATAATCCGAATCACTGTATCAATATCTAAGTAGGCAATTAAAAGACCTGCCAAGATATGTAAACGCTTTTCAATTTTGGTTAAATGATATTGCAAACGACGCGTTACCGTTTGCTTACGAATCTCAATCCATTCGAGCAAGATGCGGCGAATCGATTTCACCTGTGGGCGACCATCCGCCCCAATCATATTCAAGTTGACACGATAGCTTGATTCTAAATCAGTTGTTGCAAATAAGTGACTCATCACCGTTTCGGCATCGACACGATTGGAACGCAGCACAATTACCAAACGGGTTGGATTGCGATGATCAGACTCATCTCGAATATCGGCAACTAGTGGCAACTTCTTGGCAATCATTTGATCGGCAATTTGAGTCACAACTTTTGAACCAGAAACCTGATATGGCAATTCGCTAATCACGATTTCATTTTTTTCGACTGTATACACCGCCCGAACACGATAACTACCACGACCTGTGGTTTGAATTTTCAGTAATTCTTCAGGCGGAGTAATAATTTCAGCTTTGGTCGGTAAATCGGGGGCAGGAATATATTCTGCTAATTTTTCATCGGTGGTTTCAGGATTACGAATCAGCGCAATGGTACCTTTCACCACTTCACGCAAGTTATGTGGCGGGATATCGGTTGCCATCCCGACCGCAATCCCCGTGGTACCATTCAATAAAATATTGGGAATACGTGCAGGTAAGGTGATTGGTTCTTTCATCGAACCATCAAAGTTATCCTGCCATTCACTAGTGCCTTGCCCGAGTTCACTCAGCAATAACTCACTATAAGCCGAAAGTTTGGCTTCGGTATAACGCATGGCCGCAAATGATTTTGGATCATCAGGCGAACCCCAGTTGCCCTGACCTTCAACCAGTGGATAACGATAGCTAAATGGCTGTGCCATCAATACCATCGCTTCATAACAGGCGGAGTCACCATGCGGATGGTATTTACCGAGTACGTCACCGACAGTACGTGCCGATTTTTTCGGTTTGCCTGTCGACTTTAAGCCGAGCTCGCTCATCGCATAGACAATACGGCGCTGTACAGGCTTTAAACCATCACTGATATGGGGCAATGCACGATCCATAATCACGTACATGGCATAGTTCAAGTAAGCCTGCTCAGTGAATTCGGCTACGGAACGGTTTTCTGTTGCATGATGTGCAAGGCTGGTCATTTCAGCGAGTCATCCAAAATCATTTATTATCGTCAATGTTTTGTATGCTATGTGGATGAAGGCGTTGTGACAAGCCCTTGTTGTTGTTTAAACGTCAAATGGTGTCTTGTTAAGCTTAATGCAGCATATTCAATAGAATTTCTGATGCTGGAAACCAGCCATTTTTCTCCGCCTTTTTTAACCACTCTCTAGCAACTTCGTCATCTTTCTCAACATAAAGCCCCTTTAAATAAAAAAGACCCAAGCTAAACTGAGATGCTGCAATTGCGTGATTGACTGCGGCAGAATAAAACTCAAAGGCTATTTTTAAATTTTTTGCAACGCCAGTGCCATTTTCATATTTATCTGCAAGATTATTAATCGCAGGCGGAAACTGCTGCTGTACGGCTTTCTCATAATATTTTAATGCAAGCTCAATATCCAAATGTTCATCTTCATTCGAACCTGAATAGTAAACACCTAACAGATATAACGCCGCAGCATTACCTTGTTCAGCAAGTGCCTCAAGCTCTTCAGTATAAATCATGTCATTTTCATTATAGATGGGTTGCGCCATCCAAGTTGAAGCCCAATTATATTCAGCAACAAGTGATTGATTATAGGTAGCAGCAATCCATAACCAATTTCTACCCAACAAGAGATTTTGAACGACTCCATTGCGTCCTAGACAATAATTAAGTCCTGTTTTTATTTGCTCACTTACATCTAACTCCATCACTTCGGGAGCCATTTCTTGCACAGATAAAAGATTCATTTTTAATTTAATAATCGTATAAAAGTGATCATATTTAAGATCAATAATTCTAAGTAGGCATTAAACCTGCAATAAACTAAATTGCAGGCATGCTTTCCAATCAATGCTCATCGGTTGAAGACGCGGACTCGGCATCATCTTCTTTATAAATAAATTTTGGCATTTCCAAACCAAAATAGATCGCAATCAAACGTAAGGTAAAGCCAAAAACCAAAGTAAAAATCACGGTAAGATCGTGTGGCAAACCAACTTCCAAACACACCCAATAACAAATTACCGCAACAAAGGAAATACTGGCATAGAGCTCACGACGGAACACCAACGGTACGTCATTACACAAAATATCACGCAGAATACCACCTGATACTCCAGTTAATACCCCAGCGACCGCAGACACCACAAAGCCATGCCCCATCGATAACGCAATCTGGCAACCAATGATGGTAAAGCCAATTAAACCCAAGGCATCCAGTACCAAGAAGATATTACGCAAATGGCGCATCCACTTGGCAATAATAATGGTGACAAAGGCCGCAATACAGGTCAGCACCAAATATTCAGGATGTTTGACCCAGGTCAAAGGATAATGCCCGAGCAGCACATCACGTACTGAGCCACCACCTAATGCCGTGACACAGGCAATCAGCACCACACCAAACCAGTCCATACTGCGTCGACCTGCGGACAATGCGCCTGTCATCGCTTCCGCAGTAATGGCAATAATATAAATTACGGTGAGTAACATCTGCCTACATCCCTAAATCAGGCGTAAAAGTGTGCGCTATTCTAAGACAAACTTAGATGAATTGCGCACAACATTGCTTAAATTTTTTCCCCGAGCCACAAATGCAGGGTTGTTTCATGGTGATTTGCATGTCCAGCGTCGGGTCAAGGAAATACCACTGCTGTTGGTGCAATACAAAATGTGAAATTTCATGATGAACATGGGCTTGTGTACCATCATGATAATGTGCCTTGAACTCAACCAACGCATGAGTTTTATCTAGCTTGGGTTGATGCTGCACCACGTCCAGTTTGAGCCATTGGTTCGATTGACTCCAGTCAGCAATCGCAGCCCGATCTAAAGCGCTTTGCTGCCCCAAGGCTGTCGTTTGCAAAATATAGTCAATCTGCTGCAAGGCAAAAGCACTATAACGTGAACGCATCAATTGTTCTGCAGTTTGAGCAACTTGCTGTTTTAAGTGCAAAGGCTGACAGCACGCAGCATATTGCCCCTGCCCACATGGACAATCTTGTGATGATGTCATTTCCGATTCTCAAATAAAAATAGCCCTGAGACAAACCTTGTACCACAAGGTCAAACTCAAAGGCTATTTGCTAAAACTTAATTATTTCTCGGTCGTCTTCTCTTTCGCGATAATGCGCACTTTTTCAATCTTGTGCCCATCCATTGTCACCACCTCAAAACGATAACCATCCACTTCAATCATGTCACCATTTTCAGGTAAACGACCCAGATGGAATAAGATATAGCCCGACAAAGTAGAGTATTCTTCGCTTTCATCGACCAAATCTTTGCCCAATAACAAAGAAACATGACGAATATCGGTTGAACCTTCTAACAACATCGAACCATCATCTAGACTTTCGGCAGTTGCTTCCAATTCATCTTCATCAGGGAATTCACCTGCAATTGCTTCTAGCATATCAATCGGTGTTGCAATCCCTTCAATCGAACCATATTCATTCAGGACAATCGCCATTTGCAACGGTGCTTGACGTAATTGCTCCATCACCATCAGGACTTGTGCATTTTCATGCACAATCACAGGTTCGCGTAAGTGTTTACTGAAATCAATCGCACCTGTTTCGATGTATTCATTCAATACTTTATGGGTGAGAACAATCCCTTCGATATTGTCTAACTCGCCACGCGCAATGATCAAACGCGAATGGGTCATTGCCATTAAACGTTCTTTTAACTCAGCAGGATCGTCATCCAAGTCTAACCATTCCAACTCTGGACGTGGTGTCATCACCGACTTAACTGGACGCTCAGATAAACCCAAGACCCCTTGAACCAAGACACTATGATATACCCCATTGTCTTCATCAAAGACTTCTTTGGCATAGGCCTGTGTCGCTAACACATCTTCCGCTTCTTTGTTCTGACTTTCATTACCATTGCCTTTACTACCCAACATACGCAGTACGGCAGAGGCAGTGCGATAACGTAAATCAGTGGTGGTGACCAATTTCTCTTGGTTACGGCGCATGGTTTGGTTGACCATTTCCACCAATACCGAGAAACCAATCGCAGCGTATAAATAACCTTTTGGAATATGGAAACCGAAACCTTCGACCACCAATGAGAAACCAATCATCATCAGGAAGCCAAGACACAGGATCACCACGGTTGGATGCTTATTGACGAAATCCATCAATGGGCGTGAAGCCAGCAACATGATACCAATCGCAATCGTTACCGCGATCATCATCACCGAAAGCTCTTTCACCATCCCCACTGCAGTGATCACACTGTCAAGCGAGAAGACAGCATCAAGGACCACGATCTGCACCACAACCATCCAGAACACGGCATGCACTGGATTTTCTTCTTTATGTGCTTGTGTACCTTCAATCCGCTCATGCAGTTCCATGGTGCCCTTAAACAATAAGAACACACCACCAAACAGCAGAATCAAATCACGTCCAGAGAACGGATGATCAAAAATATGGAACAGCGGTGTAGTTAATGTCACCACCCATGCGATCGAAGCAAGCAAGATCAAACGCATTAACAGGGCGAGAATCAAACCAATTTTACGCGCAGCATTACGTTGTTCTGGTGGTAATTTCTCTGCCAAAATTGCAATAAAAACAAGGTTATCAATACCTAATACAATTTCAAGCACCACCAATGTGGCTAAGCCAACCCAAGCAGCAGGATCTGACATCCATTCCAGAATCATTGAGGTGACTCCTCTGCAAAATCAGCAATATTGTTATGAAGTTGAGATTTTAAAAGGTCGGCACAAACAGCCAAAACATTTTTTTTAGGAAATAAGAACAATGCGGAGCGACAACAACCACTACTCATAGAGGTACATAAATTAATAAAAGGATTTTTAGTATAGGCAAGATTTCAGTGAAATTCATCTTTTTTTGTGTTGAGGATGTTTTCAAATTCTTTCGAGACGCGACAAAAGTACATTGTATGTAAAATGTGCATAAAACTGTCACAAACCTGATTTAGCCTAGACAAGCACAGCGAAAATGATAAGGTGAAAATAAACGAATGAATAGTGTTCTGATAATGACTGAAAAGAAAACCACAAGCTCTCCCCCTATAAAAACCACTCAATCTCTTATTGCGTTATATTGCGGTTCGCGTACTGGCAACAAGCCAATTTACCGAGACAAAGCCATTGAGCTTGCCCAGCATATTGCCAATCAAGGCTTTGGTATTGTCTACGGCGGCGCCAGTATTGGTCTGATGGGGCAAGTTGCGGATACTGTACTAGAACATAGTGGCGAAGTAGTCGGTGTGATTCCAGAATTTATGCTGGATTATGAAATTGCCCACCATAAACTGACCGAACTCCATATCGTCAACAGCATGCATGAACGTAAAGCCCTGATGGCAGAGCGCGCCAGTGCCTTTATTGCCTTACCAGGTGGTTTGGGTACTTTTGAAGAAATTCTGGAAATTGCCACCTGGGGACAACTCAATCAACATCAGAAACCCATGATTATTTATAACGTCAATCGTTTTTATGATGCCTTGATTGCACAGCTTGATCATGCTGTTGAAGAAGGCTTCTTACCACCGCAACATCGTGCCAAAGTGATTATTTGCGACACACTGGAACAGATTTCAAGTGTGATTAAAAACTTAAATACACCTAGCCATATCGAAGTCTAAAACCGCCCAATATAAAAAAAGCGGATCACATCGATCCGCTTTTTTTATATTGAGAACTTATTGCACATTCACTTGATAGACAGCAGTTGAGCCACTGACTTCATTTCCCACCACCAGTAAAGGCTTGCCATTTGGTGAATCTTTTGCCGTAATGAAAATCAAACCTTCAGGTCCTAAATCTCCCTGCTTGGCCGCATCGGTTTCGACAAAATTACGTGTCGTAAAATATTCAATAAATTTCGGTTTATTCGGTGTAGTGATGTCATACACCATCACTCCACTCATCCGCTCTAAGCCAATAAAAGCAAAGGTTTTCTTACCGATCGTACCAACAGCAATACCCTCAGACTCTGGACCTTTATTATCACTACGATCATCAAAAGCTACCGCTTCGTGGTCACTATTAAAATAGTTCGGGAACAATTCAGCGGTTTTCTTTTCAAACTCGCTGCCTGAGTCCCAAACCAACTGACCTTGAGTATTCCAGATACTGAATGAACGCGCGCCATAAGCGTAGAGCTTGTCATAAGTGAGCAAGCCATTGGCATCTAGTTTGGCTGAACCATCTGCATTGGTTTGATAACCCATGTTCCATGCAATATTGAGACGCCCCAATGCAGCATCATCACGGCATGCACCCGCAGTTGTCGCAGTGGCGCCACAATATGCAAAGGTCACTGGATTGAGTTTTGCCCCTTTCACCCCTGCAGCCAGTTGCTGTAAATGTGCTGGATAATCGCCATCCTTATTAAAGCCTTTGCTGTTAAACAGATGCTTCATTCGGATATTTTCAACAAAACCTTTACTGGCATCGCCCGCATAATAGGCTTTGGAATCCTTCAACCATTCACGGCTATCGCCTTCATTCGCAGTGACCAGATAGGTTTGACCATTGGCTTGATAATTGGCAATCGAGTCAGGTTGATACATCCCGACCAAGCCAGCCCAAGTCTTGATATCAATCTTTTTGTCTTTATCACTGACATCTAGTTCATTGCCAATTTGCCCATGATCTTTATAGCCCAATGGATAAATATCCGTCACTTTCTGCTGTGTAATATCGATCCGAGCAATCGCATTATTTTCCTGCAATGTCACCCAAGCAGTTTTGCTGTCTGCAGAAATGGTTATATATTCAGGTTCTAAATCCTGAGCCACACTCGCATTTGGTCCAAAAATACGTACCCCTTTGCCGATTAAATCCGCCTTTTGTGAATTCCACGCCTTAAAGTCCGCTACGCTGGCTTTAGGTTGTTGAATATTGCTGATATCGATAATGCTGACTGAACCTTCAGGATCAACCGAGTAGTCATCGTTTGGCTCGCCTTCATTGGCCACTAAAACAGTTTTGCCATCGGGGCTAAAAGTCAACATATCGGGCAATGAACCCACAGCAACTTTGCTGATAAAACTTAAGTCCTTGGCATTAAAAAATACCACGATCCCTGTATCGGTTTTCTTCTCGGCTTGGACTGCAATTGCAACAATGCCATTTTTAACCGCAACGCTGTTGACTTCCGAGTTGGCTAAATAGGTACGGGCAGACAGTTCTGCAATATGGACGGGCTTTTCAGGTTTAGATGCATCTAAAACATCGACTAAACCCTTCTGGGCATTGACCACAAAGAGACGTTTGCTTACAGCATCATAAGCGGGAATTTCAGCAGCACTTTTGGCAAAGACATTGGTTTCATAGCGCCCTAATAAACTTAGCTTAATCGTTTCAGGGGTTGTTTCAACTACTTCTGCTGGCGTGTTTGTTTTACTATTGTCGTTGTCATCATTACACGCCACTAACCCCACCGACAGTAACGCTGTCAATAATACTGAAATCCTAAATTTCATGATCAAATTCCATACAATTTATTCTGTATGGCTAATCTAGTCGTTGGTGATGCAAATTCGATGACACTTTAATGTCAGTTTCATGACCACTCTTTGACAATTTTAGGCTTTATTTCACGCACAGTTGCATTAAACTAAAACTGCCTTTTTATCCATCATGGCTCATGACAACGACAACACATCAAGCGGTACAGCCTGAATTCCGAATGTTGGTGCTCTTGGTCTCGATTGGCTTTTTTATGCAAGCCTTAGACACCACCATCGTCAACACGGCAATTCCTGCCATGGCAGTACAACTCAATGAAAATCCCCTGCAAATGCATAGCGTCATTGTGGCCTATGTGCTGTCGGTTGCGGCCTGTATTCCGCTCAGTGGCTGGTTAGCCGATCGTTTTGGCATCCGCAATATTTATCTGAGTTCCATGGTGATTTTCAGCTTGGCCTCGCTAGGCTGTGGCTTGTCACAAAACCTAGAACAATTATTATTTTTCCGCGTCATTCAAGGTGTTGGTGGTGCCTTACTGATGCCCGTGGGGCGCTTGGCACTGTTAAAACTGATCCCACGCTCCCAATTTCTGTCTGCCATGAGCCTGATGAGCCTTGCAGGTCTGATTGGGCCATTGATGGGACCAACTTTAGGGGGTTGGCTCGTCGAAGTAACAACTTGGCACTGGATCTTTTTAATTAATATTCCGATGGGAATTTTGGGAATGATTATGACCTTCAAAGTCATGCCAAACCAGAAAGAACCAAGCGTTAAATCCTTCGATTTAAGTGGCTTTATCCTGTTAATGGTCGCAATGGTAGGCTTGTCTTTAGGCATTGAGAATATTGCAGCATCGCAATATTCCCGCTGGATCAGCGTGGCTTTATTGATTTCCGGACTGCTGGCAGCCACCGCTTATGCCTACCATGCGCATACGCATCAAAATGCCCTGTTTCATGGTCGCCTATTTCGCTACAAAATCTTTTCAATCGGCGTATTGGGCAATTTCTTTGCCCGCCTCGGTAGTAATGCGATTCCCTTCATTTTACCGCTGATGCTGCAAGTCGCCTTTGGTTTTGAACCTTTCTATACCGGTTTAATGATGATTCCACTGGTGCTCGGCTCCTTATTTTCCAAACCGATTATTCGTCCCTTGATTCAACGGGTTGGTTATCGTCGTTTCTTACTCACCAATACCGTTTTAGTCGGTTTATGTATCGCCAGTTTTTCTCTGATGACCGCAACAACGCCATTGTGGTTAAAAGTCCTGCACCTGTTTATCTTTGGTACGCTCAATTCATTGCAATTCGTGGGCATGAATACGCTAACTTTGAAAGACTTAGCACAACAGGATGCCAGTAGCGGCAATAGCTTCTTGTCGATGATTATGATGCTTTCCATGAGTATCGGGGTGGCCTTGGCAGGAACCTTAATTAATCTGTTTGGGCAACAGTTTTCCAGTGCCTCGATTAGCACCGCCTTTCACGCCACTTTGATCACTCTCGGCTGTATTAATATCATTACCGCCTTGGTGTTCTGGCAAATTCCCAAAGAAACCACAGATTAAAAGATGCCCAGAAAATTGCTCAAATGGGACACCATGCAGCATCCAAATGTGTGGCACAATTGTAGACACAGATCAGGTTTCACAAGGCAAAACCTGTACAATTCACTCATAAACAAGCGCGTTATTACTTAGGCACCGCATAACACAAACGATATGGCAAAAAAATCTGCGAAATTTCCATCGACACCACATTATCCGACTTATGCCAGTATCGGTTTAGCGGTCATGCTGGGTGTGGTCAGTTACTTTGGTTTGTTCTATCAGCAGAAAGCATCAGCACAGGATTATTCCATTCGCGGCTTTGATGTATCCCATCATCAAGGCGAGATTAACTGGAAAAAAATCTCGCCGATGCAATATCAATTCGTCTATCTCAAAGCAACCGAAGGCGGTGATTTTAAAGATCGTAACTTTCAGGAAAACTGGCTCAAAGCACGTGAACGTGGCCTGCATGTCGGTGCTTATCATTTTTATCGGCTGTGTCGTGATGGGGCTATACAAGCCGAAAATTTTATTGCGACCGTTCCGAAAAAAGCCGATGCCCTGCCACCTGTGATTGATTTGGAATATGACAGTAACTGCATCAACACCTATACCAAAGAGCAGCTCATCAAAGAAATTCAGGTCATGCATGACCAGTTGCAACAGCATTATGGCAAACAACCGATTTTTTATATTTCAAAGAGCTTTTACCATATTGTCCTAATGGGGAACTTTAACAACACTCCGTTATGGGTCAGAGACTATGAAGGTAAACCTGAGCTCAAAGATGGTCGACAATGGCTGTTTTGGCAGCATAGCAGTCAAGGTAAAATCGACGGCGTTCCCAAAGCCGTCGATTTAAATGTTTATGCTGAATCCCCAAAGCAATGGCGGATTTTTCTGAAAGCACAAGGCATTGAAGATGCCAAATGAGTTACGCAAAATCATCCATATCGACATGGATGCCTTTTATGCCTCAGTCGAGCTCAAAGACCGCCCAGAGCTAAAAGATTTGCCTGTGGTGATTTCCTCACATCATCCTCGTGCAGTGATTGCCGCAGCGTCTTATCCTGCCCGTGTCTTTGGACTCCGTTCTGCCATGTCGATGGGACAAGCCAAAAAACTCTGTCCACAGGTCATCGTGATTGAACCCAATTTTGAAAAATACCGCGAAGTTTCAGCGCAAATTCATCAGATTTTTCAGCAATACACCCCTTTGATTGAGCCGCTGTCTTTAGATGAAGCCTATCTGGACGTGACTGAAAACTTAAAGAATATTGCCAGTGCCACCGAAGTCGCTGCGCAAATCCGTGCTGATATTTTGGCGGTCACAGGACTAACCGCCTCTGCAGGCGTGGCACCGAATAAGTTCTTGGCAAAAATTGCCTCGGATTGGAACAAACCCAATGGTTTATTTGTGATTAAACCGAATCAGGTGCTACGTTTTATTCAAGATTTAGCCTTGAATAAAATTCCTGGGGTGGGCAAAGTCACCCAAGAACGATTACAGCAACTGAATTTACATACCTTGGGCGATCTGCAAAAAATCGACGAAAATGTGCTGATCCATCATTTTGGCAAATACGGCAAACAGCTGTATTTATATGCGCAAGGCATTGATCATCGACCAGTCAAAGCAGAACGAGAACGTCAGCAGATTTCCAAGGAAATTACTTTTGACGATGATTACACCCTTGCTCAATGCAGCCATGCGTGGCAGCCCTTGACCGAGCAAGTCTGGCGCAGTTTAAATAAAAAACAGCTAACGGCTCGCGGTGTGACCGTCAAACTCAAGCTTAAAAATTTCCAAGTCTTACAGCACAGTAAAAGCTTTAAGCAGGCACTACAATCACAACAAGACTTGGGGCAAGTGGTACTACAACTGCTGGATGAAATGCATATTGTCCCAGAATTCCAATTCCGTCTGGTCGGCGTCGGGGTATATCAATTACAGGCGCTAGAAGAAGAATCACAACTTTCTTTGTGGTAGTGCTGATTTTTTACACAAAAGTACAATCCATGCTGAAAATTATGTTTGCTTTTTATCCAGTTTTCAGTACTCTAAGCAACGCAGTAACATTATCCTTGTTATTTGCTTTGCTAAAGAAAACCTCACTTTTAGCATCTGCTCCTGTGGTTGGCGTGACGATCAAATCCGAAGATTACAGGGCACTTCAGGTCTTCTTTCGCTATCCTCTTGTTCCTATAAAAATTCTATATTCCCACTACACTCATAACTTCAGTTAAACTCAGCAGATAAAACTAGAAAATTCTGTATGTACATGCCTTATGAAGCAAAAACAAATTCTCTGTGTCGAAGATGAAGCCGCCATTGTCCTGCCGCTACGTTATGCGCTTGAGCGTGAAGGTTGGCAAGTCAGTTGGGCCAATACAGGAACACAGGCACTGCAATTACTGACGCAACAATCCTTTGATTTTATTATTTTAGATGTCGGACTCCCTGATCTGAATGGTTTCGAAGTCTGCAAACAATTACGTCAAAAAGATCAAACCCCTTTACTGTTTTTAACAGCCCGTGATGATGAAATTGACCGAGTAGTTGGTCTCGAAATTGGGGCAGATGATTATTGCAGCAAGCCCTTTAGCGCACGAGAAATTGTGGCAAGAATCAAAGCGATTTGGCGCAGAATGGAAGCGCAAGCTCAGCCTGTTACAGCCTCTGTAGCAGCGACGAAAACTGAAGTTATTGTGCAATCGGCAATTTGGTCATGTAACCCGCAGTCCTTGCAGATTCATTATCATCAACAAATGCTACAACTGACTCGCTATGAATACCGCTTGTTATTTTTACTGATTCAGCATCCAGAACAGGTGTTTAGCCGCCAACAATTGATGGATCATATTTGGGAACATCCAGAACATAGTTTGGAACGTACTGTCGACACGCATATCAAGAGTTTAAGGCAGAAGCTCAAACAGATTACCCCACATGATGACCCAATTCGCACCCATCGTGGCTTTGGCTATAGTTTGATAAAGTTGAGCTAAAGCATGTCTATCTTTGTCCGTATCTGGTTTTTCTTTAGCTTGGTGGTGGTACTCAGTCTAGGCTTTATCGCCTATACCCTAACTCAACAAGTGAAACCCAATGTACGACAAGTGGTTGAAGACACCCTCGCTGAAAACGCCAATATCATTGCCCAACTGATTGCGGAAGATGTCTATCAACATCAGGTGGATACGCCAGAATTTGATCAAAAAATTCAGGCAGCGTTATCCCGTCAACTGAATGCCACCATTTGGCAGCATCGCAAAGAACAGATTAACCAGCAACTGTACATTACTGATCCCCAAGGCATCGTGATCTACGACTCCGAAGGACAAGCTGTGGGGCAAGACTATTCCAAATGGAATGATGTCTACTTAACACTGCGCGGTAAATACGGTGCACGCTCAACTGCTACCAATCCTTATGATCGCAACAGTAGTGTCATGCATATTGCAGCACCAATTATTTACCAGCAACAATTGCTCGGTGTAGTCAGTATTGGCAAACCAAATCAGTCGGTACAACCCTATATCGAACGTGCTGAGCAACAACTGATTTATCAAGCCCTCTGGATTGCAGCACTCAGCCTGCTCTTGGCTAGTATGGTGGCCTATTGGCTAAGACATAGTATTGATCGGGTTCGACGCTATGCACAGGCGTTGGCACCGGTGAATCAGGCACCTTTCTTTTATTCCGCTAAAGAACTCAATCAAGTGACTCAGGCACTGAGTGAAATGCGGGAAAAACTGGAAGATCGTGGCTATGTGGAGAACTATGTCAATACTCTCACCCATGAACTCAAAAGCCCGCTCACCGCGATTCAAGCCAGCGCTGAATTACTACAGGATGATATCCCTCTAGCTGATCAGCAACAGTTTGCCCATCATATCGTCCAGCAAAGCCAGCGTTTGCAATCCTTGATTGAACGGATGTTGTTATTAACCCGACTCGAAAAAAATCAGCATGTTTTAGAGTTTCAAAACTTAGACCTGAACGAGCTCATTCAACAATGCTTTCAGCAACAACATAGTGCTTTGCAACTGAAACAGATCCAAACACAGCTTGATCTCCCCCAACACTGTGCAATCCACGCCGATCCATTTTGGCTGAAACAAGCGCTGAATAATCTCTTAGATAACGCCAGAGACTTCTGCCCACCACAAGGTAAAATCGCAGTTCAACTTCAGCAAGACCCAAGCCATCACAACATCACCCTACTGTTTTTTAATGAGGGCGATGCGATTCCTGAGTACGCCTTAAACCGCGTATTTGAAACCTATTTTTCTCTACCGCGTCCGCATAATCAGCAACGCAGTACTGGCATTGGGCTCAGTATCGTCAAACAGATTATTCAGCAGCATCAAGGTCAGATTAGCATCCAGAATATTCAGGCAAATAGCCTCGACGTCTTACAAACTCATCGATCTGGTGTGCTCTTGACCCTCACACTTCACACAAACTTCATCTAAGCTTCAAACCGAACTCATCCGAAGCGCATATCGCATGTAGATACTGGTCATATCCTAATGACCATGGAATTTCATATGCGTCGCAATTTTATCAACCTTAAAATCGGAGCCATTTTGTTCCTGATTTTAATTTTTTATATCGGTTTATTTTTTATTTCGGGCTTAGTCTCTGAACGTCAAAGCTATCAACAACAAGTCATTCGCGACATTGCCAATGAACAAATTCGTCCACAACAAATCGTTGCCCCTTATTTAAAACTGCCTTATCAAGTGCAAACCACCTGTACCGATGAACAAAAGAAAAGCTATACCTGTACGCAAACCCTATTTGTTGCTGTAGGTGCTGAAACGACCGACTGGAATGCTCAATTTAAAGTTTCGGACAGTACCTATAGACGCAATATTTACAAAGCAATCAGTTATCAAAATTCGATGTCAGGCAAAGGTACATTCAAGGCCATCGATAACGAAGTAAAACTTGATTATCTATGGGAACAGGCGGAAATTATTTTCCCAATCCAAGATGCGCGTGGGCTGAATGCCAAACCTGTATTCAATATTGATGGCAAGGTCTATAAGTTCGACTTTTCTGAGCAAAGCCAAGGACAACGCGGTTTTGACTTAATGCATCTGACGGCTAAGCAATACCCTGAACTGGTGCAAAAGTTCCAACAGGGTTTTAAGTTTGGCCTGCAGTTCGAGCTTGAAGGACTGAGTGAATTCAGCTTCATTCCAACCAGTTATGAAATGACCTATCAAGCCACAGGTAACTGGGGTGACGTCAAATACGATGGACAAAGCCTACCCTTTAAAAAATCCAGTGAAAAACGCCAATTTCAAGCAGACTGGAAAAATATCGCACTGGGTAAACGTAATTTAGAAAATGTGTCGCTGTGTGAAAATAGCCAATGCTTTTATAAAATTTTAAATGCTCAAGATCCTGTACCAACAGCAGCGGTAGAAACATACGATACAGGCACCCCAGCAAATATCTCTGGTATTTCCACTCAATTCCTAGAACCTGTCAATATCTATACCCAAACCGATCGTGCCATTAAATACGGTGTGATGGTGATCATCATTACCTTTGGTTGCTTCTTCCTGTTTGAAGTCTTAAAACAACTCAAAATCCATCCTGTGCAATATGCACTGGTTGCGATGGCACAAGGTGTGTTCTTCGTGTTGTTACTTTCGATCAGTGAATATTATGCCTTTGCACTCGCCTATCTAACGGCAGCAATCGCTTGTGTCGGTCTCATCACATGGTATTTATATTTTGTGGTCAAAGGGATTAAGCCTGCGCTGTTATTTGGGATTTTATTGGGTGTGCTCTACGGCATGATGTATCTATTACTCCAATCCAGTGGCAAGACCTTCTTATTTGGCTCCATCCTGTCCTTCATCCTGATTGCCTGTGTCATGTTCATCACCCGTCATGTCAACTGGTATCAATCCGAACAACAAAGCCAATAAAAATATATAAGGGCGAAGTAATGTCTTCGCCCCTTTTCACGGCATTGATAAGGAATAAAAACCATGTACCAAACGACTTATTTAGCGTTAAAGCAACTTAAACAGCTATGTCCTTTACACAGCTCGATTGCAAGCTGTCTGAATCAATTACGGCAAGCCAAAATTCAGTTTTTGAATCTGGGAAATATTATTATTTGCCCACAACAACGCTGCATTTTGGTTTTCAAACATCGTAACTTAATGGAAATAGAAAGTTTTTTAGCCTGATTTATAGAAAATTACATTGCAGCTGAATGGCATCAAGTACAATCCCCACTATACTTTTCGATTTGGGAATCACTATGTCTGTGCAACGCCTTCATGTCACATCACGTTATTGCGAAGTTGCAATTTCAGGAAATCTTGTTCATTTAGCAGGTCAATTGGCTGATGATACCAGCGTTGATGTAACCGCACAGACACAGCAGACCTTAGATAATATTGATCGTTTATTGGCAGAAGCAGGTACAGATAAAACTCATATTTTATCTGTACTGATCTTTTTAAAAGACATCGAAAAAGATTATGCAGCCATGAATGCGGTATGGGATGCATGGATTGCTGAGGGACATCCCCCAGCACGTACCTGTGTCGAATCTAAACTCTACACACCTGATGTTTTGGTTGAAATGACAGTCACTGCGGTTCGCCCAGATTAATAAGATTTAAATGCGAATTCATTATATTTCATCATTCGATCTGCTTTAGGCAGCGACATTGATGCTGAGGTACCTGCCGCTGAAATAGCGGTAGGCTCAAACAAATCAGGCACTAAATCTTCTCTGAGCTCCTGTTCAGTCGGAATGCTGCTATAACGCAGTACACGATAGCCTGCCAATTCAAGTAAACTATCTTGATAATGCTTTTGATGCAGGCGGTTCACATAAGATTCGTCAGCAATCTCAATAATCGCAAGCACTTGATGCTGCTGATCTAAAATGACGAAATCTGCAACTAAACCTTGATACTTCCGACGTGTGTGCGCAAATTTAGTGGTCAGTAAAGCATCAAAAGACACATGCGCCAACACGGTATGACGTGGTAATACAGCTTGTAAACGCATCAAGGTAATTTGCTCCGCAATATTTAAAATACCACGGCGTTTTAATGGACTGTCCTGACGCCTATTTTGTTGTAAGCGACGAAGTGCAAGTGCTGTGATTAACAGCAACCCAACTGTTGTTATAAAATAATACATTTCTAACTAATCCCTTTAGATTTTTTATAATCATTTGGCTTTATGCCAATTTTTTTAATCAAGAACATCGATAGCAAAGTCATTTTGCAGTGCAAACTTAAGTTTTTTAATCGTGTTTTCCTAGACGACCAAAGTCGTAATAGCCCTCTGCACTTTATTTATAATCATTCGTTTGCCAAGATTCAAGTCGTTATTGTCAGTTTATGTTTCTATGGGCGATAGTTTTACGATCAAATTGTGATCACATAATAATTTAGGCATAAAAAAGAAGGCATGAACTCTCATGCCTTCTTCTATACCCAATTAACGAGGTGCTTTGGTTTTAGACTTTGGCTTTCCTGAAAATGGTCTTTTCTCACCCGTTTCACGTGGTGGTAAACCATTATGTTGGGTTAAGACCTGTCCTTTTTGCGGACGCTGTTGACCAGACTGCGAACGAGATTGGCCTTGACCACGTTTTGCAGAATCCCCTGCGACAGATGAATTCTTCTTACGTGCCGATTTATATTCACCTTCAGCAGTACCTTGTGGCTGATACGTTGGAATCAAATGCTGCTTTGAATTTCCGATTAAATCTACACGCCCCATCTCTTTCAAGGCTTCACGTAATAAAGGCCAGTTGTTTGGATCGTGATAGCGTAAGAATGCCTTATGCAGACGACGACGCTTTTCGCCTTTCACGATATCCACATTTTCCGTATAACGTGCCACTTTAGACAATGGATTTTTGCCTGAGTAATACATTGTGGTTGCCGTTGCCATTGGCGATGGATAGAAGGTCTGTACCTGATCGGCACGGAAGCCATTTTTCTTCAACCAAATCGCCAGATTCATCATGTCGTAATCGGTGGTACCCGGATGTGCGGCAATAAAGTATGGGATTAAATACTGTTCCTTACCTGCTTCCTTACTGAAACGCTCAAACATTTGCTTAAAACGATCATAAGTCCCGATACCTGGTTTCATCATCTTCGATAATGGGCCATTTTCGGTATGCTCAGGCGCAATTTTTAGATAACCACCGACATGGTGCTGTACCAATTCTTTCACATATTCAGGGTTTAGGACTGCAAGATCATAACGTAGACCAGAACCAATCAGAATCTTCTTCACCCCTTTGATTTCACGGGCTTTACGATAAAGCTGAACCAAAGGTGCATGGTCTGTATGCAAGTTCTGACAAACGCCTGGATAAACACAAGAGGGTTTACGGCAATTCTTTTCAATTTCAGGATCTTGGCAATGCAAACGGTACATGTTTGCCGTTGGTCCACCTAAGTCCGAAATAATCCCAGTGAAGTTAGGTGCAGTATCACGGATCTTTTCAATTTCACGTAAAATTGAATCTTCCGAACGGTTTTGGATAATACGACCTTCATGCTCGGTAATCGAACAGAAAGTACAACCACCAAAACAACCACGCATGATATTCACAGAGAATTTGATCATATCAAATGCTGGAAAACGCGCATTGCCATAAGCTGGATGCGGTAAGCGTGCATAAGGTAAATCAAACACATAATCCATTTCCTCAGTGGTCAGAGGAATTGGCGGAGGATTGATCCAAACATCACGCTCACCATGACGTTGCACCAATGCACGCGCATTACCAGGGTTGGTTTCTAGATGCAAAATACGATTGGCATGTGCATAGAGCACCTGATCCTCAGCCACTTCTTCATAAGAAGGTAAACGGATTACAGCCAATTCGCGTGGTGGTAATTTATGTTTAATTGCTTTTGATGGTGCAGGTTTCAGCTGTACGATCTGCGTATCTTGATCTAGATTGTCGCCTTCACGTACGATTGGATTTGCCACAAATTCTTTTTGGAAGTTTTGATACTGCGCCAATGAGTTGCCTTTTTCTTTTTCAACTTCACAGCCATCAATATCTTCAGTCATCACATAAGGATTGATGATCTGATCAACACGACCAATGGTATCAACATCGTTACTGGCGATTTCAACGAATTTTGCTTTCGATTTTTTATTATGTTTATTAATAATAAATGCAGTACCACGAACATCAGTGATCTCGTGAACTTTTTCACCTTTGGCTAAACGATGCATCACGTCGATAATGGCACGCTCACCATTGCCATACATCAACAAATCAGCTTTAGAGTCCATCAAAATTGAACGACGGACTTTGTCTGACCAATAGTCATAATGTGCAATACGACGTAAGCTGCCTTCAATTCCACCAAGTAAGACTGGAACGTCTGGAAAAGCCTCACGACAACGCTGACAGTAAACCGTGGCTGCACGGTCTGGACGTTTATTCGCTTCATTATTTGGTGAGTACGCATCATCAGAGCGGATTTTACGATCTGCCGTATAACGGTTGATCATTGAATCCATATTCCCTGCGGTCACACCCCATGCAATGGTTGGCTTACCTAAAACGCGGAAGCTCTCTACATTGGTCCAATCAGGTTGCGCAATAATTCCGACACGGAAGCCTTGTGCTTCAAGTACACGCCCAATCACACCTGATACAAAAGATGGATGGTCAATATAGGCATCGCCACAAACTAAAATAAAGTCACATGCATCCCAGCCGAGTAGATCCATTTCTTCTCGTGACATCGGCAAAAATGGTGCGGGTTCAAAACACGACGCCCAATATTTGTCGTAATCAAACAGCGCTTTAGGCGCAGTCTGCATGGTATAGGCAGTAGACATAGCTTGCGAATCTCGGCTAGCAGATGAAGGAGAGACATTTATCGGGGTTGCTGGTATTTTAACCCCTAAAATGAAAGCCGATCATTTTAACATGAATTTCATTCATTTTCCCTGTTTATAAAACATTCAGGAACAAGGGGATAACAAATTATTTGTATAAAGTTTAAGCAAAATATAAATATGAGCATTAAACTGAAGTTTTAACTAACTAGGAAGCAGTAGTGGTTATTCCATTTGATCGAACCACCTCTTTGACCGTATAACCCGACTCAATATAGCCGCTACCTCCAGAAACGGTTTGACCATTCGCAAGTGTCACTTCCAACTGATATCCACCTTCGCCCTGTACAAAGAATTGCGTTTCTATTGTCTTGTTATTTTCTAAGGGCTGGAAAAAGATCTCATGCTGCACACCTGCTGTTTGCACATGTAGCTTCAGCTGACTAATCATTTGCCCGCTGTGATTTGAAATTTGCATGTGGACTAAGGGCTGAAACCAATAATTAAAGCCCGCAGTTAAAGCACCTATACAGAAGCTCATCCCTAAAGAAAGGACGACTAACACTGGTATAAATATATTTTTAACTAATTTCATTCTATTTCTTTATCTTTTTATATTGATTCAAAACTTTAAAACATAAATCTAAAAAACAAAAACTAATCAACTTTCTGAATCAGTAAAGCCTTTAACCGCAACGCTAAAAATAGCCCTATTGCTAAAACCACAGCCACCATAAGATTTATTCCCGTCCAGCCATAGTTCTCCCAGACCAACCCACCACTACTGCCCAATAAACTCGACCCCATGTAATAGCAGAATAAATACAGCGAAGAAGCCACTGCCCGATACTGAACCGCTTGAACCGAAACCCAACTGCTAGCCGTCGAATGTGCCGCAAAAAAAGAAAAGGTAAAAATGGTGAGACCCAGTAAGATGGTCCAAAGCGCTGGAATCAAAGTAATCAATAGGCCGATGATCATCATCACCAGTAAAACTGGCAATACTTTATCCCGTCCAAATTTAAAGCCCCATTGCGCAGCTTTGGGTGAGCTATAAATCCCTGCCAGATAGGCAATTGAAATCAGACCAATCCATGTTTGCGATAGATGAAACGGGGCTTCTAATAAATGGTAACTGATATAGTTAAAGACCGTGACTAAGCAGCCCATTAGAATAAAACCTTGGGCAAATAAAATGCGTAATTTCGGGTCTTTTAGATTTTGCTCAAAGGCTGCTTTAAAACGTGAAAATCGGAATGGAAATGGTTTGAAATGCTGTGATTTAGGTAGTAACAGATAGAATAAGCAGGCAATCACAAAATTCAGAAAACCAATAATATAGGTTGCCGATTGCCAAGAAATAAAATCAACCAAAACGCCTGCAATCAGACGCCCCCCCATACCACCAATCGCCGTACCTGAGATATACAGCCCCATGGCAAAGCCGATATCCTGCTGTGCAATCTCCTCTCCGATATAAGTCATTGCCACAGCGGCAACCCCACTGACCGCCAAACCAATCAAAACACGGGTACTTAGAAAGATTTCCCAGATTGGAAAAGAAGCACTGATCAGCAATAAAATCGAAACCAGAAATAAGGCACATACCATGATGGGTTTACGCCCAAAACGGTCAGAAATAAAACCAGTGAACAACAGGCCAATCGCAAGTGCAATGGTGGAAAAAGACAGAGGAAAACTACTGTGGGTCGGAGTGACATGAAAGAATTCTGCAAAGATCGGCATCATCGGCTGTACACAGTACAACGAGGAAAATGACGCGAAACCTGCAAAGAACAATGACCATAAAATCGCAGTAAACGATTTCGAACCATATTCAATATGGGTTGGGCGCAGCACTGATTCAGACATGAGGACTCCTTATGCCCGATCAGTATACGCCTTCGACCGAAATGCGGAATGATCATTTCGGCCATTTTTATCAAATGTTTAAAATAATGCTTTAGGCAGGCGAATCTGAATGATTTCATTATCATCGGCGAGTTTGGCATTACGGCCCGATGAACCTGGGAAATTATTGTCATTCAATACCGTCAAAGTCGTGCCATTTTCAATAATCACATCTTCAATGGTTTCAAATGGGAAGGCAAACACCTTGCCTGTACCAATATCTCCATCACGCGCTATGCCATACAGCCCATTCGGGTTGGCAATTTTGATTAAATCAACCAAGTCTTCGCGTGCCACCACCTGCTTCGGCTCATTGAATTTAATCCGAATCAGTTTCTTATGGCCACCGAGATTATTTTGACTCACATCGCGCTCAATAATGATGCCTTCTTTGTCATTAAACAGCTGGAAGTCACCAATATTGGTGGCTTTACTATCCAGTACAAACCAATAATAAACACCCGTATAGGCTTTCTTCTGAAGATCAAATTGAGAGATCAGCAGCCGACCTGTCGAGTCATTCAGCAATGGCTTTTCCAGTAGCGGATACAGGTATTTGCCATCAGGTGAAATTGCCATGCCTTCAAAACCACTACTGCGCCCCACCAACGGCTCAACATAATTGATATTGGCTTTATTCAGCTGGTTTTGCGGAGAGCGTAATTCTTGACTCGGATTAAATGGATTTGGCAAAGCAATCGGTGCATCGAGTAACACACCATCGGCTGAGAAATGTAGTAAGAATGGGCCAAATTCATCACCAATCCAATAAGTACCATCTGGCGCACGTTGCATTGATTCAGGATCAAAGTCTGCCCCTGTCAATAAACGTTCTGCCGTATTGCCATTCACAATCTCAAAAGGAATTCGCTTATTGGGATCACGTAGCTGAATGAAGCTTTGTACGGATACTTGTCCTGTACCTTTACTTTTGGTTTTAAAATCGGCTTTGATTTTATAAATGCGTAATAAAAAATCAGCTGAATTATCCTGTGTGCCAAAACCATTATCGGCCATAGCCATATAACTGCCATCCTCATTTTTTAAGGCAGCAGAAAAGCCCTGTACAGGTTGTCCTTTAAAAGGTGGATAGATGCCATTGGCCCCACTCACCGCTTTACCTGAATCTGGTCCAGCGGCATAAGTTGCGACAGGAAGCTTGGCGAAAGAAATCAGCGTGGGTTCTGTGACTTTGTCTGTCGATGTATTCTGATCTAGATTATTGTCATCATTATTACAAGCCGTTAAACCCAAAGCACTACAGCAGAATAAGGCCAATAAAGTTTTCTTGTTCATGGTTTTATACATTTGGTAAAAAATTAGGCAAATTAAAACAAGTTTTTATGACGCTTTTACTGCAATAAAATGAAGTCTTTATGGCGAAAAGATGACAATGTAACGCCATGCTTGGCTCTATAAATAAAATAAACCCGCTCCATTCAATATCATTAAAGCTTGATCGGATGATATTCACCAGCAATCGCAGCTTTTAAAAAGTTTTGAAAGGTTGGGCATTGCATATGATTTTCTGCGGGACATACCGCAGCATGTCTCAGTCCTTGGCTGATAAAGTGCAAACGTCGGGTCATTTGTTCCAGTTGCTCTGCTTTCTCATTGAGCATGGCTCGGTCCAATTCGGGCTGACCACCCTCCCCAAACATATGCGCAATTTCATTGAGGGAAAAACCTGCCGCCCGCCCCAAAGCAATCAATGCCAATTGATCCAAGACATGCTTGCCATATTGTCGGCGTAAGCCATGACGGCCTATTGATTTGATTAAGCCTTTTTCTTCGTAAAAGCGTAAGGTTGAGGTGCTCACATTGCCCCGTTTAGCCACTTCTCCAATATCCATAAATACCCCTTGACTTCAAGTTGACTTGAACTTGCACACTATCTTTATCGCGTTTTATGCAAAAAAGAGCAAGGTGAAAAAATGGAAACTGCGGAACTGTTATTTCAAATCCTCTGCCTAGGTATAGGGGCCACAATAATGATGGATATGTGGCTATTGCTGTTAAAAAGACTCCACCTCCCAAGCTTAAATTTTGCCTTACTGGGTCGTTGGGTCGGTTGGATGTTTCGGGGCAAGTTCATCCATGCATCGATTGCGCAAAGCCCTGCCATTCAAAGGGAATATGCCTTGGGTTGGTTGGCACATTACAGTGTCGGCATTCTCTTTGCATTCAGCTTTGTCCTGATTGTAGGCGAAGCATGGTTATTGCAACCACAATTCATCTCTGCCTTTATTTTCGGGGTGATTACAGTGCTCATTCCCTTTTTCATCATGCAACCGGCTATGGGCGCAGGCATGGCGTCAACGAAAACAGCACAACCTTTGCAAAATTGCCTACGAAGTCTGATTAACCACGCTATTTTCGGCTGCGGTTTATATCTCAGCGCTCAATTGCTTGTACTGTTTCACTGAGGGAACAAACCATGAAATCCATTGCCATTGTTTATCATAGTCGTCAGGGCCATACTCAATTTATTGCCCAACAGATTCAACTCGGTGCCACACAAGCTGCACAGCTTAAAATTGATTTATTCACCGCTGAACAGCTAATATCACAACCTGAATTACTCTGTCACTATGATGGACTGATTTGGGGTTCACCAACCTATTTGGGTGGTGTCTCAGGCACATTGAAACAGTTGATGGATGCCACAGGACCTTTATGGAAAAAACAAGCATTTAAAGGAAAGTTAGCTGCAGGATTTACCGTTTCCTCGCTACCCTCAGGTGATAAGCAATCTACACTGATTTCACTTTTCACCTTTGCGATGCAACACGGTATGATATGGGTCGGTAATCCTATTTTACCTGAGCAACATCAAGGTGTTCCTTATACGCAAGCGGCTAATCGTCTCGGGTCATGGTCTGGCCTTATGGCACAAGCTGAACATGCCAGTGCGGAAAATGCTTTTGATTTTGGCGATATCAAAACCGCTCAGTTGTTTGGACAAAATTTTGCTTTGAGCTTAAGTGCATATCAAGGAGTGATGATCACGTGAAAGCAGCAAGTCTTTTATTTCCATTGATTTTATCCTGCATGATGTCTTTTTTAATCTCTGGCATCACCACATTAAAGGCAGTCGGTTTTATCGATCATTTCTTTGCCATGTGGATGTCAGCATGGATCGTAGCGTGGATGTTTGCCTTTCCTAGCGTATTGGTCTGCGCGCCAATTGCACAAAGGTTGGTCGGCTGGATTCTAAAGAAACGCTAATTTGCACTTTGTAAGTAAAAGCCTACAGTGACTGTGGTGATTGGCGAATATCCCTGATGAGATAGATTCGCTAATATATCAAGCATAGAGAGACAGGATGTCTCATTCAGAATAACAAGAAGCACAGGATGTGGTCGTTGACAGGAGTTGGCGGCAAGAAACCAAATATGAGAAAGCCTCGACAGGATGTCGGGGCTTTTTTATTCGGCTTAATATCTAAAACTAAACGATTTACCCCTATAGATTGCATTGACTGTCATCGACTTGCTCCCTACCATCCGCATGTTTTATAGATGACGGTCAAATTTTTCCACGATGATAATTCACAAAAAATTTTCTTTTTCATATTTTCAAATCTCATTTGCCAAATTAGCACTCATTTTTTTCAGTACTTATCTCACCGTTGCTTGTACCAGTACCAAAGGGCCCAGTATTAACCACTCGCAAAAACTATCTTCTGGTATTCAAAATGCTTTTTCAGTATCACCAACAACCGCAAATCGGGTTGCTCCCATCATTCTGCAAACAGCTGAGCGCCATAATATTTCACCACATTTGTTGGCTGCGCTGATTCGTCAAGAATCTAGCTATAGAACTCGCGCACGCTCTTCAGCAGATGCCGTGGGTTTAACCCAAGTACGCCCAAAATTCTGGCAACAGTTCTGCCCTGGTGATTTATATGATGAACACGTCAACATCAATTGTGGTGCCTACATCTTAGCGAATTACTATCAATCCACAGGCGATTGGTCCAAAGCCCTCGGTTATTACAATGTTGGTCCTACAGGTTACAGACGAAGCCCCTATATGCGCCAGCAAGCTGAACGCTATGCGAACTCGGTTAAACGCCATGAACAAAGCTTAAAAGAAGCGCTATAAAGTTCTGATGTAAGCAAAAACCTACAATAACTGCGGTGATTGCCGAATATACCGAATGAGCTAAATTCACTAATATATCAAGTATAGAGAGACAGGATGTCTCATTCAGAACAACAAGAAACACAGGACGTGGTCGTTGACAGGAGTTGGCGGCAAGAAACCAAATATGAGAAAGCCTCGACAGGATGTCGGGGCTTTTTTATGGCCACTCTGATTCATTCATTACCGTAAAATAACTCCTATTGACTCCCCTAAACTGAGTGCATACCATCCTTATACTTCTGTTTGGTATCGGGTTCTGGTTTTGCACATCACATCGACTTCTTCTGATCAACTTGCGGCCTTTAAAGCGTTTGCCACAATCATTTTAAAGATCAGCCTTGTTGTGCTAGCAATCAGTCTATCTGCATGTAGCAGTTTAAGCGGATCCTTTGCCAATCGCTCGAACCAACTTTCCTCAGGTTTGCAAAATGCGTATTCGGTTTCTCCGACTACGGCCAATCGCTTATCGCCGATGATCATTCAAAGTGCTGAGCGTTATGATGTATCCCCGACTTTACTTGCCGCGCTCATTCGCCAAGAATCGAATTACAACAGTTCAGCACGTTCGCCAACAGGGGCAATCGGTTTAACCCAGATTATTTCCAGCCATTGGCGTCAGTCTTGCCCTGGTAATCTCTATGATGAGAATATCAATATTAACTGTGGTGCACATGTGCTCTCGACCTACTATCGATCTGCTGGCAGTTGGTCTAAAGCGGTCGCCTATTACAATGTTGGACCAACAGGCTACGAACGCAGTTTCTGGACACGGCATAAAGCCAAGAAATATGCTCGTTCGGTCAAACGCCACGAAAAAACCTTAAAGAAAGCGCTTTAAAATCAATAAAAAAACCATGCCTCAAGCATGGTTTTTTATGGGCTGAATCACGAAATTACGCTTCGTCAAATAAACCTTCAAATAAAACTGAAGATAAATAACGTTCACCGCTATCCGGTAAAATCACCACAATAGTTTTGCCTGCATTTTCAGGACGTTCAGCAATTTGCGCTGCTGCCGCTAATGCTGCACCACTTGAAATACCGACTAAAATCCCTTCTTGAGTTGCGCACTTTCTTGCCCACTCAATTGCATCTGCGCTATTCACTGGCAACACTTCATCCACTAGATCCAAGTCTAAGTTCTTAGGAATAAAGTTTGCGCCAATTCCCTGAATTTTGTGTGGCGCAGGTGTGATGCTTTCACCACGTTTAGTTTGCGTGATGATTGGTGATTCTGCAGGTTCAACTGCAACTGAATACAATGGTTTATTTTGAACTTGCTCAAAATAACGTGAAATCCCCGTAATGGTACCACCTGTACCGACACCAGCAACCAAGATATCCACTTGACCATTGGTTGCCTGCCAAATTTCAGGGCCAGTGGTGTCGGTATGAATTTGTGGATTGGCTGGATTCTCAAACTGTTGTGGTAAGAAGTACTGTTCTGGATTTTCAGTGGCCAAACGAACGGCTTCATCTACCGCGCCTTTCATACCTTTGGCTGGATCAGTCAGAACCAGATTCGCGCCTAAAGCTTTCAGTACTTTTCTACGCTCTAAACTCATACTAGCTGGCATGGTTAAGGTAATTGGATAACCTTTTGCTGCTGCGACAAATGCCAAAGCAATCCCTGTATTGCCACTGGTTGGCTCAACAATATGCATACCTGTTTTAAGTACACCACGTTTTTCTGCATCTGCAATCAACGCTGCACCAATACGACATTTCACTGAGAATGCAGGGTTACGGCTTTCCACTTTTGCCAGTACCGTTGCACCTGTTTTGATGAGGCGATTAATACGGACTAAAGGTGTGTTACCAATCGCTTCGGCATTATTTGAATATACTGCGATACCGAGGTTGGCAGGTGTTGGAAATTGCTGATCGGTCGACATGTTATTTCCTTATTAGATTTGGAATGATTCTCAATCATTATAGGCTTGTCAGCCAAGGAGGAAAGTAGAAAACGTTAAGATTTATGAAAAGTTATAAATTATCGAAGTGAAATACCAACCGATTCTTATCTTTATACAGTCTTTAAATTAAAATAATTTTATTCAATATTAATACGCTATACAGTGATTACTACCAAAGCTCGCCCTCTCGCCAATCCGCGCAAATAGCATCATCAGCTGTATGATGTGATAGTAATTCTTTCAGCTTAGCACTTAATGGATACAACAGAATTTCATTCTCATCTGTCAAATAAGTAGAGCTATTTTGTTTGATATATAAATCCCCCAACCAAGAAATCCAGCCTAGTTTTTTATAGAATGCATCATCTTCGGGTTGTAATGCAGCAAGTTCATAACCCCAAGTCGTTAAAGCATCGATCAAATATCTTAATAACTGTGATGCTAGCCCCTTCCCCCGCATCATTTCATCAGTCGTCACATATTCAACATAAGCAGTTTTTACACTGATATTGTCATTAACAATGAACATTCGATCCGTCCATAGAGCGTGCGATACAATCTTTTCATCCAACATACCGACTAGATGAGAAGCTTTTTGCATGAAGGCATACTGACTCCAAGGATCTTCATCAAAAGCTGTAAAACATAACTCAGCAATCTGTTGTCGCTGTAGTCTATCTAGATCTTGAGCGGCAAGAATTTTAAACTGCATGAACTGATGCTCGATTCAAATTGTTTATATTTTAAGCAAGGAAAGGGAGAGTATGAAGTATTTTTAGTCAGATCTAATTAAAATAAGTGGATATATAAAATTCCACAGATA
>NZ_JAZEZK010000031.1:0-49739 GCF_037028485.1 Acinetobacter sp. 102
TTCTTTTAATGTCAGCGAATGACATTTTTTTCAGATTAAATTTCTTTTTTTTTTGAGTAAAGTTCGTCATCTAATTAGAGATTCCCCCTTTCCAGCTCTAATTTTATAGACACCTTGAAGTCCAAAATGACTAATATGGGCATGCTTTATCACAGTTAAAATGGGAAGGAAAATGTCCACCTGATCTTGAGCATAAGCAGATAAAATACAAAAATAATGTAATCGAATGTGATCATGGCTAGCTCAAGCGGATCATCAGGGTGACCTTAGGATTCAAATCGATGAAGACAGCTTATGCCATAATTAAAGGCATTGAAGTCATGCGTGCACTACGTAAAGGACAAGCTTCATCATTTTATTATGGTCAGCCTCAGGGTGAGGTGTATCTAGTGAATAGAGTTTTCGGGCTTTAAGTACCTTTTAAAGGGAAAATCATCGTCTCAAATCTCTATTTGTAACAGTGCTTTTAAATCTATTCATTTTTCAATAATCCTCTGCCGTTTATCACGTTTATGGTCGATCTTTAACCTTGTTAAAAATGTACATACCGATCCCTTCAAACTGTCAAATTTAGGTATACATGACATTCAAAGGACTTATCCGATCAATTTTTTTAGATTTAGTGTTATTAAATGTGATCTAAATTTTAAAAATTCTTCCACTTTTTTTTAGTTTTCTGTTATTACATGAAACAATACCGTTGTATTACATTTTGAAATGCTGTGTATGCAGCATTGATCAAAAAGATTCTCTGCTATACTTACTTCACGTGTAGCATCAATGGAGTTTCGAAATGCTCAGAACCACTGAACAGAAAAAAAAATATATTCAAGCGACACGTGCGCAAAACTATCAAGCCAGCCTAAAGCTTGAAGGCATTACAACGACAGCTCAAACAACTCAACAAAGTAAAGCTGAAATCTTGAAAAAATATAAGAAGTATTCGCAACCCGAATCTTAGTCAGGTGCATGTATGGATAAATATGGGGAAATGGGTGACAGCCTGTATTGTTACCCTGACACAAATATCCTAAAGAACAAACTCAATATTCGTGATGAACAAATTTTAGAACAAGCTGAACTAGAACTGTCTGGATTGGCAAGTAACTTAATTGAATATGCTGAACCACCTTACGACTTACAATACTTAAAATCAATTCATGCGCAGCTTTTTGGCGACTTATACGACTGGGCAGGAAAGTTAAGACAAATCGATATTTCCAAAGGTGACACCCGTTTTTGTAATTTTTCCCGTATTGAAATTGAAACCAATAAATTACTTAAACCACTTCAAGAAAAAAAGTACTTTCAAGGCTTAGCACCACAACAACTAATTCCTCAACTTGCCGACTTGTATTGTGAGCTTAATGTCATACACCCATTCCGTGAAGGTAATGGACGTACACAACGGATTTACTTTGAGCATCTGATTGCTCATTGTGGTTATGGTATTGATTGGTCTCGCATTGACTCTCAACAACAATGGATTCAAGCCAATATTGAAGGTTTTTATGGTAATTTAAATCCATTAATTCAGATTTTTGAAATATGCTTTATTCAAAATACCTAAAATTTAGGTAGTCGGAACCCACAATCCTTAACGAACCACCATCTTTGCTTCAATCCACTGATTAATTTCCCAAATAAACCAACCAACACAATTCTCTACCTCTCTCACACCCAAAAAATTTATACTGAAAGGCAGATCAAACCCGTCCGAGTTACATATCGCCGCATGCTATATTGAAAGCATTAAGAAAATATCCTCAATATTTATAGGATTTTTAAAATATGAACTACTTTTCGAAGAACCCTTCTAAGTAATGTGACCTAAAAGGAAAAATGAAAATACTGAGATCTCCGTATCAAAAATCAGTCCAAGTACATCCTGATGATTTTCTGCAACCTATATCCAAGGACCATACTTAATTTTCGATGTACTGCGCAACAAAGCTAACCTTAACTACACGATATCTGTAGAATAATTCCATTATTTTGTGTTTTAATTAAATTAATTAATCTTTAGCCCCAATTTAATGGATTTATATTTTACTAAACCCGAAGAAGTTGTGACTCTTTTAGGTGAGCGTTTACGTAAGCAACGACTCTTTCTGGAGATGTCTCAAGCTGAGGTTGCAGCACGTGCAGGCGTCGGTGTAAATACTGTTTCGAACCTTGAAGCGGGGCGAAATGTATCTGTTGAAAATTTAGTCCGTATCGCAATGGTCTTAGGCCGATTAAACGAACTTCAGGAGCTGTTCCAACCACAACTCAACAGTGTAAATGACATTCTACGCTATGAGAGTCAAAGTAAGCGCCACCGTATTAAGAGGAAGGGTTAATGCTCAATAGACTTAATGTTTATTACAACGGTTGGGGGGAATCTTGGTTATGGGGAACACTGATTAGTTCAACTGCCACAACTGGTAGACCCATCATTGCTTTTGAATATAGTCCAGAAGCAATACAGCAAGGTGTAGAGCTCTCTACTTACTTACTCCCTTTAAAAGGTCTACCATTCAGACAGGGTTTTCCTACTCATCAAATGGGATTGCCTGGTCCAGTCTATGATGCCTTGCCAGATGGTTGGGGCATGTTGTTGATGGATCGATATTTCAAAAAAACTGGCTTGAACCCAGCACGAATTGGACCTTTGGAACGGCTGACCTATATTAGTAGTCACGCAATGGGCGCCCTCTCCTTTGAACCTTGTGTTGCTGACATGCAAACCACAGAAAATATCCCCTTACAACAACTGGCGCAGGAAGTTCAAGAAGTACTTAAAGGTGAAGGTGGTGAATTTCTACAGCATTTATTGGTCATGGGTGGCTCCCCTCAAGGTGCCAGACCCAAAGCATTGGTTTACCGAGATCCTGTTAGCCTAGAGTTTTCAACGCAAGTTACTGATCAACACGAAGCCTGGCTAATAAAATTCCCAGCTCAGCAAGAGCATCCTGAAGTCTGCGCCATTGAAGCCGTCTATGCTGAATGTTTACGTCTTTGCGAAATCGAGACTCCAGACACCCATTTTTTTAATTTGCCCAATGGTTTAACGGCTTTTGCTTCTAAACGATTCGACCGTCAAAATGGTATGCGGATTCCAATGCAGAGTTTGGCTGCATATACTGGAGCAGACTATAAAGTTCCAGGTAGCCTAGACTATCGCAATTTTCTTCGGGCAACCTTAATGTGTACGCAAGATGTGCGAGAAAGGATGCATGCTTTTAAACGTGCTGTGTTTAATGTACTTTTCAATAATCGGGATGACCATACCAAGAACTTTTCTTTTCTCATGACACAAAATGGTCAATGGAAATTGGCTCCAGCCTATGACGTGACCTTCTGTGAGGGTCCAGGTGGTTATCATCAAATGGACATTATGGGCGAAGCGCTCAATATTTCCCGAAATGACATACATAAACTCGGGACTTCAGAAGCCAATCTGACCGCTCTAGAAGTCGATGAGATCATCTTGGCCATGCGAGAAATTGCTCTGCAGTTTAGCCAGATTGCGCAGTGCCTTTATCCCAATCAAATTCGAGCATCTACCCTAGAGATGATTCAATCACGGATTCAACAAAATGTTGGTTTTTTAACTAAAACTTAAACAAAAATACTTATTCAGAGCAGCCATAATATTCTTCCTAAAAAAACAAGGAGCCTTATGATGATACGTTTACTCACTCGCTAAATAGAAACGTGCTGCTTTGAACAGTTAAACATTTAGGTAGGATAATAGAAAACTGGTCCGGCTATTATCACAGTAGTTAGGCTAAAACCAAGAAGTAATGCGTCAAATTAGTAAACGATAAATAGTCAAAAAAGATTTTTTCAAGTCAGGTTAATGAGATGAATGTGAGAATTACTGTCCTAGATAAATTTACAGAAATTGACCAGTCTACTAACCAGATTGTAATTTGA
This sequence comes from Acinetobacter sp. 102, assembly GCF_037028485.1. Taxonomy (NCBI): domain Bacteria; kingdom Pseudomonadati; phylum Pseudomonadota; class Gammaproteobacteria; order Moraxellales; family Moraxellaceae; genus Acinetobacter; species Acinetobacter sp. 102. Next base: position 3,922 of record NZ_JAZEZK010000031.1, read on the forward strand.
ATTACAATAGTTAGTGAAAATGTCTGCTTTTAAATATTTGCTTAACATAACCAAAACTATCTAGAAGATATTGATTTTAAAATCAATTGGTTGAGTATATTTTTTCATGATTAAGATTGGTTTTACCCAGAATCACATTGAGCAATGACACGCTAATAATCAACATTATCCCAAATATCTGCGCATTGGAAAGCTGTACATTGGCGAACAGGCTGGCAAGAATGACTGCTGTCAATGGTTCAAAAATAGTATAAATAGAAGCTTGCGATGCTTTTAAATACTTCAGTCCATAGGTATATAAAGCAAAAGGTAATAACGTGCCAAACACAACTAATAAGATACAGGCAATCACAATATTGAAGTCTAAATTCGAGACCAGACTTTCAATTTCTTGGAAGTGAATAAAGGGAAAAATCGCAAGCGCACTGACCATCATTGAACTGAACAGTAAAAAAGTCGGGCTATAGTGATCAATAATATCTTTACCAATCACCCCATAAGCAGCATAACAAATGCCCGAGGCTAAACCAAATAGCACCCCCGTCATATTGAGTTGATTATCACCAAGCATCATACATGCAACACCACTCACAGCCACAAAAGTAAGCATAATTGACTTTAACTTTATTTGCTCTTTCAAAAAAATAAAAGAAAGTACCACACTCCAAATAGGAGCGGTATAAAGCAATGCTACTGCTATAGCTGGTCCAACATGTTGTACAGCATTAAAATAACAGAAAGTCATTCCAAGCATACCTAGTAATGATTGAATGACCAATTTAGGAATATCTTTAAATTGCAGTGTTCGTAGAACCTTATAAAGAAAAGGTAAAAAAGCCAATAAACAAATAAATGTACCGACAATCCGTAATCCTGTTACTGAACTATTACTCACGCCTGCATTTGCCAATTGGGTACTGGCAATGCCTAAAGTCCCCCAACCTATTGCCCCCATAATTACCAATAAAGCACCAAACCATTGTGATTGTGTATTCATACTTTTGTTCCCTACAACGAGTTTACAAAGGTCTCATCCAAGAGGATTAGACCGTGACAAGTTTCGCTTTATTGCTCTGAACCAATACGCTCATGCTAAATAAGGCAATCACAATTAAAATAAAGGCTGGTGCTAAAGTACTACCTGTACTGTGAATCAACCATGTTGCAAATAGTGGAATCGTACCGCCCAGCAATGCATTCGCTGTATTAAAACTAAATGCAAAACCGGTATAACGCACATGCACAGGGAAAAGTTCAGTGAGGTATGCAGGCAAACTGCCATCATTCATCGCAAGTAGGCTACAGAAAACCAATTGAATGATGATCATGCCAATAAATGATGTACCAGATAAGAAATAGAACAATGGGAAAGTTAAAATTATAAAGCCTATACATGCCATAGCTAACATTTTATTACGGCCAATACGGTCAGAATATTTACCCATCATAAATACAATGCCGATGTAAAATGCTAAAGAAATAGCCCCAGAAATAAAAGATTCGGTTTTATTTACCCCCAACTCAGTTGACAAATAATTTGGCATGTAGCTAAAAATTAAGTAGAAGGCAGTAGCATTTAACGATGCTATTGCAAACGCTTTAAATAATGGCTGACGGTATTCTGTAAATAATGCTTTAATCGGGAAAGTTTCTTTCTGACTTGTTTTTTGATGTGCCACAAATTCGGGGGTATCTTCAAGTTTGAGACGAATGAAACGACCAATTAAACCCAGTGGTGCAGCCAATAAGAATGGTATTCTCCAGCCGTATTCATATAAAAATGATTCTGACATCCATGCAAACATCGCAGCTGACATCAATGAACCTAACAATAAACCTGCCGCTGTACTGGCCGGCACTAAGCTGGTATATAAGCCCTTTTTATTTTTAGGTGCGTATTCAGCTAAAAAATTTGATGCACCAGCATATTCACCTGAAGCAGAAAAACCTTGAATCATCCGAAAGAAAAGCAATAAAAGCGGTGCAAATATTCCAATAGAAGCATAATTCGGTAAGAGCGCAATACACATAGTTGCCAACGTCATAATCATAATTGACCAAGACAGTGCATGTTTTCGCCCGTATTTATCACCAATATATCCCCAGAAAATTCCACCAAAAGGCCGAACAATAAAGGACAATGCAAAGATGGCGTAGGTTGACATTAATGCAACTATAGGATCACTGCTTGGAAAGAAAACCAAAGCAATCACAGTGGCTAAAAAACCATAAGCCGCATAATCAAACCATTCGACAAAGTTACCAATAAAACTCGCAGTGGCAACACGTTTTAAAGTGTTTTGATCAGATTTAGCTTTTTCATTCATATTATTTTCTCCACCAAAAAAGGCATCCCGATTTGGGATGCCTTGTGACTTATGCCTTGATAATGTTGTGCTCAGGGCCATAAGGGAATTTAGTGATATTTTCAGTGCCTAATTCAGTCACCACCAAAATGTCGTGTTCACGATAACCGCCCGCACCTGCCATACCTTGTGGCAACATAAGCATTGGCTCCATTGAAATCACCATTCCAGATTCAATCACGGTATCGATATCTTCTCGAAGCTCTAAACCTGCTTCACGACCATAGTAGTGGGAAAGTACGCCGAATGAATGCCCATAGCCAAAAGTACGGTATTGAAGCAAACCTTCTTCACGGTAAATTTCATTTAATTCATTAGCAATATCACAGCACCGCGCACCAGGTTGAATCAGTTTCAAACCTGCCTCATGCACTTTGACATTGGCTTGCCAAATTTTTAACGAAGCATCATCACAATGACCAAAGAACTGAGTCCGTTCAAGTGCAGTGTAATAACCCGCGATCATTGAAAAGCAGTTCAAACTTAAGATATCGCCTTTTTGCACTTGACGAGTAGTCACAGGGTTGTGTGCCCCATCAGTGTTAATGCCTGATTGGAACCAAGTCCAAGTATCCATTAATTCTGAATGCGGGAAACGTTTAGCAATTTCACGCACCATCGCTTGTGTCGATGCCAACGCGACTTCGTGCTCGTGCACTCCTTCTTCGACAGCCGCTGTTAAGGCAAAACCGCCAATATCACATACTGCTGCACCATGTTTAATGTGCGCAATTTCTTCTAGAGATTTCACCATACGCAGCTTCATACAAGCAGCACTAATATCGACAAATTCAACATTTGGCAAGAATGCTTTCAGCTTGTTTAATCGCTCAATCGGCAGATGATCAAACTCAACCCCTACACGACCTTTGTTGGGAATTTCTTGTGCAACAGCACGGAAATAGTTATCACGCTGCCAATCGGTATAGACCACATTGTAGTCACCTACTGTACGACGCCAAGGTTGACCACCATCAATATTGGCAGAAATACTCACCACCTTTTGATCTGTAACTACTACACCAAAAAAGCGACCAAATGAGCAATACAGGAAATCAACGTAATAGTTGATGTTATGCATAGAGCTGAATAAAACTGAATCAACTTGTTGATCCGCCATCATTTGACGTAATTTTCTATGACGATTTTCATATTCTTCTTTTGAGAATGTTGATTGTACCTTTTCACCATTTTCAATTGTTAAAAGTGCAGGCAACGAGTCTTGGTGAACCTTCGCTTGGATATTCATAGTGGATACCTTAGGGGGTAAGTGTTGGTATGAATTAAGCTTAGGTATTTTTTTAGAGTGTTTATTTTCAAAAACCGCTAAAAAGTTGTCAGAATACGACAAATCAAGAGGCCAGTTCCAAAATGCCACGTTCATTTTTTGGCGAATAACCAAAAAGATTTTTGTAAGCTTTATTAAAACTTGATGCATTAGCAAAGCCACAAGCCAATGCTACATTCGACACGCTCATGCTAGACTGTTTTAATAAATTCTGCGCGTGGGTTAAGCGCATCTTTGAATAATATTCTTTGGGTGAACAACTAAAATGCATTTGAAACAACCTTTCCAATGTTCGTGTTCTACTATGAATCAACTGACAAATTTCTAAGATATTTAAAGGTTCATTAATGTTATTTTCCATTAAACGGAGAGCTTCTTTTACTGCTGGCTGAATACTATTTCTCTGATTTGGGATAGGTTGATGTTGAATATCAGTATTTTCACGTACATGATGCACAATAAATTGTTCACAAATTCTTTTAGCCAAACTGGCACCGTAATGCTGCTCTACAAGCTGTGAACACATATCAATCGAAGCAAGCCCACCCGAGCAGGTATACCTCATCCGATCCAGACTAAAAATATACGAATTAAAATGGACCTGAGGAAACTCCTCTTGTGCTGCCAAAGAATTCTCCCAATGTAAACTGGCCTGATAACCATCAAGTAAACCAGCACTCGCCAATACATATGCCCCAGTGCAAATTCCACCTAGAGCAATATTGGCTTGATCCAAACGTTTTAAGAATGTTTTATGCGTCAGAGTGTTCAATTTAAAGAGCTGAAAACCACCACACACAAATACAATATCCATTGAAAGAAGATGTAGCATTTGACAGGTATGTTGTATCTGTAAACCATTACTGGCACAAGTATGATGCCCCTCTAGACCCGTTACATTCCATTGATATAAATGTTTTTTTTCAACGTAATTTGCCATGCGAAAAACTTCAATGGCATTTGAAAATGCAATCATTGAAAATCCATCGAGAAGCAAAAAACCTACCCGCTTTGCCTGAAAAGGAGTTTTCACTATAGAAATCGCTTTAAACCTAATTACGTTCTATAGCAAATTGTGTACCAAGTTTAATTTTTCTGTTAATTACTCATTGGACTGCTCGCAGTCCACTAAATTATTTCCTTCACTCTTCGAGTTTCTATGTCAGTTATCTGTCCACTTATTCCAATGATGATGAGGATTGAAGCATTGACTTAGATCACCAGTGCTCAGTGCTGGTCATCGTGTTTTATCGCTAGAGCGCCTCAACTTATTAAAATGACGTAACTTACATAACTTATGCTTCCTATTTAAGTGACGTAAGTTATAGCACACCTTGTCAGGAATTTGTCTATTTATTCCAAAGGTGATGAGGATTGAAGCATTGACTTAGATCACCAGTGCTCAGTGCTGGTCATCGTGTAGCTTTTATCGCTAGAGCGCCTCAACTTATTAAAATGACGTAACCTACATAACTTATGCTTCCTATTTAAGTGACGTAAGTTATAGCACACCTTGTCAGGAATTTGTCTATTTATTCCAAAGGTGATGAGGATTGCAACATTGACTTAGATCACCAGTGCTCAGTACTGGTCATCATGTAGCTTTTATCGCTTTAGCACCTTAACTTATTTAAGTAGCGTAACTTGCATAACTTATGCATCCTATTTAAGTGACGTAAGTTATAGGGCACTGTTGCAAATGTAGATTAAAGTCGATGATTTTACATTTAAAAAAGTACTTAAAGACCGAAAACTCTATTTACTAGGTAGACTTCACCTTGAGGTTGACCAGCATAAAATAATGATGCCTTCCCTTTCCGTAATGCACGTATCACTTCAATACCTTTGATTGTGGCATAAGCCGTCTTCATCAATTTGAATCCTAAGGTCGCCTTGATAATTCGCTTTAAGCTTTAACTTGCTATGATCACATTCGCTTACGTTATTTTTGTTTTTAATCTGCCTGTGCTCAAGGTCTAGCGGACATTTTCCTTCGTGTTTTAGCCGTGACAAAGCACATCCATATATGGGGGATTTGTCCGTATTGATCACTTGTGGCATCTGCCATTTCTTCACATTATTAAAAATTTTACCAAGAAAACAATAGGCTGATTTGGTATTACGTCTAGATGAAAGATAAAAATCAATGGTATAGCCATATTGATCGACTGCACAATACAGATAAGACCATTGTCCATTCACTTTTAGATAAGTTTCATCAATATGCAATGAGCTTAACTCTTTAGGATTATGCCAATACCATCGTATATCCCAGAGAATGATTTCACCTTGAAAAGGTCTACCATAGAAAGGATTCATATAATGAACTTTTAGCTAAATGGGTATTTACCTTATCATCTATAGCTATTTGTAACAGTGACGTAATAAAAAGTAAGCGCATGGCTTACTTTTTACTTCGTCAATGTTATTAATACTGCAGCTGACCAGGAACCCAGTTGGTACCCGCTAATGGAACACGAGCCATTGCTGCTGCTTCTACAGTTAATGCCACTAAATCTTCAGGGTCAAGGTTATGCAAGTGAGATTTGCCACAAGCACGCGCCATGGTCTGCGCTTCCAGTACCAGCACACGTAGATAGTTAGCCAAGTGACGTCCACCTTCAATCGGATCTAGATTTTTAGACAACTCTGGATCTTGTGTGGTAATCCCTGCTGGGTCACGACCATTTTGCCAATCATCATAATAACCTGATGCAGAACCGATTTTTTTAAGTTCATCGTTCAAGCGTGGATGGTTATCGCCTAATGCAATCAGAGCCGCGGTACCAATCGCTACTGCATCGGCACCCAGTGCCATTGCTTTTGCAACATCAGCACCAGTACGAATACCGCCTGACACAATAAGCTGCACTTTACGATGCATGCCCATTTCTTGCAGTGCCTGAATCGCTTGAGGAATAGCAGATAAAATTGGAATACCGACATGCTCAATAAATACTTCTTGAGTTGCAGCAGTACCACCTTGCATACCATCTAATACAATCACATCAGCCCCTGCTTTCACTGCAAGTTTGACATCATAGTACGGACGACTCGCCCCGATTTTGACATAAATCGGTTTTTCCCAATCAGTGATTTCACGGATTTCGGCAATTTTAATGGCTAAGTCATCTGGACCAGTCCAGTCAGGATGACGACATGCACTACGTTGATCGACACCCACTGGTAGCGTACGCATACCCGCAACACGCTCAGTGACTTTCATACCCAGAAGCATACCACCACCACCAGGTTTTGCGCCTTGACCCAATACAATTTCAATCGCATCTGCTTTGCGTAAATCGTCAGGGTTCATACCGTAACGTGAAGGAAGATATTGGTACACTAATGTTTCAGAGTGACCGCGCTCTTCTGGTGTCATACCACCATCACCTGTCGTTGTCGATGTCCCCACCATAGAGGCGCCACGACCGAGTGATTCTTTAGCATTGGCAGACAATGCACCGAAGCTCATGCCCGCAATGGTCACTGGAATTTTCAAATGAATTGGCTTTTTCGCAAAACGTGTGCCCAACACCACATCGGTACCGCATTTTTCACGATAACCTTCTAATGGGTAACGTGACATACTCGCACCCAAAAGCAGTAAATCATCAAAGTGTGGTAAATGGCGTTTAGTACCGCCACCACGAATATCATAGATCCCTGTTGCAGCTGCACGTTGAATTTCTTGAATCGTCAAACGATCAAACGTAGCGGATTCACGTAATACTGGCTCAAATGTAGTAGTCGCTTGTGTCATGATAATATCTCCAAATACGTTTAATTCTTAGTAAGCAGATGCATTGTCTACTTTGAAGTTATAAAGTTGGCGTGCTGAGCCATAGCGTTTAAATGCCGCTGCATCTTCATTAAAGCCTGCTTTCGCCAGTAATTCTGTTAACTCAGCAATATGTTCAGCACGCATTTCTTTTTCGATGCAATCTGAACCCAGTGATTTGACTGTGCCTTTCACATAAATACGGGTTTCGTAAAGTGAATCACCCAGTGCATCACCTGCATCTCCGCACACCACCAAGCGCCCTGCTTGACCCATGAAACAGCTCATGTGACCGATACTACCGCCAACCACAATATCTACACCTTTCATGGAGATACCACAGCGAGCACCTGCATCACCTTCAATCACTAGCAAACCACCATGTGCAGTTGCGCCAGCCGCTTGTGATGCATTGCCTTTAATATGTACCGAACCTGACATCATATTTTCTGCAACACCGACACCGACATTTCCATTGACCACGATGTCTGCTTCTTGGTTCATGCCTGCACAGTAGTAGCCCGCATGTCCATCAATGGTGACTTGAACTGGCGCTTTAATCCCCACGGCAATGTTATGTTGACCCGCTGGATTTTTGACTGTCCAAGTTGTAACTTCTTCAACAATTTCCGCAGTATGTAATGCCTGATTCAGCTCACGAATCGTATCCACGCTCAAATCATAAGTATCTTTAAAAATGCTGGAAGTCATTTTTTCTGCTAGTACTGTGCTATTCATATTTTTGCTCCAATTTTTCGGTTAACTTATGCTGCTGCGCTGCTATTGGTTGAAGAACGTTCCCAAACATATAAAGTTGCTGGCTCTGGCTCCCACACTTTGGCTTTATCAATATTTGGTAAAGAGGCTAAAGCTTGATATTCAGATGCCATGGCAACGTAATCATCCGTTTCAGCCAAAACTGCAGGTTTACAAGCAATCGGATCACGAATTACCGCGAAGCCATCACGTGTGCCAATGGCAAAAGTAAAGAAACCATCCAAGTCATCCAGTGCATGATTTAAAGCTTGCTCAAGGTTGTCTCCTTGCTGTAAACGCCAAGTCAGGTAGCCCGCCGCAACTTCGGTATCGTTATCTGTTTCAAAGTGAATGCCTTCACGTTTTAATTCTTGGCGTAAACGGGCATGGTTTGATAATGAACCGTTATGTACAAGACAAAGATCTGCACCTGTTGAGAATGGATGGCTGCCTTCCATGGTCACAGCACTTTCAGTCGCCATACGCGTGTGCCCGATAATGTGACTGCCTTTCATATTCGCCAAGCCAAAGCGTTCAGAAATTTCAACAGGAAGTCCCATGCCTTTTAAAATTTCAATGCTTTGACCTACGCTCATAATTTTCAGTTCAGGTGCAAGTTCAGTAATGGCACCACGAACAGTCGCTTCATCTGCTTCAACCTTTAACACCGCCGCAGTTGCATTTTGGAACCAATCAAAACCTGTACCGAGATTTGCTTGTAATTTTTCTGCAAAGCCTTGCCAATTAAAGCTTTCATCCGTAGTCTGCAAGGTCAATTTGACCCAGCCATCTTGTACTTCATCACCATAAATGGCGAAGCCTGCACTATCTGGACCACGACCCGTCATAGCTTCTAACATTGGTTCAAATAACTTGCCTAGTTGTGATTCAAGCGCAGGGTTTTTAAGATATAAACCAACAATTCCGCACATAAGATTTCTCCGAAAATTTAATATTTAATGTGTTTATTTCAGTTGAATTAGAAGAACTCGGTATAACGCTTGATTTCCCAGTCAGACACATGTCGACTGTATTCCACCCATTCCATGCTTTTTTGATCGATGAATTCATCCACGATTTCCGTACCCAATTTTTCACGGAACAGTGGATTAGCTTTCAATGCATCAACCGCTTCTTTGAGTGACTGCGGTAAAGTTTCAATGCCACGTGCGGCAATCTCTTCAAAACTAAGCTTGTAGAGATTTTCATTACATGCTGCGGGTGGCATTAACTCACGTTCAATCCCATCCAAGCCTGCCGCAATAATGGCCGCTGAAACCAAGTAAGGATTACAGCCGGCATCTGGAAGCCGTAATTCAATACGACCATACGGAATACGGACCATAGCTGAACGGTTATTAGAACCATAAGCAATGAAGGCAGGTGCCCATGTCGCACCTGAGAGTGAACGACCGACCACAAGGCGTTTATAAGAGTTCACGGTTGGCGCACAGAAGGCACACAGTGCTGGGCCATGTTCAAGTAAACCTGCAATGAAGTGATAAGCCATTTTAGATAAGCCCATACCACTTGGGTCACTCGGGTCATGGAACAGATTGCTGGATTCTTCACTGCCAATCGACAAGTGGAAGTGCATACCGTTGCCCGCACGTTTCGGATCTGGTTTTGGCATAAACGAACAGATCATGCCTAAATCATTGGCGATTTCCCCTGCTGCCATGCGGAAGAAAGTGAACATGTCTGCCGAATTCATGGCATCGCTGTAGGTATAGTTAATTTCAAACTGGCCATTGGCATCTTCATGGTCAATCTGATAAATGTCGAAACCCACAGGAATTAAAGCTTCGGTTAATCGCTCCAAAAACTCACGTGAGCGCGATAAGCCTTTATAGTCATAACAAGGTTTATCGAGGTTGTCTGAATCATCGACCATTTTTAGTGAACCATCTTCAGCACGGCGGAACAGGCTGAATTCAGGTTCTAAGCCAGTATTTAGTGTCCAACCTTTCGCACTTAAACGCTCGACTTGTTTACGTAATACAAAACGTGAATCATAAGGATGTGGCTGACCATTGACATAACCTTCGCACACCACACGACCATAACCGGGTTGCCATGGTACTGGAGATAACGTCGACAAATCACCTTTCACCATAAAGTCTGGTCCATGCGGTTGCATGCCCATGCCTGAAATTGCAAAACCCGCGAAACCCACACCATCTTTTTCTATTGCTTTTAAACCCGAAATTGGGACTGATTTGGTTTTCGCAGCACCATGAATATCGACAAACTGCGCTAACACATATTTTAAATTATGTTGATCAATGACCTGCTGTACTTCTGGTCGGTATATTGTTTTATTGATCAGTTTATGCTGATCAAACATCTCTTCTACGGCCTGCTGCAACATGATTGACATACTCCTAACATGACAATAATGGTATTTGGCTCGAAAAATGCATCGTATTCAATTCACGATTCAGTTTTCAAAATAAGAAACTTTCTTTCCTAATAAGAAAGCAATTCCCTTGCCAACTTTTATAAATCTGTCTTTTTTTATATTTGGAGGTCGATTTGCTTTTATTCCTGTAAAGAATATATATTTCCTATCATTATTTTTTAATTTTCTTCTATACAATTTTCGTATTAAGTAAAATTATGAAACAAAAGTGATCATATTAAGTGCAGAGTTGACCCAGAATGAGACAAACTAAAAATAGCTTGAAGTTAGAACAGTACATTGGCATCCAAATTAAACGTCATCGGCAAGAACAAGGCTTAAAACTTTCCGAAGTGGCACAAATGGCAAATATCAGTCAGGGCATGCTGAGCAAGATCGAAAATGCCCAAGTATCGACCAGCCTAGATACATTAATTCGTTTATGTGAGGTTCTAGGGATTTCCGTATCAACTTTATTTAGCCAATACGACCAACATGAAAGTAATGCTATGTTAGTTCGCTCTGGGGAAGGCATGGAGGTTGTGCGTCGCGGGACTGAAAAAGGACATACCTATCATTTACTCACGCATTCTCGTGGCCCACGCAAAAACCTTGAAGCCTATTTAGTGAGTATGGATGATGCAAGTGAGGAATTCCCCACCTTTGCACATCCTGGTACTGAAATGTTGTATTTAGTTGAAGGTGAAATGGAGTATAGACATGGGGATGAAGTATTTCACATGCAGCCTGGTGACTGTCTCACCTTCGAAGGTGAAATTCCACATGGACCAGGAAAACTAATTAAAGTGCCTATCCGCTTACTCTCAGTCATGAATTATGCACACAGTGAAGAATAGTGCTCCATCGACTTAAATCTGCACACTTTGCTACACATAGCTGACCCGATATATGATCAGGTCAGCCTATTGCATCAACATTCAAATCAAACACCACAACCTAATAAAAACAATACTTTAATATTAAAACAACCCTTACTTTGAGCACTCTTTTTCGCTCAATAAAACATCATGGTACAAGATTTGCTTTAACCAAAATGAAATTAATATTCTCTTTAGGAATACAAGAGCTTCTATCTCTTCCAGCTTTTTGTAGCCCGAACCTATTTATATCTTTCATTATTTGGGGAGTTCTTCATGACCTCTGATACGTTTAAAAAACTATTACCCTGTTTGCTGTTACTCATGCCGACCCTCGCATTTGCGGAAGATACGCCATTTGATGCTGCATCAACCGTATGGATTATGGTGTCTGCCATCCTCGTGCTGATTATGTTTATTCCAGGACTAGCCTTGTTTTATGGCGGAATGGTACGCGCGAAAAATGTCCTCTCCATCTTCTCCCAGTTCTTTGCTATTGCAGGCGTTTCTGGCATTTTATGGATCGCATTTGTCTATAGCTTTGTTGCCGATACCACCAACATGTCGGAAGGTGTATTAAACCTCAACAGTTTCGTCGGTGGTTTTGATAAAGCCTTTCTATTAGGAATTACAGACCAAACCTTAATTGCAGGTGTACCTGAATTTGTACTGTGCGTTTTCGGCTTAACCTTTGCCATGATTACGCCTTGTATCGCTGTGGGTGGTTTTGCAGAACGAATGAAATTTGGTGCAGTTGTGCTGTTTGGTGCACTTTGGCTGATTTTGGTTTACGGTCCTTTGGCACATATGGTCTGGGGTGGTCCGGGTGCAATTATGCACAATTGGGGCGTCCTTGATTTTGCTGGTGGGACTGCCGTACATATTAATTCAGGGGTTGCGGCTCTCGTAGGTGCATTAATCTTAGGTAAACGTCATGGTTGGCCAACGACACCTATGCCTCCGCATAACTTGGTTTATACTATGATTGGTGCGGCTTTATTATGGGCAGGATGGTTTGGCTTTAATGTCGGTTCTGCCCTTTCAGCCAATACCACTGCTGGTTTGGTTTTAATGACCACCATGATTGCAACCTGTGGGGGCATTGTAGGTTGGATGGTGATTGAAAAAATCATGACCAAACACGTGACTTCATTGGGTTTAGCCTCTGGTGTGATTGCGGGTCTTGTCGGCATTACGCCTGCTGCTGCTTATGTCGGTGCACTGGGTGCCATCGCAATTGGATTCATCACCAGTGTTTGCTGTTTCTTTGCAGTTACAGGCTTAAAGCGAAAATTCGGTTTTGATGATGCACTGGACGTTTTTGCCTTACATGGGATTGGCGGTATGGTCGGTGCCATTCTGACTGGCATTTTTTGTATTCCTGCACTCGGCGGTTATGTTGAAAATGTAAATGTTGGTCAACAGTTAATTGCGCAAATCGCAGGGATTCTACTGACAGTAGTTTATTGCGGCTTTTTCACTTGGTTGATTTTTAAAATTATTGATAAAACCATTGGACTACGTGCTTCCAATGAACAAGAGCAAATTGGGTTGGATATTAGCAACCACAATGAACGTGCTTATAATTAAACACGGTATTGCATAAAAAAAGAGAGCGATAGGCTCTCTTTTTTTCATCTGTATGTTTTTATTCTGTTTGATACGATTGATTCGATTTGTAATGCCTTACTCTACACCCTCATAAAATATCATTGTGTATCTACCTCATTAGGAACTTGCTTTTCCCGCATGGCACGTTAAACGCCATATGGATACGAACTTTGATCCTCCTCACACCATCATCACAGAAAACGTATGGAGATCGTCAGACTTATGCGTGAAGAATTAAGTTATTACTTGATGAGTTAAATGGCTTTCAAAAAGATGTTCTTAAAACCACAAGGCACTTATAAAAACAAGAAAATGCTAGCGGAATTAATCATGGGAGAACTTTCAGAACATGATTCATTCCGCAATTGAAGATAAAGATAAAATCACTCATCTTTAATTTGCGTATGGCACGATCTTTTTAAGGTGCAATACACATCCGATTTAAAATAAATACATAAATTATCGTACGAAAAAAAGCCGTTAAATTGAGCAGAATTCAATCTAACGGCTGTTTCAATTTTTCATCATCCAAAGATGAATCCAAATAAAACCAATAAGGAAAAGGCGTTTGCGATTAACCTTTTGCAGTACGTTTCAATTTTTGCGGATCATCAAATGGTAGTGTATGCGTGATGGCATCAACTTCTAAGCTACCTTTAATCTGCACAGATCGGTCAGCTACGGCATAAGGTACATCCATCCGTGCCAAAGCTACAGATGTTTTGGTCAGCGGCGAATACATGCCACAAGTAATCACCCCAACTTTTTGATCACCATCCCAAACTGTATCGCCCATTTGAGCCGCTTGATCGCCTTCAAGCTTAATCCCAAAAATTTTGAAGCGTTCTTTACCCTTTAAACGGCGATGTTCATAGCATCCACGGAACTCGCCTTTGGTTGGAGATACGGTGAAATCCAAGCCCAACTCCCACAAAGTATCCCCTGATTTATCATTTTCGAATGGGAAATATTCTGAGTTGTCATACGGGAAGAAGAGTAAGTAGCTTTCTGTACGTAACCAATCCAAAGTTACAAATGAACTTGCCACAATGCCAAAAGGTACGCCTTTTTCCAGAATCGTATCCCAAATTAACGGTGCATCCATGGCTTTACAGAAAATCTCATAGCCACGTTCTCCCGTATAACCTGTACGTGAAATCATGACTGGACAGCCAAATAATCGGGTTTGAATATGATGGAAATAAGGTAAGTCACGAATACCTGGTACATGCTCCGCCAAGAAATCAACAGCCACGGGACCTTGTAAGGAAAGATCATGTAAATCATCATCAAATAACACCGCAACTTGACGCCCTGTGGCTGAACGAATCAACATTTCCAAGCCGATGCCCGTACCATGCACCACCATAAATGAATTCGGACCTGTGCGATAAATTACGCAGTCATCGACAAACTTGCCTTCTTCATTCAGCATGGTGGCATAAGCCGATTTGCCCGGATACAATTTGGAAATATCACGCGAGGTCGCATATTCCAATAAACTCTCAGCATGTGGACCCACGTAATGCACCTTTTTTAGACCAGATACATCCATCAAACCCGCTTTGGTTCGAATCGCAGTATAGTGATCTGCCGTATCACTATGATAAGTCCATGCTGTGCCCATACCATTCCAGTCTTCGAGCTGTGCCCCTAACTGACGGTGACGTTCTGCCAATGCTGAAATACGCCATGAATTTCCCATAATCTCGTTCCTTTATAGATTTAAAATAATAAATAGAAATAATCTGTTATTGATCGAATTGACTAAGCCATTGCACCAAAGGTTCACGATAACGACTGATGCCTTTGTATTCCGCAATGGATTCAGGTAAATCGCGGATCACACGATGCAAGCGTTTTGCCCATGCTGGATTTTGGGTCAGATCATTCAGGCTAATCAGATAAGTGCGAATACTGAACAACAAGGCATTGCTACGCGGTAAACGTGGCATAAATTGCAATTCAACGCGTAAATGCACCAACTCGCCTGCATTTTCTGCGGTGACCAAACCACGTTCATGCCCCCATAAATGATAGGTTTCTGATGAGGTATCCATACGTGGGTTAATGGTCATGGTCCAATTCAGACGGCGATACGGTTGCCCAACTTGAATATTGAGCAAAAATTTAAGTGCCCGTTCAAACACGCCCAGATCATGAGCCACTTTAGGTACAGGTGCATGCCATTGCTTAAAACTCATGCCTGCATCAAAATTCAGCGACCAATCGGCAGGACCCGTGATCATGCCAGTATCCATGAATAAATCCCCTTCACGCTGATCCAGCAAGGCAATGTCACCTTGGATTTGACGCGAGATATATTCAAATGGATGCATCGGTAAGCTCGAAACATCACCAAACTCAAAAGTGGTATCAATTTGTAGGGCTTTGTTCACCCAGCGCCAAGTTTTACCGTTACGCTCTAATTGAAATAGTTTTGGATAATCCTGCGATAAATGCTCCATCGCCATTTCTAAAAAGTCCCAAGAGGCTTGCAGCATATGCGGCTGAATGATGCAACGTTTTTGGTCATTTGCCAGTGTCATGGCGCGTTCTTGCACTTCTGTCAAATAATGCTCATCAATATCGAACCAGTGTTCAAACACCGTGCTGGATTTGGAAATCGCAGGTTCAATATTGACTGAATACATGTATTGATCTTCAGGAAATGGAAATGGAAAGCGTGCTATCGCTTTGGCACTGTTGTGATAACTGAAGTCACCATGCATGCGTTCATCAGGATTAAATTGAATGGTCATTGTGTTCTCCTGAATTACAAATCAAGTTCTATACGACAGCCTTGTTTCGCGCGGGACACGCAAGGCATTAATAAATGTTCACGTTCTTGTGGCGATAAGAAATGATCATGATGCTCCACTTCGCCATGCTGATACTTCACGGCGCACTGACCGCAAACACCCCCACGGCACAGGCTAGGCACCTCTATGTCATTTTTTTCCAGTGCTTCAAGCAAGCTGTAATCACTTGGGACTTCAATACTTTTTTGGCTCTTGCTGAGATATGCCTGAAATGCTGTTCCTGCTGCGGGTGAACTAAATGCTTCCCAATGCACCCGATGTTGAGACCAACCCAGTTGCTGTGCGGTATCGAGTACCTCTTGAATCAAACGGTCTGGTCCACAAACATAGACATGAGTGTGCAAATCTTGTGCTTTTAATAGGTCATACACATTCAATCGTTTTGCGGTTCGGTCTGAATAGACATGCAACTGCGTCGGAAACAACTGATTCAACGTAGGCTCATAGGCATTACTGAGCTGATCACGGCAGGCATAATGCAGTTCAAAACTGCTATTGGCATGCATAATTTGATGGATATGCGACATAAATGGTGTAATGCCTATTCCACCCGCAATAAAGACATGATGCTGGGCTTGAGAATGTAATGAGAATAGATTTAACGGTGCGGAAATTTTTAGAATATCCCCTTCCTGTACCTGTTCATGTAAAAAGCGCGAACCACCACGAGACTGTTCCTGTAAACGGACCGCAATCTGATACCGTTGTGTGTTATACGGATCGCTCAATAAAGAATAGGCATTGCGCAAAATACGGTCTTGTAGTGGCAATTGCACAACAATGTGGCTGCCTGAAGAAAATGGCAATAAGGGCTGATTCACCGCTTCCAAACTAAATTCACGAATGACAGGGGTCAGTTGCTGAATTTGAGCCACTTTGACTGAGATTAAATTGTTCATGCGGCATCTCCATGCGGATAATCGGCATCGGCACACACGCCCATATAAGCACCCAAACGGCGTGAGAAATGACTACGTACCAACAAATGCACACCGCATTGTTCACAATCACAGTAATCCTGCTGTGAATGCAATTGCTGATGACCACAGTGCACGCAATAAACTTGACGTGGACCAGTACTTGAGATCAAACTGATTTCATCTTGCATGAGACCTGTCGCTAACAAGGTTTGCATCACGCGCCAGATGAAAGCTTCATCCCCGAAAACCACCGCATGCCACCCTGTAGTCGCATGTTGCATGCGTTGCTGAATACGCTGTAAATACTGGTTGAGATCGGTATCTGCATTTGGCATTTCCGCCAAAATTAAAAGATTGCTCTGATCTTCAAATGCTAATTTCTGTAAAAGCAATTGTGCATCGGCATGTTGGGTATGCTGAAATAAAAATAAAGTCGAACCAGACTGAAACTGCAGTGCTGTTGCTGCTTGATAAATCGGGGTACTGTTCATTGGATCTTGCATGACAATATCCTTTTTTTTTAAATTAATATAATCAAATATTTAAATTATTTTATGAGTCATCACAATTCCCTTTAAAGCATACCTCTAAAGGGGTAAACAGCTGGTTGGGATTAAACTAAACTGCTCATAAATAAAAAAATGTTGTGGAGGGACACGATTCTCCACAACATTAATTTTCATCAGCATAGTTCTTATTTTTATCTTGCGCTGAATGACATTAGCCGACTTTTCGGGTGAATGCTGAAGGTGGTTCAACTTGTAAATAGGCTTCAAGCGAATCATCCAAAGCTTCTAACCATGTGGTATGGTGAGGCTCTGCCATGGTGCCTGTCATCAGTGATTTATAGGTATGATCCCTAAAGGTCATGATGTTTTCTTTCTTATGCTTTTTCCATTCTAAAAAGGTCTGTCGTACCCCTTCAATATTAAAGGTCGGGTAATCTGTCGCCTCTATGAGCTGCATAATATAGTCACCCTGGAACTTAAACATTGCCGCAGCATCTTCAAGGGTCTGCTCTTCATCATGCCATTGCTGGGTGTCTGCCAGCATCTGTTCATAACTCGGTAATGCAATTTTACCTAAGATGATATCCCGTACATACCAAGCCTGCGCATCAAACATATTGAAGGAATACCATTGGTCTTGCATGCCCAGATAAAATAATTTTGGATTTTTTTCCCACGCCACGCCCTTATATAAACCCAATGGATAAAGAATATTATTGGTTTTTAAGCGTAAGGATTCGTCAATAAAGGGAAAACTATGGATATAACCCGTACATAAAATAATGGCATCGACCTGTGCAGAACTACCATCTGAAAAATAGGCATGGGTTTGATCGACACGTAATAGTTGTGGACGTTCAGACCAGTTCTCAGGCCATTTATAGCCCATTGGCGCACTTCTATAGCAGCTGATAATTTGTTTGGCACCATACTTATAGCATTGCGAACCAATATCTTCTGCTGAATAACTACTACCAACCACTAAAATGGTTTTTCCCTTAAACTCCAGCGCATCTCTAAAATCATGCGCATGTAAAATGCGCCCACCGAAGATATCAAAGCCTTGATATTCAGGGACTTTCGGGGTAGAAAAATGCCCCGATGCCACCACCACATAATCAAACTGCTCGGTATAAATACTATCGTTCGTATGATCTTGTACGGTCACGTCAAATAATTGCGTGGTCTCATCATAGCTTAAATGTCGAACTGCACTGTTAAAGCGTACATATTTGCGCACATTGGCTTTTTCTACCCGCCCTTTAATGTAATCCCACAACACTGCTCGCGGTGGATAAGAACCAATGGCCTTACCGAAGTGTTCATCAAAAGAATAATCTGCAAATTCTAGACATTCTTTAGGACCATTCGACCAGAGGTAACGATACATACTGCTATGCACATTTTCCCCATGTTCATCCATGCCTGTGCGCCATGTATAGTTCCACTGCCCACCCCAATCGGATTGCTTCTCAAAACAAACGATTTCAGGAATTTCTATGCCTTTTTGTTGTGCAGATTGGAACGCTCTGAGTTGAGCCATCCCACTTGGTCCAGCACCGATAATTGCAACTCGTGTCATGGTATATCTCCATGTTCGTGAATAAAAAGCCTGGTACAACTTGATAAACCGACAATAGAGCGGAATGAAAACTGAATAAATTCCTCAGAGGGAGTATTCCAAACGAGATATCTAAATTGAGGCCAGCGCAGTTTTATCACTGTACATACTAGAGAAAATTACCCCTTCTACCCCAAGTACCATATCACTGTCCGAATAAAGCCCCTGTCCAATTTCTTGAACCTGAGCAATTTGCTGATTTGCATGAATAATTCGATAATTTAAGTAAAATAAGGTTTTACGTTGTATAGCATGTTGTACCTTTGACCAAACTTGTTCTTCATCTTCAGGATGAATAATTTGCCCATACAACGGTGTATTCAGCAAAGCTTGGCTGGTATATCCCGTAATCGCTTCACAGCCTGGACTGACATATTCCATGGTCCAATCCCGATCATGGCGCGAACGATAGAGCATAATCGGCAAGCGATATAACAAATCGGTAAGACTCCGTTGTTGCGCAGCCTGAAGATACTGTTGCTGAATATTTTGCGTTTGATCTGAACACTGCAAACACCAATATTGCGCTGAAGTGCCTATAGGTAATACCGTCGCAGAAAGTTCAAACCAAAACAGTTGATAATGTGCATTCATCAAACGTACGCGCAAGCGTTCAATCGGCTGACCCTTGAGCAACAGTTGTTTTAATAGAAATACATCTTCAGGATACAGATGACGCGTTAAGTTTCCATCCAAATGATCGGCAGGATCATGTGTGGCTGCTCCAACAAATTGTTGCCAACTTTGATTGGATTTGTAAATCGAGAATGCCTGATCAATCATCAAGATGCATTCATGCCACTGATCAAACAGTGGTGTCCAATAAGGCTCCAATAATTCTGGAACCTGAAGGTATTGAGTAAAGCGTTTAAGCATGGCAACTCCTAGCTGATTTCAAGCTTTAGGCTCGATGCCGTTAAATGCTGATGTGCCCACACCGAAAGTTCTAAACGGGAATGCACATTCAGTTTGCGTAATAGGCTTTTGACATAAACTTTCACCGTGCCATCGCTAATGCCCAACTCACGCGCAATTAATTTATTGTTGAGTCCTTTGGCAATCAGCAATAAGGTTTCTTGTTCGCGCATGGTCATTTCGGCTAACAGTGGATGCTGTTCAGCTTGCTCTATATTTGTTACGTGATGTGGCTTGGCAATGTCACCATGTTGTCGTAATAAATTTGCCAATAAGGTAATTCCTGAACCGTGTAATATGGTTTGCCCTTTACGAACTTCACGCAAATTTTCCACAATCACTTCAGGCAAAGTATCTTTGGGTAAAAATCCATTCGCTCCAGATTGAATCGCTTCCAGCACAATCTCATCATCCTCACTCGCAGTCAGTACCACCACTTTGAGCTGCTGATCAGTTTTACGGATTTCTTTTAAAATATTTAAACCCGACTCATCTGGCATTTGTACATCAAGTAATAATAATTCGGGATACTCCTCCTGCATTTTTGCCAGAAAGGCTTTACCTGAGGAATACTCTGCAACAATCTCATACTCTTCGGTCTGACGTAAAATATCTAAAACGCCACGTCGAAATAGTGCGTGATCATCAACAATACTAACTTTACATAACATGGGCAGCTCCTCTTAATGAGCATTTAACTTCAGAATCACGCATGTGCCTTGGGGTTGATTCGCTTTGAAACACAGCTCAGCGCCAATTCGCTCTGCACGTTCATGCATAATTTCCAAACCAAAACTATCGTTTCTTTTTTGACTAAGATCTAAGCCACGACCATTATCTTCAACACTCATCTGCAACGTGCCTGAAGCCAAATGTTCCAAACGAATTTTTGCGATAGAAGCATGTGAATGTCGAACCACATTGCTCAGGCTTTCGCGAATAATGTAAAGCAGTTGCACAGACTGTTTCGCCGACACTTTGAGTTGAGGGACGCGGTTATCCAGTTCAAAAGACACCCCTGAATGATGCTCAAACTCAACCACCACTTTTTTCAAGGCGGACGCAAAATCCAATTCTTGATAGGCTAAACGGGAAGCGGTAATTAATTCACGCGTCTGCTGATAGGCATAATGGGTGTAATTGGCGAGTTCTTCTGTGGTCGATCTAAGTTCAGCATATTGTGGCTGCTGTTTGCACTGCTGATTCAACTGGGCCGATTTTAATCTGAGGAAACCCAGTATTTGCGCAATACTGTCGTGTAACTCTGCGGCAACTTCACGGCGTTCTTGTAATAGCGTGGTGCGAATTTTTTGTTGTTGCTCCACCCAAGTCTGTAAACCACGTTGCAGTGCTTGATCAAGCAATTGGTATAAATGATGATGCTTTTCTTTGAGGGCTTGTGTTTCATATAAGCGCCAAACCACAACGTCTTGTCCAGTAAATAGCAACCTTGCTTGATAAGAGAGCAAATTTAGTTCTGATACAGATTCTAAATCTGCTCCCGAATATGCTGCATGATTCAGTAAATTGTGTTGAATCGCTTTCAATTCAGTACGTGATAATTGCTGACGATAGGAATGATAAATAAAACATTCCTGACTAAAGGGATAACACAGCACACAAGCAATCTGTGTAGCGGGTACCTCCAGCATGGACGCCATTTGTTGCTCAAGCTCAAATAAATGCTCAGGTAATCCTGACAATTCGGCATCTAAACGTGCCAGTTTTAACTCCAATTGCGTACACATCAATTCGAATTTAGAGATGAAAAGTTGATGCTGTAACGCTTCAATCTGTTTCGAGGGATGCTGAGTAGGTAATTCAGGTTTAGCAAACCAATGCGACCAAGACTTCATATCTCCCACCCATAATGACTGCTGATCATAGATTACTTCCTGCATTACCTCGTTGTGATCACCACAGAAAACTCTCATCAAAATTACAATTATTTATTCTTGATAGTTAATTTTTTTGAGCATGATTCATGCCAACATCTGTATATACCCCAGAGTAGGTATCCATTTTGTGTAATTGCGCTGAGTTTTTTTCGCAGTAATAGTGAATGTCATGTACAGGTCTTGAGCTGCTTTAGGCGCTCAGCAGCATTCACATGGATCAATTCAGGTATTGGATATGGGTAATCTAAAATCACATCTTTCAGAGATGTATCTGTCTGGACCAGCAGACGAGTTTTATCATCTACAACGCCCTATTTCTGTGCTGCATTTACGGGTAGATCCGCAACAGGTTCAGGCATTTGATTTGGCACCCAATGATGAAATGGAACTCCAGCTTCCTCATGATCAATCCATTGAGCTGATCGTGCGTGATCAAAATGCACAACCCAATTCAGATTGCATTCAAATACTGGAATCATCTGCCCCAATTAAAATTCATCCTGCACAAAATACCTTGGCTCAATTACAACAACATGATCGAACAGCATTACAACTGCGTCAGCAATTGACTCAATTGAATATTCAAGACACGGATTTGGAACAGGTGATCTGCCTTGAATATGCACCTTCGATTCAGTTCAAAGCCTTAGCAGCATTGGAAATTATAGTGCTGAATACTGGCAAGAATATGCAGATTGAGCAACAAACACCTGTCGATGAAGTCAAAGTCATCATCAAAAAAGCCATTGCAGCACTTGAATATTTACCTGCACCACTTGCAACACCGATTCAAGAGATTCGAATCGCACATGCCACTGCGCAAACCTATACCGTGAAAGCGGGACAATGGATTCAAATTATTGATGTCGCAGGGAAACAATGTAGCGACTTCATCGCTTTCGATGCCAAAGCACTCGAAAATGGAGAGGAAATTGGTCTTGATGCTGTTGCCACCCGCAGTATTCTCGGGCATTCCACCCCAATGCCTGGCTTACACTCTCGTTTTTATGGAGCCAATTTAGAAGCCTTAGTTGAAGTAGTACAAGATACAGTAGGTCGTCATGACATGTTCCTGACCGCATGTACACCAAAATTTTATAATGACTCTGGCTATTTTGGGCATATTTCCTGCACAGAAAACTTCAACCAAATCTTAAAACCATACGGTATTCAAAGTAAAAGTGCTTGGCCAGCGATTAACTTTTTTTATAACACGCAGGTTGAATCCTGCGGAACGATCAGTATGGATGAACCATGGTCTCAACCTGGAGATTATGTGCTCCTTAGAGCACAAAAAGATCTGCTCTGTGCATCCTCTGCTTGCCCAGATGATATTGATCCATCCAATGGCTGGATTCCAACAGACATTCATGTGCGTATTTATGATCAACAAGAACAATTTCAGCGCTCACAACATTACCGACTCACTCCAGAGGAGATGCCTCGTATGACCAAACAGACTGGATTTCATTCTCGCATTCAAGCAATGACCTCAAAACTGGTGGAATATCATGGCTATTGGGTCGCGACAGAATATGAAGGTTGGGGTGCAAAAGCGGAATATCTTGCTTGCCGTGAACGTGTCGCCATGATTGATTTAACTGCTTTACGCAAATTCGAAATTACGGGACCTGATGCTGAAAGTTTCTTGCAATACATGCTGACTCGTAATGTTCGAAAATTGGCAATTGGTGAAATTGCCTATTCGGCAGCATGCTTAGAAACTGGTGGCATGGTGGATGATGGCACCATCTTTAGACTGGGCGAACAAAATTTCCGCTGGATCTGTGGCGATGAATATTCTGGGCTATGGCTGAAACAGAAAGCACAAGAACAAGGTTATCGCGTCAGTATCCGTAATTCCTCAGATCAAATTCATAATGTTGCCGTTCAAGGTCCACACAGTCGGGGATTATTGCAACAACTGATTTGGACACCTGAACACCAACCTGACGTGCAAAACCTCGCTTGGTTTCACTTCACTTTAGGTCGTCTAGGCGGAGCGAATGGAATTCCTGTGATGGTTTCTCGGACAGGTTACACGGGTGAACTGGGCTTTGAAGTGTGGTGTCATCCAAACGATGCCGAAACTGTTTGGGATGCAATTTGGCAGGCTGGACAAGCCTATGACATTGCACCGATGGGCTTCGATGCCTTAGATATGCTGCGTATTGAGGCAGGACTCATTTTTGCGCAACATGAATTTAACCCGCAAATTAATCCCTTCGAGGCAGGCATTGGCTTTACCGTTCCGCTGAAAACCAAAGAAGAAGACTTTTTGGGTAAAGCTGCTATACAACACCAAGCCGCTGCCAGTCGACATAAATTAGTGGGATTGGTTTTAGATCAGACTGAACCCGCAGCACATGGAGATCTCGTCTATGCTGGACGCTTCCCTGTTGGCGTGGTGACCAGTGCGACCAATTCTCCGCTCTTAAAAAAACAAATCGCTTTATGCCGTATTGCACCTCAGCATGCTGCAATCGGTGCAGAAATTGAAATTGGCAAGCTCGACGGTCAACAAAAAAGACTCAAAGCTCAAGTCGTTGCCTTACCTTTTTATGATCCTGAACGCACTCGGGTTCGTTCATAACTTTTAAAAACTCATTCACACTCACCTTACGCCACGTACAAATGTACAGGAGGATCAAATATGATTTCTCGTTTTGTTGCTAGCCTACTCGCTGCCTCACTGTTGCTTTGTCCTGCTTGGGCATCAGCAGCTGAAACCGCCACGCTGAATCAAGTTTCAACAGCATGGGTTATGACATCCATTGTTTTTGTCATGATCATGTTTATTCCTGGACTCGCTTTATTCTATGGCGGGATGCTACGAAGTAAGAATGTTTTGTCCATTTGCACCCAATTTTTTGCTTTTGCGGGAATCGTCGGCTTGCTTTGGATCATGTTTATTTACAGTATGGTAGTGGATACCACGGGCATGGAAGAAGGCGTTTTTAATCTTGCCAGTTTTGTTGGCGGTTTTGACAAGGCCTTTATGCAAGGAATTACCGATCAGACCCTCATGGGCGATATCCCAGAGTTTGTAACCTCTGTGTTTGGAATGACCTTTGCCATGATTACACCTGCCATTGTGGTCGGGGGTTATGCTGAACGAATGAAATTCAGTGCCATGGTTTTGTTTGTCGTTTTATGGACAACCTTGGTATATGCGCCAATGGCACACATGGTTTGGGGTGGTCCTGGTGCAGCCATGCACAATTGGGGTGTACTTGATTTTGCTGGTGGTACCGCAGTGCATATTAATGCTGGTATTGCAGCACTGGTTGGTGCCTTAATTATTGGCAAACGTAAAGACTGGAAAACACAAAGTATTGCACCACACAACCTCGTGTATACCTTCATTGGTGCTGGTTTACTTTGGGCAGGCTGGTTTGGATTTAACGTCGGTTCAGCTTTAGCAGCCAACAACAGTGCTGGTCTAATCCTGATGAATACGCAAGTTGCAGCTTGTGCAGGTATCGTCGGTTGGATGATTGTTGAAAAATTCCTTGATACACATATTTCATCTTTAGGTTTAGCCTCTGGTGCAATTGCAGGCTTAGTTGGTATTACCCCTGCCGCCGCGTATGTCGGTGTTTTTGGTGCTGCAGCGATTGGTTTGATCACGGGCGTAGCTTGCTTCTACTCTGTCACTCGTTTGAAAAATGTCCTGCACATTGATGATTCACTTGATGTTTTTGCATTACACGGCATCGGCGGGATTGTTGGTGGTCTCCTGACTGGTGTGTTTGCTTCACCTGCATTAGGAGGCAACATTGAAGGCTTGGAATTTGGTACGCAATTTATCGCTCAATTGATTGGTATTGTGGTCACTGTTGCCTATAGTGCGGCATTTACTTGGGGCATCTTTAAAGTGATTGATCTGACCATTGGTTTACGCGTCAGTACTGAACAAGAAGATAAAGGTCTGGATATTAGCGATCACAATGAACGTGCTTATAACCAATAGAAACAGCTTGGAGCAGTAAAAGAGGACAAATACCCTCTTTTTGCTTTCTATACTTTTATTTATTTTCAGCTTCAAATTCTTTGATTGCTTCTTTGGCAATACGGAAACTATCCACTGCAGCAGGCACACCGCAATAAATTGCCACTTGTAAGAGCACTTCACGGATCTTTTCTTTCGGCACACCATTACGCAAGGCACCTTTGACATGCAGTTTTAATTCATGTGGACGATTTAAAGCCGAGATCATCGCCAAATTAATCATGCTTCGCTCGACTTTGGAAAGCTCCTCTCTCCCCCAAACTGCTCCCCAACAATATTCCGTCACCAACTCTTGTAAAGGCATTGTGAAATCATCGGCATTGCCAATCGATTGATTTACATATTCTTCGCCCAAAACTTGCTTTCGAATGGCTAAGCCTTTTTCAAATTTTTCATTCGCCATGATTTAAATGCCTCCAAATAAGGTGTATTTAATTTCTAGATAATCTTCAATGCCATACTTAGAACCTTCACGTCCCAAGCCTGAATGTTTAACACCACCAAAAGGTGCAACTTCATTGGAAATTAATCCCTTGTTGATACCAACCATTCCATATTCAAGCTGTTCACTCATACGCCATGCTCGCCCTAAATCACGGGTATAACAATATGCGGCAAGACCGTATTCGGTATCATTTGCCATCTGTAAAGCTTGTTCCTCTGTTTCAAATTTGAATACGGCAGCAAGTGGACCAAAGGTTTCCTGTGTGGCGACCAACATATCCTCATGAGCATCTGCAATCAAAGTCGGTTCAAAGAATAAAGCACCTGCACTATGCGAGTGACCGCCTGTAATTAGGCGACCTTTTTTATCTAAAGCATCTTGGATATGCGACTGCACTTTTTCGACTGCTTGATGATTAATTAAAGGACCGATTTCGTGACCAGCTTCTAAACCATTCCCAATGCGTAAGTTTTCAATCTTTTCTTTAAAGACCTGAAGAAATTTTTCATACACTCCTGACTGCACCAAAAAGCGATTCACACAGACACAGGTTTGTCCCGCATTTCTAAATTTAGCGATTAACGCACCTTCAACCGCAGCTTCAACGTCAGCATCATCAAACACAATAAATGGTGCATTCCCGCCGAGTTCCAAAGACACTTTTTTCAGTGTTTTGGCAGATTGCTGCAACAACAGTTTCCCTACAGGCGTAGAACCAGTAAAAGTAAACTTACGCACTAGATCACTTGAAAATATTGCCTCGCCAATCTGTACAGCATCTCCAGTAATAACACTAAAGATTTCTGCTGGAATACCCGCCTGTAGCGCTAAATCGACCAAAGCCAAAGCGGTAAATGGCGTTTCTGGTGCAGGCTTCACGATACAAGGGCATCCTGCAGCCAATGCAGGTGCAACTTTACGTGTGATCATGGCTGCTGGGAAATTCCAAGGCGTAATCGCTGCTACGATACCAATGGGTTGCTTATTAACGACAATTCGTGCATCAGGATATGGACTTGGAATCACATCGCCATAAATCCGTTTTGCTTCTTCCGCGAACCATTCAATAAAACTGGCAGCGTAAATTATTTCGCCTTTAGCTTCAGTCAAGGGCTTGCCTTGCTCTAAGGTCAAAATTGTTGCCAATTCATCACTATGCTGAATAATCAGGTCATACCATTTCTTTAATAAGATTGAACGATCTTTTGCTGTTTTGGCTTTCCATGTTGGCCAAGCTGCATAAGCTGCGCTAATTGCGCGTTCAGCTTCAGCTTGTCCCATATTGGGTACCGTACCAATGAGCTGCTGATTTGCCGGGTTATAAATTTCGGTTGTTTGTAAATCATCGGCATCACACCACTGCCCCGCAATAAATGCCTGCTGATGAAATAGCGGTCCCATTGTATTCATTGTTTATCCTACCTGTGGCGCGGATTCAGTCTAAGCTCCACTTTGAAGGTTCGCTTAGACCAAATCATTATTTGAATACCATATATTAATAATACGGTATACCATAAAAATAAAGAAAAATTTTTTGAGCTTCCGCCCAAACCATCATATTAGAAATAATAGAAGAAAGTTAAATTCAGCAGTTTATTCCATTTGCCATCTGCATCGCCTTCAGCCAAAGCCGATTGTGAACCACCAATAAAAGGATCATTTTTGCTCATAATATATTCAGCAACCAATGAGGTCTTTTTGTAGTCAAAAGACACACCTAAAAAGTTTCGAGTAGAATCTTTATAGCCGGCTTGATCTTTTACATAGGTGGTATAGGTCGCATAAGGTGTAATGTCTAAACCATGATAGACATCTTTAAAACTATAACGAACATCTGCCGTATAGAAATCCCCTTCATTTGCCACATTATATTCACCATCATACGATCCCATGACTGAAGAATTTGGCTGAAGTTCATCCTGGTTATCGACTGAATTATTACCACCGGTCAAGGTGAGTGCAAAATTCTGATAAGCCAAACTGCCAAACAACGCCCATGCTTTACGTGAACCGTCTAAACCCGTGGTTTTATTTTCGATATCAGAATACCAATATGAACCGCCTAGCGTCATATTCAGTAACGGCATACTGCTAAAGTTCACCCCTTGGCTAATCCGCCCAATCCACATATTTTTCTCATTTAATGAAGACTGTGAAGCATCACCCGTATTCACAAAATTCGCGGTATAACGTGCCGAATCACGACTGTCTCCCTTATAGTTACCAGCATCGGTTGCAAAGTATGCCAAGTCGATTTTGGTCGCATTAATTTCGTGATGATAATTAACGCCCAAATTATGTGCATCTTCTAAGCCCATAGTGTTGTTAATGCCACCATATAGGCTACTTTCCCAAAATCTTGAAATTCCAAAAGGAATCGGCTGCACACCCACAGTTAAATTTTGCTGTGCATTAAAACGATAACCTGCGTACGCATCGACCAAGGTAGAAAAATCACAAAGGGTATTGTATTGATAACAACGATATTCTGTGTGGGCAAACCATTTAGGGGCTTCGTAATCTAATGCCAGTTTTGCGGCATTAAATTGCAGCTTGTGGTCATTGTCTGATCCATAGTTCTTATCTTGATAATTGGCACGAACATAACCCGAAATCGTGAGAGCGCCTGTGTCGGTTGTAGCATCACCAAAGGTCATTCCAGCAAAACATGGCATGGCCAGACTGCTACTGATTAAACCCAAACCAAAACTGTAATATGTATTTTTCATTATCTTATTCCTACTCATATAAATGGGAGATTTGCTTAGCAATTTTTGGTTGAGTCATCGTATTGGCAAGCCGATACTTTGAATAGATTGAAAAAGTAATACACAATAGCGGTCACAAGCATGCCAATGATCCAAGAAATATCGACATCTGGAATTAGATTCGCGAATGTACCCGTAAAAAATGAATTGGTTAAAAATGGAATTTGCACCACGATACCAATGAAATAAGCACATAAGGTTTTAACGTTGTACTTGCCGTATTTGCCACCGTCTTCATCAAAAATGGCTTGAATGTCATATTCCATTTTATTGATGTAATAGAAATCCATGAGGTTAATCACGACCCATGGCACCAAAATAAACAACAAGGCAAAAATGAAATTTAAGAAATAACTGATGAAACCACTAGACGCCCACAACGCTGTGCCTGTTGCGAGAATTAATACCAAGATCGACAATACAATGCGGGTGTTTTTACTTGGAATCCATTTGCCTGCAAACGTCTGAATCGCGGTAATAAAGGATAATGAAGCGCCATACAAATTCATGGCGTTGTGACCAATAATATTGCACAAGAACAAAATCATGAGCACATAACCAAAACCACCTGTCACTGTTTTAACAGCTTCCATGGCATCATTGGTCGTCATAATGCTAACCGCGAGCATCCCAAAACTAAAGGCGATGATGGTTCCGAGTGAAGCACCTAAATAGGTGTTAATGAACGGTTTAAAAATCCCAATACTCTTAGGTAAGTAGCGAGAATAATCTGAAGTATAGGGTGAGAAACTGATTTGCCAAATTGCACACACACAGAACATGGCAAACCAGCCTTTTAAGTTAAATGAGCCTTTAGCAAGTACATCTGCAGTGATATGCGGAATCATCAAGGCAAAACCAATCAGCAATGCACCGCCCATAAACCAAGTTCCAATTTTGTTGAACTTATGAATAAAGTGGTAGCCAATAATCCCAATTAACGTTGCGACAACCGCCCCAATGACTGTAGCCGTAGACACAGGGATCGATGGAATGACAGTGTGTAAAGTTTTCCCAGATAAAATAATATTTGAGGTAAAGAAGCCCAAATAAATGAATGTTGTGAAAATGACAACCAACAATGCCCCATAACGTCCAAATTGCGCACGACTTTGAATCATTTGCGGAATACCCACCTGCGGACCTTGTGCTGAGGTTAAGGCTAAAATAGCCGCACCAAAGAAATGGCCCAATAAAATGGCGGTAAAGGCACTGACAATATTGAGGTGAAAGGTTTGCACTGCCATAGCACCCGTAATCACTGCCAACGGTGCAATGTTGGTACAAAACCATAATGTAAATAAATCTTTTACGTTTCCATTTCTTTGCGAAGCGTCTACATAATCGATACTATTGCTTTCTATTTCAAAAGCTTTTCCTGTTGTTGCATTTTGACTCATATCCTTAATCTCACTTTATAAAAGAAGTGACTTCGTTAAAGATTCCAAGAATTCTTTCAAGGAATTTTTTATTCCTTACACTAAAAGCAACTTTCAGACCATTTTTTAGTAAATCTTAATTTTATTTAGTGTCGGATTTTCTTCAAACGAGACGATCCCTTTGAGCTTAGTCAAAACTGATCGAGAATATGAAATTTTCTTATCTAATTGTTTTTATACTAAAAAAACAATAGAAAAACTAACCCGATATCCGCATCGAGATAAGTATTGTCGAAAATCCATTTTCTTCGATCAATCCATTTGTTAATTTATTCTAAACAATATATTGTAGTGATCTATCCATTCACTCTCGCTCATCGCATGACAAATGGATCGTCAATTGGATCATCCGAAGTCCGTAACCACACTGTTTTTGTGGTGGTGTAATCCAACACCGCATCTAAACCACCCTCTCGCCCATGCCCTGATAAGCCATAGCCACCAAACGGGGCAAGTGGTGAAACTGCACGATAAGTATTTAACCAAACAATGCCTGCTCGAATTGCTTTGGTCATGCGATGTGCACGCGTCAAATTTTGGGTAAATACACCTGATGCCAAACCATAAGCGGTACTATTTGCCTTTTGGACCGCTTCTTGTTCGGTACTAAAAGTATCTACCGATAATACGGGTCCGAATAATTCATTGGTGATGCTCTCTGCTTGCGGGGCTGCACTACAATCTAGAATTGTGGGTGCGTAATAAAAACCATCCCCCGCAATTGCATGACCACCTGTCAGTAATTTTGCACCCTGTTGAATTGAGACTTGCACAATCTGCTCAATCTTTTCGCGTTGACGCAACGTGCACAATGGTCCAAATTCTGTTGCATAATCCTCTGGCAACCCAACACGAATTCGCTGCACACGCTCGACCAATTTTTCTAAAAATTGATCCTTAATGCTTTCTTCGATCAGTAAGCGTGAGCCTGCGACACAGCTCTGTCCCGTGGCCGCAAAAATTGCCGCAACTTGTGCATTTACTGCACTTTGTAGATCCGCATCAGCAAATACAATAAAGGGAGATTTCCCGCCAAGTTCCAAAGAAACTTTTGCCAAATTTTCAGCACTATTTTTTACAATATGTTTGGCCGTTTCAGGACCACCCGTAAATGCAACATGGGCAACTTGCGGATGACTACTTAGCACTGCACCACATTCTGGTGCAAAACCCGTGATGATATTCACTACACCAGCAGGGAAACCCGCTGCATGCACCAGTTTGGCAAATTCCAGCAAAGGGGCAGGACCTTCTTCTGAAGCTTTAAGCACAACGGTACATCCTGCTGCCAAAGCTGGACCCAATTTCACTGCAGACAAAAATAACTGACTGTTCCATGGCACAATTGCAGCGATCACTCCCACAGGTTCACGCACCGTCCAGACCTGCATATCAGGTTTATCAACTGGAATGAAACTGCCCTGAATTTTATCTGCAACGCCCGCATAGTAGCGGTAATACTGCGCAACATATGCAATCTGGCTTGATGTTTCGCGAATAATTTTACCCGTGTCTTGTGTTTCCAGCTCTGCTAAGCGCGGTGCAGCCTGTTCAATTAGATCAGCCAGCTTATAAAGCAATTGCCCGCGCTGTGAAGCTGTCAAATTTGCCCAAGCAGGATCACTCAATGCTTGCTGTGCAGCATCTACTGCACGGTTTACTTCATCACGACGGGCTTCAGGCATGGTTGCCCAGACCTGACCAGTTGCTGGATTAATGCTGTTAAATGTTGCAGCACCAGCTTCAAACTGACCATTAATATATAACTGAAATACTGAGGTCATTATCGTTGCCTCTCTTATGCAAATGCAGGCATGACTTCATGAATCATACGTTCTAAAGATGCCTTTTTACGCTCGAAGCTCATACCTGTATCAATCCAGAATGAATATTCGTCATAACCCATAGCTTCATAAAATTTAAGGCGATCAATGACTTCTTGCGCTTGACCAATCACATTATTTTTACGCATTACTTCAGGTGTATAGAAAGGATGCGCTGCAATTTCTTCTGGGCTAAGTGGTGCAATTAATCCTTGTGAAATCTCACGCTCATTTTTAAACCATGCGCCAAAATAATTATAAAAAGTGTTCATTTCATCAGCAGCAAGCTGCGCATCATCTTCACTATCCGCCACATAAGTATGACGTAACAACATGATTTCAGGACGTGGAATCTCATCAAACTTTTCACAGGCAGCATTAAAGTGACCCATGAGTTTTTCCACTTCTTCATCACCT
Organism: Acinetobacter sp. 102; assembly: GCF_037028485.1. NCBI lineage: Bacteria > Pseudomonadati > Pseudomonadota > Gammaproteobacteria > Moraxellales > Moraxellaceae > Acinetobacter > Acinetobacter sp. 102. The sequence goes on from NZ_JAZEZK010000031.1 coordinate 36,592, forward strand.
AAATGCAATGGTGTCACTTGCACATTACAGCCTTGCTGCACTGCAAATTCATGGCTATTTGGGTCACGTGCTGCTACCCAAATTGGCGGAAATGGCTGTTGCAATGGCTGTGGTGCTGACGTTGTTTTCGGAAACTGCCAAAACTCTCCGTTATGCTCGTAATCCCCTTTCCATAAATTTTTGACCGCTGGAATCATTTCGCGTAAACGTTGACCTGCACTCCATGCATCCATACCAGGTACCATACGTTCGTATTCAAAAGAATATGCTCCGCGTGCGATCCCGATATCTAAACGACCATTGGTGATAATGTCGGTCATGGCAGCTTCACCTGCCAACTTAATTGGATGCCAAAATGGTGCAACCACAGTACCTGTACCTAAGCGTACATTTTGAGTTTTATTGGCTAAATCAGCTAGGTTTAAAAAGGGATTCGGCGCAATGGTAAAATTCATTGCATGATGTTCGCCCGTCCAAATCGCATGCATGCCACCACGATCTGCAATCTGACAAAGTTCAATCATCTCTTCATAAAGTTGCTTTTGTGTTTGCTGATCAGAAACACGTTCCATGTGAATAAATAAAGAAAAACGCATGATTAAACTCCCTCTTTTACAATTTGACGAACAGTTCCACTTTCTTGATTACCGTAATAAACCCCGTAGGTCTTAAGCTGATTTTCTTTACGATAACGCAACAACATACTTTCTAGGGCGCTGTCCACAAATTCGTATTGTTCTAACTGCTCTAAATCAACAAAAGTTCCATTTCGTGCTTCATCAACTGGCGTATTACATAAGAACGAAATATATTGCTGCTGAGTCTCAAGATTTTCATAAACAGAATAAATAAAACTTGCTGAAGCATCAGACTGATAATTTTCAAAAATGGTTTCCAATGCTTGATCAGCACCTTCTTTGCCAACGACAACATGTGGAATGGTCCATTTTTGCGCATCAGTTTTCACTAAGAGGATTTTATTTTCATGACCAATGATGGCACTGATCACCACTTTTGGTCCCGTAATCACTTCTGCTGAAAGTTTCGCTGGCGTGAAATATCCGCCACGGTAATAGCCCAAGCCTGCAAAACCAGCAGAAGCAAAGTTTTCTACTTTACCGATTAAAATGGCATGATCACCTGCATCGACAACCTGATAAGTTGTACAGTCAAACCAGGCACTAACATCATCAATTAATGGATTGTGTATCGGACTTTTCGTCCATGCTAAATTGGCAAAACGGTCATCACTTGGGCGAGCAAAAGTATTGGAAATATCTTTTTGCTCTTCTGCCAAAATGTTAATTGCAAAATGTGTAGCTTTTGCAAAGTTATTATAATTGCTTGATGTCTTGGCAATACTGACTAACAGTAGCGCAGGGTCCAAAGACACCGAAGCAAAAGAGTTTGCTGTAAAACCTAAAGGAGTTCCATCCTCTTTACACGTCGTCACTACGGTAACCCCCGTCATAAATGACCCAAAGGCATCACGCAGTTCACGTATTTTATTCACTACTTCCTGTTCACTCATCTTTATATTCCTATATTTATTCAGCAATTTATGCAGCGGTATTTAGCCACGCCAGCATTGCTTGATTCACTTTATCTGGTGCAGTGAGGTTCACCATGTGTCTTTCATTTTCAATAATGATTGCTTTACCTTGTGCAGCTTGGTTCGCCATTTGCTTGGTCATTTCTGCGGTTGAATTTGGATCATCTGTACCCGTTAGTACCAATGCTGGGCAGCTTATTTTTGACCACCCGTCAGCATAAGTTTCATCACCTCGTGCAAAGGCTGAGTATGCTGTGGCATAGCCCAGCATATCTACATTTTCAAGCCATGACTTGACTTTGGCTGAGGCAATTCGTTCGATTTCACTATTACCAAACCAGCGTTGCAACGGTGTTTCCACATCGATATGCCCGTGCTTCAAGTCTTCAGCACGCTGCAACACCGCTTGTTTTGCTTCAGGTGAACGACGGTAAACACCGTTCAGCACCGCCATACGTTTTACCAAATCAGGACGCGTTACACTGACACCCGTGGTAATTAAGGATCCCATTGAATGTCCAGCCAAATTTACTGGGCCCAAATTAAGCGCACCAATCAATTCGATTGTCCAATCTACAAAATCCTGTAGGGCAGCATTAGCAGGTAATGGTGTGCTTTGACCATGTCCAGGCATATCCACTGAGATGACCTGATAATGTTGCGAAAAAAATTCAATTTGTGGATACCAAGCTTCAGCCTGCATTCCTACACCGTGAATGAGAACCAGTGGTTCTCCTTCACCTTGCTCAATATAGTGAGCGATTCGATTATTTGACAGCAGCTGGGTTTTTGAGATCATGTCCTAACTCTTCTAAATCCTTGTAACGATCACCAATACGGTGGTGTGGACGTCCAGTTGTCGCTGCACCAATCACTACAACAATTTCATCTGGTGCTGGTGCATCTGGAATTGCAAATTGCAAAGTTAAGTAATGTGAACGACGACCTTCATCATTTTTATCCATCATTGGGATCAGAATTGGTGCGTTGGCTGGTCCACGGGTATTGTTAAACGCTAGGTAAGACTTCGCTCCTACTGCACTGCGGTAAGTGTTACCAAAATGTAAGGTATGAATGAGTGCTGATGCATGTTCAAGCTCGCCATTTAATCCCACCACTGCACTTTTACCAAAAGCTTCTACCTCAGCCCCTGATCCAACTTCATCCAGAATCATTTTGGTTAAATGTTCACTCAGGATTGGTGCAATACGACGAATTTCTGGGGTGAGATTTTCGACATAGCCTTGTCCTGCCCATGGATTTTTAATTACAGCAGCCGCGGCAACCATCTTTAAAGGCGTTGCTGCCTCTTTAGCACCATCCACATAAGTGGTTTCTACATACAGTACGGTTTTGCGTATTAGATTCATTGTTATTCCCTATCGGATCGATTAATATTGTCATACATCTTATGGTATACCATAATACATAATGAAAAAAATGCAAGACTTTGCTATGCTCTTTTTGAATGGAAGTTATGTAACAAAATTACGACTCAAATATTTAGGTAAGATCAACTGATATGAATCTTAAAATAGATAATCCGCCAGTCACCTTGCGTGAACTTTGCTTAGAGAAAATGCGCAACGCCATTATTACGGGATATTTTCCTTCTGGAAAACGCCTTGTAGAGCGCACACTATGTGAAGAACTTGGGGTTAGCCGATCTGTTGTGCGTGAAGTGATTCGCTATTTAGAAGCTGAGGGACTTGTGGAAATCCTTCCCAATAAAGGTCCTATCGTTTCCTTGTTAAATTGGGATATTGCCTCTCAAATTTATGAAATTCGATTGTTGCTCGAACAAAGTGCTGTGGCGGATTGCACCAAAAATCTTGATGAAAGCACGAAAGAACGTTTAATCATTTTATTAGAAGAATTAGAGCAAGATTTTTCTGCTGATGATATCAACCATATTATTGCCACTTCAGCCAAACTCTATGAAACCATTTTTACCACAGCAAAACATCACATCGCTTGGGAAGTAGTACAACGTCTAAATGGCCGTATTAGCCGTTTACGTGTCATGACCATGAAGTCGACGAAACGTGAAATCTCAGGTTTTCAACGCATTAAAAATATCTGCGAAGCGATTTATTTGCACCAAGACCCTGAACGTGCCAAACAAGCGGTTGCCGAACACATTGCAGAAGCCGCTGCAGTAGCTAAAAATATTTTGGATCAGAACTAAAAGGAATGACGCATGGCTGCTTACTGGATCGCACATATCACCGTACATGATATGCAACAATACCAACAATATATGCAACTCGCACCAGCTGCATTCCAAAAGTACGGTGCTAAATTTTTGGCGCGTGGCGGTGATTCTGTCAATTTAGAAGGACAAGCATTTAAACGTCATGTACTGATTGAATTTGCAGATTTAGCAACAGCACAAGCCTGTTATGATTCCATAGAATATAAAGCGGCTCGTGATGCTCGTGAAGGAAGTGCCGATGTCATGATTAGTATTGTTGAAGCTTAATCCAATCATCTGGCACAGCCCACTTTTCTACTTATCTTACTCATCTAGCTGTAAAAAAGGATAAATATGTTCACACATAGTTATCCTTGATTTTGACAAGTGAACACTACATGTTTAATGGGAAAATGCAGTGTTCACTATTTTGCCAACTGGTATTAAAGCAGCCCTTCTATGCCAACGACTTCGCCTTTAAATTCTTGTATCGCATCTTGCAAGACTTCCCATAAATATGCTGCCGCGGCGCGATCACACAGTAAATTAAACTTATGGGTTTGTGCATCACTCACATTGATCACAATTGCATTAATCCGAGCAATAGAGGTCTGCGCAATTTGTCCCACCGCAAATTCTTCCTGATGCAGATTCACGCCACATAGTTTTGCCATCACCACAGCCACATACTCCCCAGTTAACTGAATCCAAGCATGGCTATCTTGACGCGGCAGCAAATAATTGGCTGTGTCATCCATTTTCCAACCCTGTTCAAGCTGGCTGACACGCTCACCAAAATCATTTAGAGAACCCAAAACACAATATTCAGTGAAGGATAAGCGTGCGACCCAGCTGCCATCTTCTTGCTTTAATGCCTGATTCGGCTTCTCAGGAAGATTAAATCCATAGGCACTTAGATATTGTGCTGCGTCTTGCCCACGAAAACCTACACGCGATAAATTGGTCAAATCAACGATTGCACATTGTTGAATCTGTGATTCGCTGGCTACACTACTGTCTTTAAGAAATTGTTTGCCCAAGCCAAAAGATTGATAGTGAGTCTGAGCAATCGGGCTACGTTCCGCTTGATAAAGTGCTTGCATTTTTAGATCTCCTGACGTTGGTTTTGTGGGTCATAAAATGGCGCTTTCACTACAGTGGCATGTACCACAGCCCCTTTTTCGACACGGATTGGAAATTGCTGTCCCACTTCACTTTGCTCGATGCCGACATAGGCCATGCCAATGATTTTGTCGAGGGTTGGAGAATATTCACAAGATGTGATGTTACCTGAAATATCACTGCCCTGAAGTACAATATGTCCTTCCAAAGGCTTCTCATGATGCTTATCTAAAACAAACGACACCAATTTGCGTTTCAGCTGCTGTGCTTCAAGAATTTCTATCGAACGTTTACCCACAAACCAAGGTTTGTTGCGCGCGACCGCCCAGCCCAAATCCACCTCTTGAGGATGGGTCATACCATCGGTATCTTGGCTAATAATGATATGTCCTTTTTCCAAACGTAATAGACGTTGGCTTTCTACACCAAAAGGCAGCATATTGAAGGACTGACCCGCCTGCATTAGTTTATCCCACATAAATTCACCGTAGCGTGCTGGGAAATGGATTTCATAACCCAATTCACCGACAAAACCCACCCGTAAAATTCGCACAGGGATACCATCAATGGTGCCTTTACGCAGACCTAAATATGGAAAGGCGGCATTGGATAAATCCACGTCATGACAGACCTTTTGCATCACTGCACGTGAGTTCGGACCTGCAATATTTACTGCTGCAAGCGCAGTAGTAACATTGGTAATATCTACATTCAAACGCCATTGCACATTCCACTTCAGCATTTGTTGATAGATACGATCCACCCCACTGGTGGTGGCTGTCACGTAAAAATGATTTTCACTGAGGCGCCCTGCAACCCCATCATCAATCACCACACCATCTTCATTCGCCATGACCGCATAGCGGGTTTTGCCAACAGGTAATTTGGCAAATCCGAAGGTATACAGACGGTTTAAAAACTCAGCACTGTCCGCACCACGAACTTCCAAGCCACCCAAAGTCGACACATCAATCATGCCGACATTTTGACGGACATTTTGTACTTCACTTTCGATGTTTTGCAGACGTTTATTGGCATCACCATAAAATGCCGGACGTTGCCAATTCCCCGCAGGCATCATTTTTGCGCCTGCTTCAATATGGCGTGCATGCATTGGGGTTTGACGGTACGGATCAAATCCGCGACCCGCAACATGCGCAAGTTTTTCTGCTGTAAATGGTGGACGCGCAGTGGTCACACCTGTTTCACTGACACTACGATCAGTCGATTTCGCCACTAAACGCGCAGTTGGTAAGGCAGAATGACGACCTTGCGATGGCCCCATGCCCACGGTTGAAAAACGCTTCACCAATTGCACATCGCGGTAGCCGCTCTTGGTGGCATTCACGATATCTTTAATTTGCAAATCTTCATCAAAATCGACAAATTCTTTGCCTTTAGGATGTGGGAAAATTGGCCAAGGAAAATTCACATCATGTTCAGACAACTGTTGGATTGAAAGCCCTTCTTCAGGCTGATTCAATGCGCGTGCGGCAGCCAATTTCGCAGTTTGCTGTGCATTTTCCAAGACCTGTTCAATTGCATGCACAGCATTGGCAGAACCTGCAACATACAGCCCTTTCGGTAAACCAGAAATGGTAAATTCGGCTTTGTGATCGTCATAACTGAGCTTGGCACCCGCCTGACACAGCAACTGATACACAGGCATATACCCCGAAGACATACACAATACATCACAATCAAGTTTCTTAGACTCTGTACTAACTTCGCCTTCAGCGACAATTTTACGAACATCAACACCTGTTACACGATGCATGTGTTTTTCATGCAGTGCTTCGTAAACGGTACTGCCCATATAACACGGAATTTTTTTCGCTTTGAGTGCTCCATAAAGTGCAGCATCCTTCGCGGTTTCACGCATATCAACCAATGCCACGACATTTAAACCAGCATCAATGAAATCCAGCGCGGCTAAATAACCATCATCATTGCCCGTCAAAATGGTAATCTTCTGACCCGGTTGAATGGCATAGAGTTTAATTAAACGCTGCACCGCACTGGTTAAAATCACGCCTGGCAGATCATTATTTCGAAATACCACTGGTTGATCAAAGCTACCACTGGCCACAATGCATTGCTTCGCGCGGACTTTGTATAAACGTTTGCCTTGAATCACAGGCAGATAATGATCGGTAAACCATGCATTACAGATGGACTCGGTCATTACAGTAATATTGGCATGCTGTTCAACTGCATTCAGCAATTGTTGGCGTAAAGCATTGGCTTTTTCACCTTTAAGATCGAAACGTGCATAGTTCAGACTGCCACCGAGGATTTTATCTTGCTCAATCAGCAATACTTTGGCCCCTGCATCCGCAGCACTGAGAGCTGCTTGCAGCCCTGCTGGACCTGCACCCACAATCGCGATATCGGTAAATAAATAGGCTTTGTCGTAATATTCAGGTTCAAAATTGAGATCCAAGACCCCTAAACCTGCTTTTTTACGAATTAACGGTTCCCAAAGTTTCCATACCCCTTTAGGTTTATAAAAGGAACGATAGTAGAATCCGACTGGCATAAATTTGGAAAATTTTCCTAAAAATGCGTCCGAGTCTTTCATCAGGGAACCTGAGAAATTTTGCCCACCTGAAACCAATCCAGAATGAATGATTGTTGTGTCTGCCAATACATTGGCTTCATGGGGCAATTGAACCAAGGTATTCGCATCTTGCCCCGCCATGGTCAGTGGCGCACGTGGACGATGGTATTTAAATGAACGCGACATTACCCAACGTTGATTCGCAATTAGGGCACTGGCGATACTATCCCCAGCAAAACCTTTAAATTTTTCAGCGTCAAACTCGAATTCAACTTCTTGACTGCGGTCAAGTAAAGTACCGTAAGGCAACGGGAGTCGTGGTAAGTTTAAATTGCTCATGCTAATGACTCCTTCTGTTGCTGTGCGACAGCTGTTTTTTTACTTTCAACGGCTGCAAATTCAACCCGCGTATTAAATAATTCTTTGGCATCAAAAGTTCGAATAATTTCATCGGTTACGGTATGGCGTTCGGCAATAAACCAATAGCTGCTTGGGGTATGCATCCACCACTCCCGCACAATACCTGCAATGTTTGCACTGTTAAAAACATAGTCCGCCCATTCAACGTCTGTACAGGTATTTTGATCTGGCATCTGTTTGACTTCACCGCCATAGGTAAATTCACTGATGTTACGAGGTCCATTTAAAGGACAATGCATAATTTTCATCTGATATTCTCCTTAATGGCTCGCAGCCGTTGCACCCATTTCATTGACTTGCTGGAAGCGACTAAAACGTTCTAATTCAAAAGGTTTAATCATTTCTGGTGTGCGACCTGTCGCCACCATTTCCGCCATGGTTTTTCCACAAATTGGTGTGGCTTTAAAGCCCCACGTTCCCCAACCTGCATCCAAGTAATAATTGTCATAAGGCGATTTACCCATAATCGGGCTATAGTCAGGTGTCATATCGGTAATGCCCGCCCATTGACGCATGAGTTTGGCATTGGCCATAAAGGGGAACATTTCAATTGCATGCGCCAATAGACTTTCTTTCAGGTCTAAAGTTGAACGCGTGTTATACAGTGGATAAGGATCTGAACCGCCACCAAATACAATTTCTCCACGGCTGGTTTGTTGCACATAACAATGTAAAGCCGAAGAACTCACCAAAGGATTCAAGAATGGTTTAAATGGCTGTGTCACCATGGCTTGCAATGGATAGGTATGAATCGGGGCACGAATGTTTAACTTATTCATTAAAATGGAAGAGGCACCCGCAATCGCCTGAACTGCACAACCACATTGCACTGTGCCACGGTTGGTTTTAACCGCAACCACCTTATTTTTATCCACCACAAAATCTTGAACTTCGGTTAACTGATGAATTTCAACCCCACGTTTTGCTGCTTCTTTGGCATAACCCCAAGCCACCGCATCATGGCGTGCAGTTGCACCATCAATATGCCAAAGCCCAGCCAACACAGGTAAATGTGCTGGGTCTAAATTCAAGCAAGGCACCAGTTCTTTAATTTGTTGGCGGTCAATCATTTCAGTGCGACCACCAAAATGCTTATTCACTTCTGCACGCTGACGGAATGCACGTACCGTTGAATCGGTATGCGCTAAAGTCAATTGCCCGCGTTCGGAATACATAATGTTAAAGTCAAACTCATTGGAGAGATCTTTAAACATACGTACCGATTCGGCATAAAATTTCACGCCTTCAGAGGTTAAATAGTTGGAACGGATAACCGCTGTATTTCGCGCGGTATTCCCCCCACCTAGATAAGACTTTTCCAATACTGCAATATTGGTAATTCCATGATATTTAGATAAATAATAGGCTGTTGCCAAACCATGACCACCGCCGCCAATAATGACAACGTCATAGTGAGATTTCAGCTCCTTCGGTGGAGGCAAATCCACTTCCACTGGATATTCATTACTCAATCCATACTTCAGTAGGCTAAATGGCATGGGGTGTCCTCCTAGGCGTCAAGCAACGCCTATAATCAATCTATAAATCTGGGTGTTGTAAGCGTGCTGCTTGTAAAGTATTTTTCATCAAATAAGCGATGGTCATCGGTCCGACTCCACCTGGAACAGGTGTGATGGCACTCACCATTGGCAAGGCATCTTCAAAATCGACATCACCGACTAAACGAGCCTTACCATCTTCCACAATGCGGTTAATGCCCACATCTATGACTACAGCATCTGCCTGTAAATACGAAGCGGTAACCATTTTTGGGCGACCTACCGCGGCAACCACAATGTCGGCTTGCTGGCAAATTTGCTGGATATTCTTGGTTTTGGAATGTACGACTGTGACCGTGCAGCTTTCTTTCAGGAGCAAAGCCGCCATAGGTTTCCCCACAATATTGGAACGCCCAATCACCACGGCATGTAAACCAGTTAAGTCTTCACCCAAAGCCTCTTTCAGCAAGCGAATACAACCTGTCGGGGTACATGGGGTAAGTACATCTCGCCCCTGACTTAAGCCACCGACGTTTTCACTGTGAAAACCATCGACGTCTTTTTTCGGATTAATCCGCTCCAAAACCTTGGTTTCATTAATTTGCTTTGGTAACGGCAACTGCACCAAAATGCCGTGTACGTCTGGATCTGCATTAAGTTCATCAATCTTGTTGAGTAAATCCACTTCAGACAGTTGTTCATCAAAGCGAAACTCGAGAGAGCGGATCCCGACAAATCGGGCTTTTTCGACTTTATTGCGTACATACACATGGCTTGCAGGATCATCACCCACTAGAACCACCGCCAGACAAGGCTCAATACCTTGCTGTTGCAATATCATCACATCGTGTTTGACTTCTTCTAGCACGCGCTGTGCGATGGCTTTGCCATCAATAATTTTGTCATCGTCTTGTTGTAATAAGGCCAGACTCATTTGAACACCACCGTACGGTTATCATTCATAAATACGCGATGCTCGACAAAATATTTCACTGCTTTAGACAGCGCGATTGTTTCGGTATCACGACCCACGGCAACTAAATCATCTGCAAGAAAATCATGATCGACACGTTGCACGGCTTGTTCGATAATTGGACCCTCATCTAGATCGCTGGTCACGAAATGGGCTGTCGCACCAATCAGTTTCACACCGCGATCAAATGCTTGGTGATAAGGTTTTGCACCTTTAAAGCCTGGTAAGAACGAGTGGTGAATGTTGATGGCACGGCCTGCAAGTTGGGTGCATAAGCTATTCGATAAAATTTGCATGTAGCGCGCTAAAATCACCAATTCCGTGTTGGTTTCATCCACGATTTTCAGCAATTCTTCTTCTTGTTGTTGTTTGGTTTCCTTGGTCACTGGCAGATAAATGAAGCGGATGCCTTCACGTTCTGCAATCGCACGTAAATCTAAATGATTCGACACAATCGCAGTGATCTCGAAACTTAATTCACCTTTATGGTAACGGTATAACAAGTTCAATAAGCAATGATCAAACTTACTCACCATAATCATGACTTTCATCGGTTTTTTCTTTTCATAGAATTTTGCATTCAATGAAAATTTTTCGGTGACTTCTGAGAAGCCTTGTTTTAATTGCTCAAGATCTCCTTTGCCATCGTTAAAGCGGAATACGATTCGAGTGAAGAAACGTCCAGTGATTTCATCATCGTATTGTGACATTTCACTGATAAAACAATTATTTCCCGCAAGATACCCTGAAACTGCGGCAACAATACCTGAAGCTGCAGGACATGAAATTTTTAAAACATACTGGTCGAGAAGATCTTGAGACATGGTATTTCCTCTATATGATTTTGGAGGGATTCACACTATAAAAAGACACCTTTAATTTCCTTTAAAGAAATTAATTTTCCTGTAGAGAATTTATATAAGATATTTTTGGTTTCGTCTATAGTTTTTTAATTTATTATTATTATTTTTCAATAGGTTACAATATTTTAAACAAGCGTAAGCATGGATGATGGCTTCCCATCATCCATGCCAAAAAGTGGCTTAACATAAAACTTCGACTTTATGGTATTGCTTTAATTGTAGTAATGAATTGAATAGATTCTCTGATTGGCATAAGAGGTTCAGGTGCTCATGAAACTGATGTGCGAACACATTATTGCAATGAATGATCCAGCCTTTGGCTGAATAATTTTCAATATTTTCCATATATAACTCACAAGCATCTTGCCCGATTAGTCGTATATTTTTTACTTTGAATAAACTTGTTGTACTCATTGACCTGACTCCTTGATGAAGTTGCAATAAGCTAAAAGCATAAAATATGCCAAATTATTATTTTTATATATTTCAATATTTTAAAATTTAATACCTCATTTTATTTCCTGATAGGAATTTTTTTTGCACGAGAACCGTGCAACGATTCAATCCAATTTGAATCATAAAAATGCAGTGTTTATTTCTCTTTTACTCTATTTAGGTCTCATTGTACAAACCATTTTATGGCTAAAATCTGATGAAAATAGAATTCGAGATTTATACCAATTACGGCTTAATTAAAATTCAGCAATAAAAAAGCCCGACATCCTGTCGGGCTTTTTCGTATTGGGTGTTTAGGTATAACTCCTGTCGTACCTCACGTCCTGGTGTCACACTTATCATTATTGTTTTATGTGTTAGAACATCCTGTTTTCTATGTCCCCATCATATGAAAAATCGCAGGGATGACATAGACGCAATGGTCTTTAATTGATGTCAGCCTGAGCTTACAAGATTGTTCAAAACTTACCCCAAGGTTTATCCGCAGAAATTGCGGATAATTTCCGAAGTGCAGGCATTGAGTTATCAGGGAAAAGTTAAAATATGATCGTTTTTGATCGATTTTATTGACTGAAGTTACAGGTTTGCTGAATATAACGCCGACTTATTTCGGCACTGTTGTAATTAGCTATAGATGATAAGCTAAAAGTTCAGTATATGAATCCTTTCCATGGTCGGCATTTTCAGGGTGGAATCGTTCTTTAGGCCCTGCGCTGGTATTGTAAATATTGCATTAGCTATCTCGAACTTCAGGAATTGCTTGCTGAACGCGGTGTAAAAGTTGATCACACTACGATTTATCGTTGGGTTCAACGTTATGCTCCTGAAATAGAAAAACGTTTACGATGGTATTGGCATAATCCTAAAGAGTTAAGTTCATGGCATATTGATGAAACTTATCTAAAAGTGAATGGACAATGGTCTTATCTGTATCGTACAGTCGATCAATATGGCTATACCATTGATTTTTATCTTTCATCTAGACGTAATACCAAATCAGCCTATTGTTTTCTTGGTAAAATTTTTAATAATGTGAAGAAATGGAAGATGCCACAAGTGATCAATACGGACAAATCCCCCATATATGGATGTGCTTTGTCACGGTTAAAACACGAAGGAAAATGTCCGCTAGACCTTGAGCACAGGCAGATTAAAAACAAAAATAACGTAAGCTAATGTGATCATAGCAAGTTAAAGCTTAAAGCGAATTATCAAGGCGACCTTAGGATTCAAATTGATGAAGACGGCTTATGCCACAATCAAAGGTATTGAAGTGATGCGTGCATTACGGAAAGGGAAGGCATCATTATTTTATGCTGGTCAACCTCAAGATGAAGTCTATCTAGTAAACTAAATAGAGTTTTCAGTCTTTAAGTACTTTTTTTAAAAGGAAAATCATCGACTTAAATCTATATTTCCAACAGTGCCACTTTTTCGCTTTAGCACCTTAACTTATTTAAGTGGTGTAACTTGCATAACTTATGCATCCTATTTAGGTGACCTCAGTTA